>CAYHRV010000048.1:0-16355 GCA_964359165.1 uncultured Elusimicrobia bacterium
AGGGCGTCAAGGACCTCGTCCTCGCCAGCCCGCTCATCTGGTTCGCGGCCGCCACGCTCCTCTCGGTGGTATCCATCGGCCAGGGCTCCAATATTTGGTGGAACGTGGCCAATCTCGCGGGCGTAGCCGAGAGCGCGGTGGTCGTGGGCCAGATCAACTACTACAAGCGCGACGCCAAGGCTCTCAAAGCCACCGCCCTCACCGCCCTGGGCGTGCTGGCCCCCCTTCCGCTCATCGCGGCCCAGATCTTCATGCCGCTCACGGCCTGGGTGAGCGTGGCCTTCACCGCGGCCATGGCTCTGCTCTGGGTGCTCAACTGGCCCCAGATCAAGCAGAACTACAAGCTCTTTAAAGAGGAAGGCAGGCCCCCCAAGGGGATTGCGCCGCTCTACCCCGCCCTCGTGGTGGCCGGGAGCCTCATGCACCTCTTCGGCGCGCTGGTGGGACTTGACCTGCGCTGGGCCATGAACGCCGCCATCGCGATACTGACCGCCGGCACCGTGCTCGGCCAGGTCTACGCGCCCAAGGCGTCCAACGCCATCGTCTCCCCCCTCGTGCGCCTGGCCGACGCGATCCTCCCGGGCAAGAAAGCCGCTCCCAAGCAGGAAGCCCCGGCCGGGCAAGCCATCCCCGCCGAGGCCATGACCAAAGCCCGGGAGCAGATCGCCTCGCTCTTCGAGGGCCGCGACCTTTCCCGATACGCCGAATCCGACCCCGAGGCCCGCGTCGAGGAGATACTCTCCCGGGCGCGCGCCCTCCCCGGACGAAGCGCCATCATCCTCCAGGCCCCTACGGCCGCCGGGAAATCCACCCTGGCCAACGGCCTCGACCAGGCGCTCAACGGCCGCATCAAGACCTTCTCCGTGGACCGCTACTATAAGTCGGAGCAAGATGTGCCCAAGGACGCCAACGGCCAGCCGGAATGGGACAAGCCCGAAGCCCTCGACCTCGACCGCGTGGCTTCCGACATCCGCGACCTCCTGGCCGGCAAGCGCGTGGAACTCGCCGACCACGACATGAAGACCGGGATTTACACCCAAAAGAGCGGCCAATTCCTGCAGTTAGGCGAGAACGACGTGGTGCTCGTGGATTCGACCTACGCCTCTCACCCCAAGATCCTCGCCGCGCTGGAAGGCCACGCTTCCCTCAACATCCATCTCACCGCGCCCACGGTGGTGCGCCTGACCCGGCGGCTCCTGCGCGACACCAAGGAGCGCGGCACGCCCCCGGCCACGAACCTGCGCTGGTGGGGCGGCGTACTCAAGAATGAGCGCCTCCACATACTCCCCTTGGGCCGCTACGCGGATGTGACGCTCAATCTCGTCTCGCTGGCCGAGCTCACCGAATTGCCCGAGAAGCTGGCCCGCATCCTGGCCCAGGAGCAGGTCCATGGGATCGACCCCGAGACCCCCCGGCTCCTCGAGGAGATGGTGGGTGCCTCGCTCGCGGCCGACGAAGCCCGATAACCAACAGCCCTTCAAATATGGTTTGATTTGCCCTTAAGACGGCTTAGGATGGCCGATGCCGCAACATGGGCGCCGCGTAAATCGAACCAAGCGATTCGTCGTAGGCATCGCCGGAGGCTCCGGCTCCGGGAAGACCACCCTTGCCCGAAGACTGCTCGAAACCATACGCCGCTCCGGCATCCAAGGCCGCCTCTTCTCTCTGGACAACTACTACAAGCCCTTGGATCAGCTCTCCTTAGCCGAGCGCAAGGCCTTCAATTTCGACCACCCCGACGCCATCGACTTCCCCTTGGCCGTGGAGCACATCCAGACGCTCTGCTCGGGCCGCAGCGTGCGCCAGCCCGTCTACGACTTCAAGCTCTACACCCGAAGCCGCAAGAGCGTCCTGCTAAAGCCCGGCGGGCTCATCGTCGTCGAGGGCCTCTACGCCCTCTACCCGCCGGAACTGCTCGCGCTCTACGACTACAAGGTCTTCGTCTCCACGGGCACGGCCACCGCCGTGCTCCGCCGCGTGCACCGCGACATCCTCGAACGCGGACGCAGCATCGCCCAGGCCAAGCACCAGATCCTGGGCGCCGTGCTCCCCATGCACGAGACCTTCGTCCAACCCACGCAGAAGAACGCGCACTTCTCCATCGACTGGGACGGCGAGGAGATCCCGGAGAAGGCCACCGAGGGTTTAGTGCGCATGCTCAGGGACCATTTCCGATGAACTCGCCCACATCCGAAGCCAAGGAAACAACGCCATGAAAACCCTTCGAAGCCGCATCACCCCGGAATTCATCCGCAAAATCCCCAAGTCCGACCTCCATGTCCACCTGGACGGCTCCTTGAGGCTCAAGACCCTCATCGAGCTGGCCAAGCGCGCCAAGCTGAAACTCCCCTCCAACACCGAGGACGGCCTGCGCAAGCTCGTCTTCAAGCCGGCCTACAAGAGTCTGCCCGACTACCTCCACGGTTTCGCCTACACCTGCGGCGTGCTCCAGTCCCCCGAGAACCTCGAGCGCGTGGCCAAGGAACTGGTGGAAGACAACGCGGCCGAGGGCGTGCGCTACATCGAGGTGCGCTTCGCCCCCCAGCTCCATGTCTCGGGCAAGCTCTCCTCGACGGAAGTCGTCCGGGCCGTGGCCAAGGGCTTGGCGGCCGGGGCCAAGACCCACAACTCGAGCGCTGCGGTGCGCTCGGGCAAGGACCTGCCCTTCCATTTCGGCATCCTGCTCTGCGCGATGAGAAAATTCAAATCCGGGATGTCGCCTTACTACGGCGACCTCCTGCGCATCATGGAGCACGCCCGCAAAGACGACGTCTACGCCGCCGCGTCCCTGGAGCTCGCGCGCGCGGGCGTAGCCATGGCCGCCGAGGGCCTGCCCGTGGTGGGCTTCGACCTGGCCGGCGAGGAGGCGGGCTATCCCCCCTCCGACCACAAGGACGCCTACCAATACGCCCACGACCACTTCATCCGCAAGACCGTGCACGCGGGCGAGGCCTACGGCCCGGAGTCCATCTGGCAGGCCATCACCCAGTGCCACGCCAACCGCATCGGCCACGGCACCTTCCTCTTCGCCCAGGAGATGATCCAGGACCCGGCCATCGCCGACAAGAAGCGCTACGTCGATGACCTGGCCAACTACATCGCCAGCCAGCGCGTCGGCATCGAAGTCTGCGTCACGAGCAACCTCCAGACCACGCCCTCCCTTCGCTCCATCGCCGACCACCCCATCCGCAAGATGATCGAGTACGGCCTCTCGGTGAGCATCTGCACCGACAACCGCCTGGTCTCGAGCACCACGGTCTGCCGCGAGATGGAGCTGGTGGCCACGCACCTGGGCCTATCGAGCCTGGCCTTGCGCAAGCTCGTCATCGCGGGCTTCAAGGGCTCCTTCTTCCCCGGCAGCTACAACCAGAAGCGCGACTTCGTGCGCGCCGTCATCAACCGCTACGAGACCCTGGAGAAGGAGCTGCTCAACGCCCCGGTCTCATCGAATCGACCCTGAGCGTCAGGTTCGAGTCCTAGTCGGGCAGCCACTCTCGTCGTAGAAAAAGCCCTCCAACCGGAAGGGCTTTATTCTTTCATCCCGCCGCCTATCGACTTGGATTCGAACACTGACCTTGCGGTACACAGCGCATGGGAGAGGAGCGCTTGTCCATACAGCTCGACAATGGCCTTGACAGGAAGGCGCTTGTGTTTTATACTTAACTCGATGGTTAACTATAGTCAACACCCACTCGACCTCGCCTTCGGTGCGCTGGCCCACCCCATCCGCCGCGGCATCCTGGCGCGCCTCTCGACCGGCGAGGCCACGGTCGCGGAACTGGCCAAGCCGTACAAAGTCTCCGCGCCGGCCATCTCCAAGCACATGCGCATACTCGAGGAAGCCGGCCTGCTGTCCAGGAAAAAAGAGGGCCGCACCTATCACTGCCGTTTGGAGCAGAAGCGGATGCAGGAAGCCCAGGCCTGGATCGAGAGACACCGGAAGTTCTGGAACGACAAGTTCGACGCCCTCGAGCGCTATCTAAAGGAGAATCCCTGATATGAACGCCAAGAATAAAGTCGAATCCCTATCCGACCGCGAGATCGTGATCACTCGCCTCATCGACGCGCCCGTGGCGCGCGTGTGGCGGGCCTGGACGGACAACGCGGAGATCGTGAAGTGGTGGGGGCCGCACGGCTTCTCCGATGAGACGGCATCGCGCGAGTTCAAGGAGGGGGGCATCTGGAAGCACGTGATGATCGGCCCCGACGGCGTCCGGTACTTGAACACGGCGAAGTACGTCGAGATCGTTCCCCAGAAGAAGATCGTCGTCAAGAACGGCGGCGGCAAGGAATTCGACGAGAAGGGCGTGGGCTTCGTTTCGACGATCACCTTCAAGGCGGTCGGAAGCAAGACCGAGCTCACGATGCGCATGGTGTTGATGACGGCGGCCATGAAGAAGCGTGCGGTCGAGGAGTTCCACGCGGTCGAGGGCGGCCGGCAGACCCTCTCGCGCCTCAACGCGCATTGCACCGGGCAGTTCGTCATCTTCCGCCTAGTGGACGCGCCGCGCGAGCGCGTGTGGCGAGCCTGGACCGAGCCAAAGGAGATGGCGGCCTGGTTCGGGCCCAAGGGCTCGGAGACCACGCACGCCGAGTCGGACTTGCGCGTGGGCGGCAGCTACCACTACGCGATGAAGACCGGCGGTGTCGAGCTATGGGGGCTTGCGCTCTACAAAGAGATCGTAAAGCCCGAGAAGCTCGTCTACGTGCAGCAGTTCTCGGACAAGGACCGGGGCCTGGGCAGCCACCCGCTGGCGCCGACATGGCCCAAGAAGACGCTGACCACCGTGCTGCTGCAGGACTTCGGCCCCAAGACGCTTATCAGCCTGTACTGGCTGCCGGTGGACGCGTCCGCGGTCGAGCTGGAGACCTTCGCGAAGGGCATGGACGGGATGAAGGGCGGCTGGGGCGGCTCCTTCGACCGGCTCGACTCCTTCCTCAAGGAGACGAAATTTTAAGCTGCAAGAAAGCGTCCTGCGATATCCCAACGGCCACGGTGGACCTTGACCGACCTGGCGGCACGGCGGCGGTTCTTGCAGGCCACACCGCGGCGGGTAAAGTTGCTAGGATACATGGGTCATGCCGGAACCTTGGGAAGACCCCCGCGAAGAAGCCCGCGACCTCATGCGCGCGCTTTCGGAGAAGTTCAAGGACGGCTCCCGATTCCAGGAGAAGATCATCCTGGCCCTCGCGGCCCTGGCCGGGGCCATCGTGCTCTTCAGCTCGGTCTACACCGTGGAGCCCAGCGAGGAGGCGGTCATCCTGCGCTTTGGGCGCTATGTCTCCACCGAGTCTCCGGGATTGCACTTCAAGGTCCCTTTCCTGGACACCGCCATCAAGGTCAAGACCAAGATCATCCTCCAGGAGGAGTTCGGCTTCCGCTCCTCCGGGCGGGGCGAGGACGGCGACAGGGCCCTGCGCGATGAGTCCCTGACCTTGACCGGCGACCTCAACGTGGGCGACGTGGAGTGGATCGTGCAGTATCAGATCTCCGATCCGAAGAAATTCCTCTTCAGCACCCGCGAGGTCTTGAAGAATCTACGCGACGTGTCCCAGTCCATGATGCGCCGGGTGGTCGGCGACCGCACGGTCAACGAGGTGCTCACCACCGGCCGCGTGGAGATCGCCGACGAGGCCCAGCGCCTGACCCAGGAGGTGCTCGACCGCTACGACATCGGCCTGCGCATCGTCACGGTCAAGCTCCAGAACGTCAATCCCCCGGAGCCGGTCAAGCCCGCCTTCAACGAGGTCAACGCGGCCAAGCAGGAGCAGGAGCAGGCCATCAACCAGGCCGAGCGGGAATACAACAAGGTCATCCCGGAGGCCCGCGGGAAGGCCGAGCAGGCGGTCCGCGACGCCCAGGGCTACGCCACGGCCGCGGTCAACCGGGCCGAGGGCGACGCGGCGCGCTTCCGCTCCATGCTCGCCGCCTACCGCACCGCGCCCACGGTCACGCGCACGCGGCTCTATTTGGAAGCCATGGAAGAGCTCTATGGCCGCTTCAAGGCTCTGACCATCGTAGACAAGGGAGTGCAGGGCGTGCTTCCGGTATTCCCCCACAAGGCCCAGCAGGCCCCGGCCGGGGAGGCGCCATGAGGCCGGAAGTCCCTCTCGCGCGCATAGCCGGGGGCATCCTGGCCTTGATCGTATTCAACGCCTCGGTGTACACGCTCCCGGAGTGGCAGCAGGCCGTGCTCACCCAGTTCGGCCGTCCGGTCGGCTCGGCGGTCACGCAGGCCGGCCTGCATTTCAAGCTCCCGCTCATCCAGAAAGTGCATCGCCTCGACAAGCGCATCCTCAACTGGGACGGGGACCCCAACCAGATCCCGACCAAGGACAAGAAGTACATCTGGGTGGACACGACCGCGCGCTGGCGCATCGCCGACCCCCTGCTCTTCATCCAGACCGTGCAGACCGAGGACGCGGCCGTGCGGCGCCTCAACGGCATACTCGATTCCGCCACGCGGGATACGATCTCCAACCAGAACCTCGTGGAGGCGGTGCGCAACTCAAATTCCCTGCTCGACAAGATCAAGGCGAAGGCTGAAGCGGAGGCGCAGAAGAAGGGCGAGGCCCTACCCGGCGCCGAGGAAGAGGTCACAGGGGAGATCGAGCCCGTCACCGTGGGCCGGGAGGCGCTGAGCGCCATCATCATCGAAAAGGCCAAGCTCGGTCTCAGGGAATTCGGCGTGGAGCTCATCGACGTCCAGTTGCGGCGCATCTCCTATGAGTCGAGCGTGGAGGCCAAAGTCTACGAGCGCATGATCTCGGAGCGCCAGCGCATCGCGCAGAAGATACGCTCCGTGGGCCTGGGGGAGCAGTCGAAGATCCAGGGCAAGATCAACAAGGACCTCCAGGAGATACAGTCCGAGGCCTATCGCAAGGCCCAGACCATCCGGGGCGAAGGGGAAGGGAAGGCCATCCGCATCTACGCCCAGGCCATGAACTCGGACCCGGAATTCTACGAATTCATCCGGACGCTGGAAGCCTATAAGAAGGGCATACCGCAGGACAGCACGCTCATCCTCTCCACCGAGAACAAGTTCCTGGAACTCTTCCGCAAGCGCTGAGACCTGAACGGTTCAGGGAATGGACCGAAAAGAGATCCTCAAAGGCTGGGATATAGACCTCGGGCGGGTCACCGCGGGAGTTCGGGGGAATGGGAAGGAGCCCCGGCCCGGCATGGACTATCGCCTTTGGGAGTCTCCGGAGGGGGACTCCGCCGCGCTCCTCTATGACATCATCGAGGTGGGGGTCTCCAAGGAGATCGGCCGCCTGGCCCTCTTCCGCCGCAAAGCGGACCCGGAGCTGGCATTCGTTCTCCCCTCGCTGCGCTGCTGGTATCTGTACGAATCAGGGGTGCAATTCGGGCGCAATGGACTGCTCTTCGTCCACCGCTTCACGGACGGAGCGAGGCTGGGAGTCAAGGTATGCGCCTTGGACTTATCCGCCGGCCGTTTCGCGCTCATCGACTCGCTCCCGGAATTCTTCTACGACATACGCCCGGCGGAAGGGACGCGCTGCGCGTTTAGGAGGATGTCCCGCGATGCCCCCGCCGAGGAAGTGCTCGTGGACATGGAAGCGCAAGCTTGGAAAAAACTGAGCCCTTGGAGCGATTTTCATCCCGATGCCCCCATACCCGTGAGGCTGATATCGGCCACGGTCAAAGCCCTAAGGCGCATCCTCTCGTGAAAAAAGACATTCCCAAGAACCCGGAGGAGGCTCTGCGGCGGCATTGGGGCTACGGCTCCTTCAAGCCGCTCCAGCGGGAGGCGGTTGAGGCGGCCCTGGCCGGGCAAGACAGCCTGGTGGTCCTGCCCACGGGCGGGGGCAAGAGCATCTGCTATCAGCTTCCAGCGGCCATGGGGCGAGGGCTCTCGCTGGTGGTCTCCCCCCTCATCGCGCTCATGGACGACCAGGTCGCGGCCGCCAAGGAGGCGGGCTTGGCCGCGGACGCGCTCCACTCCAATCTCGAGACTCAAGAGCGCGGCGAGGCCTACCGCCGGCTGGCGGCGGGCAAGACCGACCTGCTCTATGTCAGCCCGGAACGCCTCTTAGTCGGCGACATCCTCGAAGACATCGCGCCCCGGCTCATCTTGATCGCGGTCGATGAGGCGCACTGCGTCTCGCACTGGGGCCACGAGTTCCGCCCCGAATACCGACGGCTGGCCGAGGTGCTCCAGCGCTTTCCGAAAGCCGCGCGCATGGCTTTGACCGCCACGGCCACTCCCGCGGTGCAGGAGGACATCTGCGCCCAGCTCGCCTTGCGCGAGCCCGCGCGCTTGATCGGCCACCCCGACCGGCCGAACCTGGTCTACCGCGCCTTCGCACGGCGCGAGCAGGCGGCGCAGGTGCTCGAGGTCGTGCGCCGCCACCCGGGCGAGGGCGGCATCGTCTACGCGCAGACCCGCAAGGACGTCGAGCGCCTGGCCGCGGGGCTTGAGCGCGCGGGGGTCTCGTGCGCGCCCTATCACGCGGGGCTCAACGCCGAGCGCAGGCGCAAGGCGCAGGAAGGCTTCGTCAACGAGCGGCTGGATGTGATCGTGGCCACCATCGCCTTCGGCATGGGCATCGACCGCTCCAATGTCCGCTTCGTCGTCCACGCCAACACCCCGCGCTCGGTGGAGCATTACCAGCAGGAGTCGGGCCGCGCGGGCAGGGACGGCTTGCCGGCCGACTGCGTACTGCTCTTCGCGGCCTCGGACCTCGCCGCGCATCGGGGTCTGGCGATGAGGGACGGGGCGCTCCCGCCCGAGCGTCAGAAGGCGTTGGAGCGGCAATTGAGGGAGATCGGGCGGTACGCGGTTGCGCCGGTTTGCAGGCATAGGCTGCTCACGGAACATTTTGGGGCAATATACCCCCCCGCCTGCGAGACCCCCCCCGGGGGGGTGGAGCCGCAAAGGGGGGTGGGGCACCGCCACCCGTGTGAGGGCGGCGCGGTGTGGCGGGGGGTGGGGGGGGTTGCCTGCATTGGCTGGCCCATGAATTTTTTGGGTCAAAAACCCCCCCCGGCGGGCTCCCCCCCCGGGGGGGGGGGCCCGCGACAAGGGGTCGTGCGACACGGCCTCGCTTGTCAGGCCTGCGATGTCTGCCTGGGGGAAACCAAGAGCCTTTCGGAGGAGGAGGCTCTGTTGACGGCCAAGAAGGTCTTGAGCGCGGCCTGGCGCCTTGAAGGGCGTTTTGGGACCGGGTATGCGGTCAATCTGCTCCTGGGAAAAAGCGACGAGCGCATGGCGCGCAACGGACACGACGCCCTCCAGGTATTCGGCCTGCTCAAAGAGTCCGGCGAGGCGGCCGTGCGCTCGTGGATAGACCAGCTCATCGTGCAGGGTTTCTTAGAGGTGGTCGAGGAGCGGGAGTATCCGCTCTTGCGGATCACGGAAGCCGGCAGAGCCCTTTGCCGGGATGAGGGAACGGTGCGCCTCGGCGTTCCGGCTCCCGCGGCGGTGCGCGGAAAGAAAAAGGCCAAGGCCCTGAAGAAAGGCCTTGCCGGAGGCGCGGCGGTCGACGAGGAACTCTTCGAACGCCTGCGCGCGCTCCGGCGCTCGATCGCGGGGAAGGCGGGCGTCCCACCGTATGTCGTGTTCCACGACAGCGCCTTAGTCGAGATGGCCGCTATGAAGCCCATGACGCTGGATGCCCTGCGCGGCGTGAAAGGTGTCGGAGATCTGAAGCTCGAACGCTATGGGGCGGCCTTCCTGGAAGTCATCGCGGGCAAGCCGCCTGAATCCGCCAACGGCTGACCGAAACGAAACAAGTTCCCAGACTCACGACAAACGCTTCGCGTTTGTCGTGAGTCTGGCCTAGTCTTCGGGGATGGCGGCTTTGCGGTTGGGCTTGCCGGCGGCGAGCCAGCTCAGGTATTCCTGGATGAAGGGGTCGAGGTCGCCGTCCATGACGGTCTGTATCTGGGAGGTCTCCTCGCCCGTGCGCAGGTCCTTGACCATCTGGTAGGGCATGAAGACGTAGGAGCGGATCTGATGCCCCCAGGCGATGTCACCCTTGGCGTCGTAGTGCTTCTCCATGGCTGAGCGTTTCTTGTCGAGCTCGATCTGGTAGAGCCGGGCCTTGAGCATCTTGATGCAGTTCATCCGGTTCTGGTGCTGGGAGCGCTCGGTCTGGCAGGCCACCACGATGCCGGTGGGAAGATGCTTGATTCGGACGGCGGTCTCCACCTTGTTTACGTTCTGTCCGCCCGCGCCGCCCGAGCGGAAGGTGGCGGCCTCCATCTCCGCGTCCGCGATCTGGATGTCGATCTCGTCCTCGATGTCCGGGAGCACGTCGCAGGAGGCGAAGGAGGTGTGCCGCCGCTTGTTGGAGTCGAAAGGGGAGATGCGCACCAGGCGGTGGACGCCGACCTCGCCCTTGAGCAGGCCGTAGGCGTTGGGCCCGCGCACGAAAGCGCTCACGCTCTTGACCCCCGCTTCCTCGCCCTTGAGCATGTCGGTCAGGGCGAACTCGAGGCCTTTGCGCTCGGCCCAGCGGGTGTACATGCGCAGGAGCATCTCGGCCCAGTCGCAGGCTTCGGTGCCGCCCGCGCCGGCGTGGAGCGAGAAGATGGCGTCGGAGGAATCGAACTCGCCGGAGAGCTTTAAGCGGGTGTCGAGGTCCGCGGTCACGCCCGCGGCCTTGCGCAGCCCCTCGCGCACCTCGTTGAGCTCGCCCATGTCCTCGGCTTCCAGAGCGAGCTCCAGATGGGCCTGGAGGTCGGCTAGGACGCGCGTGGCGTCGTCGAATTCCTTGACGGCCTTCTTCAAGTCGTTGAGTTCCTTGGAGAGCTTCTTGGCCTTGAGCGAGTCGGCCCAGAACGAGGGGTCGGCGGCCGCGGCTTCGCGCTTGGCGGCCTCCTCGCGCTTCTTGGGGATGTCTAGGAGTTTGCCCACGGACTCCAGCTTGGAACGGATCTGGGCCAGGGACTCCTGCGCCTCGCGGAACTGCGGGTCAGCCACTGCGATCCCTCCTGTGCTTCTCTAAACCGATCGCGATCGTCTGCGCGTGGAGCGCGACCGTGTCCTCGATGCGCGCGGCGTAGCCGCCTCCGAGCGTGATGACGACGGGCGCCTTGCGCTTAAAGCACGCCGAGAACACCGCCTCGTCCCTGGCCGCCAGCCCCGCGCGGCTGAGCTTTAGGCCGCCCAGGGCGTCGCCTTCCCAGCAGTCGACTCCGGCCTGGTAGAGGGCGAGCTTGGGCCGCGCGTCATCGAGGAAAGGCCCGAGCCTCTCCGAGAGGAGTTTAAGATATTTTTCATCGCTTGTCCCGCCGGGGAGGCCGATGTCCACGGTGCCCGGCGGCTTGACCACGGGATAATTGTCCTCCTGGTGCATGGAGAAGGTGGCCACGGAGGGGTCACCCGCGAAGATGGAGGCCGTGCCGTTGCCCTGGTGGACGTCCAGGTCTATGACCGCGGCCCTGGCGCTCGGGTCCTCGCGCTGGAGGACGCGGATGGCCACGGCAAGGTCGTTGAACACGCAGAAGCCCTCGCCGTGCCCGGCGAAGGCGTGGTGCGAGCCTCCCCCCACGTGCACGCCCAAGCCGCTTTCGAGCGCGTGCCGCGCCGCGAGCAGGGTGCCGGCCGCGGCCTTGGAATGCGCCTTGGCCAGGGCCTTGGACCAGGGGAGCTCCATGAGCATCTCGTCGTCGAGGTTGGTGCGGCCTTCCAGTATCTTCCCGACCCATTGCGGGGAATGCACCAGGAGCAGGTCGGCTCGAGAGGCCTCGCCCGGGTCCAGGAACTCCTTGGCCTTCGCCAGGCCGCGTTCCACGAGCCGATCGCGGACGAGGGCGAATTTCTGAGTGGGGAATACATGCGCGCCGATGTCCACCGAATAGTCCGGTGAGAAGACGAATTTCATGCCGTCTTTCGGCTCAGAAGGAACACCAGGGAGGCGACGGCCGCGATGCACAGGAAGCCGAACCAATCGCCGTGGCGGGAATAGAAGGAGCCCTTGGGGAAGGCGCCCTCGTCGTTCAACCTCGCCTCCAGGCGGGCCGGCGCCAGGAAGGGCCCGCGCGCGAGCACCCTGCCGTAGGGGTCGATGACCGCGGAGACTCCCGTGTTGCCGGCCCTGAGCACGGTGATGCGGTTCTCGACGGCGCGAAAGACGTTGACCTGGAAATGCTGGAGCGGGCCCCAGGTGTCCTTGTACCAGCCGTCGTTGGTGAGATTAGCCGCGACACGCGCTCCGCGGGAGGCGTCCAGGCGCACCCAGCGGGGGAAGACGGACTCATAGCAGATATTGACGGCCAGGGGTCCCAGAGGCGTGGCCATGAGCGTCTGGGCGGCTTGCCCCGGCTCCATGTCCCACATGCCGCCTAGAAGGGGCACGGCGCCTTGCAGCCATGTCCGGAAGGGGACGAACTCCCCGAATGGGACGAGTTGTCGTTTGTGGTAGATGGCCGAGGGCTCTCCTTTCGGGGAGAAGAGGACCGCGGAGTTATGCTCGCGCGAGCCCATGCGCGTCACCGATCCCAAGAGCACCGGAGCCCGCGCCGTGCGCGCCAGGGAGGCGATCCATTGAGAGTTCTCGGGGTCGTCGAGCCAGCCTGGAACCGAGGATTCGGGCCAGAGGATGAGGACGGGGGCGTCCTTTCGCTCGCGGGCCATGAGCCCCTCGATGGTCCGGCGTATGTCCGGCGCGGAGTCCGCGTCCCATTTCCGGTATTGGTCGATGTTCGGCTGGATGATCTCCACGGCACGGCCCGGGAGTATCTCCCTCTTGGATAGGATGAAAGTCCCATACGAGGCCCACGCGGCCAAAAGGAGCGCGCAGAGGCCGAGGTTGATGCGGGCGGTCTTCGCGCGGTCGCGAAGGAAGGACTCCCAGCAGGCGTTCCAGAGCAGGATGAGGAAACCCAGCGCGTGGGGGCCGAAGACGGCCGAACCCTGGAGCAGGAAGAGGTTGGGCCACTGCGTGTAAGCGAGCAGGTCGAAGCCGAGCCTCGGGGTCCAGGCCGCGCACGCGCTCTCGATGGCCGCGAGCAAGGCGGCCAGGGCCCAAGGAAGGGACCAGCCCGGCAGGCGGTCGATGAACACCCGGGAGAAAAAGGCGAAAACGCCCCAGTTAAAACCCAGGAGAGCGCAGAGGCCGGTCAAGGCCGCGGCCGAGACCGGCACGGGAAGGCCCGCGAAGCGGCAGGTGAAGTAGATCCAATGGAGGGCCACGGCGCAGAAGGCGGCGCCGAAAGCCCAACCGAGTCTGAAGGAGGCGAGGGGACTTCGCGAAACGCGCAGGCGCCAGAGGAGGATCGCGGGCGCGCACCAGGCGAAAGCGGTCAGGCCCGGCTTGGGGAGGCAGAGGCCCAGCGCGGCTCCGGCCAAGACGACAACGATAAGAGAAAAGACCGGCGGAAACGGCCGAGTTAGAGGTCTTGCCGTCATAAAACGACGCATGCCGCGGAAAAATCCCGGTGATTTTTCCGCGGCATGCGGTTCAGGCCCCGCAGCACTTCTTATATTTCTTCTTGCTGCCGCAGGGACAGGGGTCGTTGCGGCCGATCTTCTTGGGCACGGCGGCCGGGGAAGGCGCCTTGCCCTGGGCCTGCGGCCCGCGCAAGAAGGAGGCCGGGCGGGGAGCGGGGGCCTGGCCCTCGGCAGAGCCCTCGACCATGGCCGTGGGGGGAGGCGGCGGGGGCCGGCGCGGGGCCTGGACGCGGAAGAGGTATTCGACGGTCTGCTCGCGGATGCGGTCGAGCATCACATTGAAGAGTCCGAAGGACTCGCGCTGGTACTCGACCTTGGGATCCTTCTGCGCGTAGGCGCGCAGGTGGATGTACTTCTTCATGTGATCGAGGTCGTAGAGGTGGTTCTTCCAGGCCTGGTCGATCATCTGGAGCAGGACCATCTTCTCGACCTCGTGGAAATCGAAGCCCGCGAAGTCCTCCTCGGCGCGCTTCTGGTAGGCCGAGCGGACCTTCCCGTTGAGGTCGGCGAGCAGGGTCTCCTGGTCGAGGGCGCGCACCTCCTCGGCGGTAGGATGGAAGGGGAGGGCGAAGACCCGTTCCAAGTACACCGCGAGGCTGGCGATCTCCCAGGCCTCGGGGTAGGCCTCCTTGGGGGCCCACTGCCCCACCTTCTCGGCGAGCTCTTCCTCCATCATCTTGTCCAAGTGCGCGCTCACGTCCTTACCGTCAAGGACCTGGTTGCGCAGGCCGTAGATGACCTCGCGCTGCTTGTTCATGACGTTGTCGAAGTCGAGGAGCTGCTTGCGGATGTCGAAGTTATGCGTCTCCACGCGGCGCTGGGCGCCCTCGATCTGGCGCGTGACCAGCGGACTCTCGATGGGCTCGTCCTCGGTCATGCCGAGCGTCACCATGAGGCTGCTGATGCGCTCGGAGCCGAAGAGGCGCATGAGCTCGTCGTCTAGGGCCAGGTAGAAGCGGGTGGAACCCGGGTCGCCCTGGCGGCCGCAGCGTCCGCGCAGCTGGTTGTCGATGCGCCGCGCTTCGTGGCGCTCGGTGCCCAGCACATGGAGGCCGCCCAGCTCGACGACCTTCTTCTGGTCCTCGAGGTCCGGGGACTGCCGCCTAGGATGATGTCGGTCCCGCGGCCGGCCATGTTGGTGGCGATGGTGACCATGCCCTTCTTGCCCGCCTGGGCGATGATCTGGGCCTCCATCTCGTGGTACTTGGCGTTGAGGACCTGGTGCGGGATGCCCTTGGCCCGGAGCATGGCCGCGATCTTCTCCGACTTCTCGATGGAGCGCGTGCCCACCAGCACCGGGCGGCCGACCTTCCAGAGCTCCTCGATCTCGGCGATGATGGCCTTGTCCTTGGCGCGCTCGTTGAGCCAGATGATGTCCGGGAAATCAGTGCGCACGTTGACGCGATTGGAGGGTATCTCGACGACGTCGAGCTTGTAGATCTCATAGAACTCGTCGGCCTCGGTCATGGCCGTTCCGGTCATGCCCGCGACCTTGTCGTAGAGCTTGAAGAAGTTCTGGAAGGTGATGGTGGCCAGGGTCTGGTTCTCGCCGCGGGGCGGGAGCATCTCCTTGGCCTCCACGGCCTGGTGCAGGCCCTCGGACCAGCGCCGTCCCGGCATGAGGCGGCCGGTGAACTCGTCGACGATGATCACCTCGCTGTCCTTGACCACGTAGTGCACGTCGCGCTTGTAGAGGTGGTGGCCGCGCAGGGCCTGGGTGATGTGGTGGACCCAGGCGCCCTGGAGGTCGTCGTAGAGGCTGGTCAGGCCCAGGAGGTTCTGCGCCTTGTCGATGCCCTGGTCGGTGAGGATGGCGCTGTGGTTCTTCTCATCGACGATGGCGTCGAAGTCCTTGCCCAGGTCCTCGCCCGTGTATTTGGACTGGATCTCCTCTTCCTCGGTGACGAAGCGGATCTTCAGATGGGGGATGATGCGGTTGATGAGCACGTAGCGCTCGGTGGTCTCCTCCGCCGGGCCGGAGATGATCAACGGGGTGCGGGCCTCGTCGACGAGGATGGAGTCCACCTCGTCGATGATGGCGTAGTGCAGGGGGCGCATGACGCGGTCGCCGGCGCGCACGACCATGTTGTCGCGCAGGTAGTCGAAGCCGATCTCGTTGTTAGTCACGTAGGTGACGTCGCAGGCGTAGGCAGCGCTGCGCGTCGCGTTGTCTATGTCGTGCTGGACGAAGCCCACGGTGAGGCCCAGGTAGCGGTAGATGGGACCCATCCACTCGCTGTCGCGCTTGGCCAGGTAGTCATTGACCGTGACCACGTGGACCCCGCGGCCCATGAGGGAGTTGAGGTAGACCGGGGCCGTGGCCACCAGCGTCTTGCCCTCGCCGGTCTTCATCTCGGAGATGCCGCTTGAGTGGAGCACCATGCCGCCGAGCATCTGCACGTCGAAGTGGCGCAGGCCGCTGGCGCGCCGGGACGCCTCGCGGGTCAGGGCGAAAGCCTCGGGGAGCACCTCCTCTAGCGCGGCGTTGACGCGCTTGACCCGCTCCTCCTTCTCCAGGCCCTGGGGCATGTCCGCGAGGGATTCCTTCACGCGCTCGCGCAGTTCCGCGGTCTTGGCCGGGAAAGCCTCGGGAGGCAGGGCCTGCACCTCGGCTTCCAGGGCGTTGATGCGCTCGAGCATGGGCTGGAGCTTCTTGATGCGCCGCTCGCTCGGGGTGCCGATGAGCTTGTAGACGAGTTTGTCGATCATAGGTGCCGAACTCGGGAGAATTCCATGATTCTCCCGAGTTCGGCCATTTTATCACTTAATGCAAAGGAAAAGCCCCGGCGGCTCGGCCGGGGCTCGTCCATGTCTCACGGATCGTGAGCGCCCTGACTTGGTCAGGGCGCTGGCGTCTTCCTCACATTGGCCGCCTTGGGACCCTTCTCCGATTCGACCACGTCGAACTCGACGGCCTGGCCTTCGGCCAGGGAC
>CAYHRV010000049.1:0-5556 GCA_964359165.1 uncultured Elusimicrobia bacterium
GGCGGCTTCGGCTTCCGAGAGATTGGTGCCCGCGAAGTTGAGCTGTTTCTTGGCCTTGCCGAAGGCGTCCTTGACCTCTTCGAGGGCGGGCTGGAGGTTGTTGAGCATCTCCACGAGCTTGGAGACGTTCTCGCTCAAGCGCTGGTTCTTGACCACGCTGTAGATGAGCCTCAGGTGCATGAGGAGGGTGTGCGGGGAGGATAGGAGCACCTTCCTGCGCTGGGCCACGGTGAAGAGGTCGGCTCCCCCCTCGCCCATGTCCAGGGACACCGCTTCCTGGTAGACGGACTCCGAATGGATGTACATGACCGCGGCCTCGAAGGTGTGGGGAGGGCGGATGTACTTGCTCTCGATGTCCGAGAGGAGCTTGTCGATCTCCTTGATGAACAGGTTGCGCGCCTTGACCTTCTCCCCCCCCGCGGCCTTCTTGATGGCCAGGAAATCCGCGACCGGGAACTTCGAGTCGATGGGGATGAGCTTGCCGTCCAGGACCACGGCGGCGTCCACGAGCGTGGTCCCGCCGGGCTCCACCGGAGCCTGGAAGCGCAGGTGATGGGGAGGGAACACGTCCTTGAGGATCTTCTCCAGTTCGACCTGTCCGAAATTCCCGCGCTGCCCGCCGGGCAGGAGCACGTCCCTGAGTTCCTTGCCGATGGTCGTGAATTCCCCGGCCGTGGTCTTGACCGAGGCGATGCCCTCCTGCACGTCGGTAAAACGCTTCTGGAGCGAGTCCATGCGCTGCTGCATGTTCCTGTCGGTCTCTGAGACGGATTTCGTCGCGGAGCCGAGTTGCTGGAGCACGGTCTGCGTGTTGCCCTGCAAGGCTGAATTGACCCGGTCTATGACGTCCAATTGGAGCTGAGAGACCTTCTTGACCAGCTCGGAATCCATAAGGAGGAGCCTCTCCCGTGCCTCCCGCAGTTCGGACTCTATCCTCTGCAGGGCTTGGGCGTCCTGAGGGGACTGGGAGGCTTTATTGAGCAGGCGCAGGCACACGGCCCCCAGGGCCGCTACCGCCGCGGCGGCGAAGACTAAGAGGGCGGCCAATAGTCCGCTGGATATCATCGGGGAGCTTCCACCTCAGGAGAGTATGCCGAGCTTTTCGCCTTTTGGCAAGAGCGCAGCGCACAAAGTGCGCTGCGGATGGGGATTTACTATGATGCTGCCCCGGCCATGGACCAGCATGTAGACGGCGTCGACTGGAAGAGTTGGACCCCAAAGGAGAGAGCCACCCTCTGTTTCATCATCCAGGGGGGGCGCATCCTCTTGATCCGCAAGAAGCGGGGCCTCGGCGCCGGGAACATGAACGGTCCCGGGGGACGCATCGAGCCGGGAGAGAGCGCCCTCCAGGCCGCGGTGCGCGAGACCCAGGAGGAGATCGGCCTCACGCCCCTCGGGCTCGAAGAGGCCGGAGAGTTGAGCTTCCAGTTCAAGGACGGCTACAGCCTGCACGTGGCGGTGTTCGCCGCTTCGGGCGGCGAGGGGGAGCTCCAGGAGACCGACGAGGCCATCCCGAAGTGGTTCGCCTTGGAGGACATCCCCTACGCCGAGATGTGGGAGGACGATCCCTTCTGGCTGCCCTTGCTCATCGAGCGCCGGAAATTCAGCGGCTATTTCGTCTTCGACGGGGCCAAGCTCCTGGGCCATCGGGTGGTTGCCGCGAAGTCTTGACAGGGGGGTTTGAGAGCATTAAGCTACCTCTATGAAGTGCCCTCACTGCAACGCGGAAGAGCCTGAAGGCGTCACGGAGTGCCCCTCCTGCGGGTTCGTCTTCGCGAAATGGAAATCGGCCGCGGCCGCGGCCCAGTCCCGGCCTTCCGCCCTGCGCGTCAGCCGGGAGGAGAGCAGTCCGGTGGTCCTCTACGGCGGCTTGGCCGCCGCGGCCATGGCCTATTTCTTCTTTTTCAGGACTCCCTCGCAGGAGGCCCGGCCGCCGGCTCCGGCCTCCGCCCACGCCCAGGAGCAGGCTCCGGCGGAGGGCTCGGACGCCCCGGTCCCCCAGGCGGCCGCCCCCACGGCCGAGGGCCCGGAGGGCTATTGGCGTTTCGAGGGGAAGGTCATCGACATGGACACCGGCCTGCCCTTGGAGGGCGCGGAGCTCTCGTTCTTCCAGGGGAGGTCCTCGGCGGTGTCCGCCTCCGCCGCCACGGATTCAGGAGGGCGCTACGCCGTGGCCGTCCCGCCCCGCTCCGGAGGCGGCTATTCCGTCGGGATCCGCCACTATAATTTCCTTTCGGAGTATAGGACCGGCTCCTACGAGACCGTGCCGGAAGAAGTCCGCATCAGGACCGGCTGTCCCCCCAAGGGGGTGGAGAGGCCGGAGAACAAGGGCAACGCCAAGGAAGCCACGGCCCTGAATTTCGCGCTCTGCCCTAAATCCTGGAAAAGGTAAGAGCGCCGCCTCCTACGGAGGCGGCGAGAGTGTCCACTCCTTCTTGTCCGGGTCCTTGAGCACCGCCCCGTCGAAACTTCCGGCGGCCGTCTTGCCGTTGGGCAGACGGAAGAGCAGGTTCGTCCCATTCAATTCGTAGCTCCCCAGGACCTCTTTTCCGCGTTCCCGGAGGCGGAAAGAGCCGTCCGGTTCGAGTGTGATGAGGTCGTCGGCATTGCGGTTGTTGCGGAAACTCAGCGTCCGCGGCTTCGCCGGGAGGGCCGCCAGCGCCGGGTCGCGCGGTCGGGCGAGTTTATGCACCTGGAGCACGGCTTGGCGGCTCTCCTCGTCTAAGTCCGTATCCTCGTTCCAGGTCCTGACGACGAAGAATTCCGCTGTTTCCCCTAGCTTGAAGCCCGCTATGGTTTTCTCCAGGCCCTTGGGCGCCACGACATTGGTCACGGCCGCCTTGGCCTTCCCCGGCGGGCAGATGCGCAGGCGGATGAATCCTTCATGGTACTCATCGGGCAGGTCCAGGATGGTGTCCTCTTCTCCGAGGAATTGGGCCGTGAAACGGACGGGCCGCCCCCGTTCTGCCTTGAGGGCCTCCGGGAAGCTCACCGAGGTGAACTGGGATTCCTCTGTCGGCGGCGGGGGTTCCCGCTTGGGCAGCATCGCGCCCAGACCCGCGCAGCCGCACAAGAGCATCGCCACGGAGAGGACGGCGACCCCTTGGCCGCCGCCCTCTCCGCGATTGAAGAAGGACTGCGCTTCAAGGACGGCGGCTCCTTGGCCGCCGCGCTCAGCGCGCACTGGCGCGCACCCCGGAGCTGGTCTCCCCGAGGAGGCGGACCTGCCTGTCGCGGTTCGCCTGGAAGGAAGGCATGGACTTGGCCGGGACGCTGGTCGCCTGCGGGACCTTGATGCTCAAGAAGTTGATCCACTGTCCGTTCCTGGATATCTGGAAGTGCAGGTGCGGTCCGGAGGCCAAGCCGGTGGCGCCGACGTACCCGATGACCTGCCCCTGGCGCACGCGCGTTCCCGCGCGCACTCCCTTGGCGAACCCCTTGAGATGGCCGTAGACGGTGACATAATTGAGGTTGTGGCGGATCTCCACCGCGTTGCCCAGGCCTCCCTTGTAGCCCGCGCCGGCGACGAGGCCCGCTCCGACGGCGGAGATGGGGGTGCCGTAGGGGGCGGCGTAGTCGGTCCCGTGGTGGGGGCGGTAGCGGCGAAGGATGGGGTGATAGCGGTTGGAGGAGAAGTAGGAGGAGATGCGGCGGTAATTGAGGGGAGCCCGGAGGAACATGCGGGCCAGGGAATGCCCCTTTTCGTCGTAATAGCCGTCGCCGAAGAGTATGCCGACATGGCGGCCGGTCACCCGGCCGTCGTAGAGTCCGGCTTCGATGGTCCGTCCCCAGTTGCGGCCGTCCGGCGTGTGCCGTTCGGTCCAGGAGACGGCGAAGCGGTCCCCGTCGTGCGTCTCGGTGAGGAAGTCCACGGTCCACTGGAAGGTATCGGCGAACTCCGAGATGAGGGTCGGCGGGACCCCCCGTTTCTGCATGGAGAGCCAGAGATTGCCCCGGATGTCCCCCCGTGCCTGCCTGGCCGTCGTGAGCACCGGGACGTCGCCGACCACGGCCTGGAACCCCCCGTTCTTGGGCATCACGACGGTCCGCTTGAGGCCTCGGACCACGGTCAGGTGCAGGAACCTGTCGTCGGTGGAGCGGACCAGTTCGTAGTTGTCCCCCGGAAAAGCGCGCCCCGTGCCGGTCTTGGCGAGCGATTTGATCAGGGCCGCGACTTCCTTGGCGGTGGAGCCGGTCTCCAGCAGGCGGTTCTCCAGGTTGCGGCCGCCGAGCTCTCCCGTATAGGTCTGGACTCCTTGGGCGTCATGCTCGATGGAGGTGGCCTCGCAGAGGCGGAGGTAATAGGCGTAGGCGGCCCAGGCGATGAGTGAGGCCGATCCATAGAGCGCCAAGCGTCTCAGCCAGGGGCGGAGGGCGGCCAGGAGGCCGCCGTCCTTGAAAACCGAGGATATCGTGGAGTCCATGAAAGTCCGATATTATATCAGCTTGCCTAGCTCAATGGGGTTGGACGGATATCCCGATGCGCAGGGGCCCCGCGGGTTCCGGCGGCCTGTCCTTGAAGTCCCGGGCCATGCGGAGGAGACGGTCGCGGAGGAAGGAATCCTCGGCGGATATGACGCGGTCCCAGCGGCGGGCCTTTTCATCGGATACGCGCTCGGAACGCGGACCCGTCCACCGGCCTGAAAGCGTCTCCTCCTCCACCCCGGAATAGAGGTCTGGGAGCGGGTCGGAGAACTCCTCTCCCCGGTCTTGGGCGCCCTCGGCCTCCGACCGGTGAGCCCCCAAGAGCGTCAATATCCGGGGGTTGGACTTGGCCAGGTCCGAGGCGGCCGAGACCACCCCGAAGCGCTCGAGGAGCCCCCGTAATTGGGTGCGCCGGGGATCCTCGGAAGTGTCCAACGAGGGCCGGGAGGCTACCCAGCCGGAACCGAGCGGCGGGCGGACCGTAAGCCGCCATCCGGGGAGGAGGTTGCGCAGAGGCATGGGACGCGAATCTCCCAGCAGCACGGCATAACGGCCCGAGGCCACGCGGACCTCCTTGAGTTCCCTCCAGACTTCGCGCCCGCCGCGGTCCAGGTCGAGGATGAGGAACTCCAGGGAAGCCAGGCCGATCAAGGGCTTGCCTTGCGCGTTGACCAACTCGCCTTTCACCCGGAGGGTAGTCGCCGCCCAAGCCTGCGGGCCCAAGGCGAGCCCCAAGAAGAAGACGACGCAAAGCCGCGGAAACGGCCTGATCATTGTGACCTCCCGGAAATGAAAACGCCGCGACAACGGCTGTCTCGGCGTCCAGGGGCGTCCGCGGCTACAGAAGAGCTATATATATAACAGGGATCACCGATTTTGTCAATGGTTATTTTCCGACGGCATCCAGGAGGAGCTTCAAAAAGAGCCCGGCGCAGACCAGGGCGATGACCGGGCGGATGGCCCGCGCTCCTTGTTTGAGTCCGAGGTGCGAGCCCAAGAAATGCCCCCCCACCCCTGCGGCGCCCATGGCCAAACCCAGCGGGACATGAACTCTCCCCGCCCAGAGGAAGGCGGCGAGGGCCGCGGCGTTGGAAACGAGGTTGAGGATCTTCGCGTGCGCCGTGGCCCGCA
>CAYHRV010000049.1:5656-16345 GCA_964359165.1 uncultured Elusimicrobia bacterium
AGGGCCGCGGCGTTGGAAACGAGGTTGAGGATCTTCGCGTGCGCCGTGGCCCGCAGGAGGTCCTGCCGGCAGACCCGGCTCAAGCCCAAGGCGAAGAAAGTCCCCGTCCCCGGCCCGAAGAACCCGTCGTAGGCCCCGATCGGGAGGACCACCGCCAGGGAGCGCTGAAGGCGTTCCCGGTCGGTGAACTCGCCGCTTCGGTCCTCGGAGCCGAAGTCCCTCTTGCGCAGCACCGCGAAGGCGATCAGCGGAAGGGCGATGAGCAGGAGGATCCTCAGCCACGCGGGGTCGAGCAGGAGGGAGAGCCCGGCCCCCAGCGCGGAGCCGAGCATGGAAGCCAAGATCATCCAAGGGAGCGCAGCCCGGTCGATCTCCAGGTTCAGGGCGTAGCGGAGCGTGGAGGCGACCGTCCCCAAGGTCGAGGAGAGCTTGTTGGTCCCCAAGAGCAGGGCCGGCGGAAGCCCCGCGGCAAGATAGGCGGGAAGGGTGATGAGTCCCCCCCCTCCGGCCAGGGCGTCCACCGCCCCGGCTAGGAACACCAGGGCCGCGAGCGAGGAGAGTTCGAGCGCGGAGAAGCCTTCTATCATCGGGGGGTCATCCTGTTGAAACCTTGAAGTCCTCCATCAATTCCCGCATCACCTCCTGGAGGATGGGATTGGGTTTCGGGTGTCGGCCGCATATGAACCATACATACTCCTTTATGCCCACCGACCCGCGGTGCAGGGTCTTCAATCTCCCGCGGGAAACCTCTTGCGCGACCGTCAGCGCGTCGATGGCCGCGACCCCGTGCCCGCGCAGGGCCAGGAATTGAAGAAGGTCGAAATCCTCTATCTCCGCCTCGACCGAAACGGAGACTTTGTGCCGGCACAGGAACAGATCCACTTCCTTGCGCACCGGGTTCTCCGGGGCCATGAGGAGCATCGGGAGTTTCGAAAGGTCGGATGGGAAGAGCCGGACCCGGCCCCGCAGTTTCGGGGAGGCGACGAAATGGATCGGGATCGTTCCGGCCAAACGGCTCCTGAATTCGACTCCAAGCTCGCTGGAGAAATCCACGTTGGAAACGACGAGGTCCAACCGGTGCCTCTCCAGGCGCTCGCGCAGGTCCTCGTGCGGCCCTCCGAGTATGCCGACTTGGAGCTTTCGGTCTATCTGGTAGATCCTCTCAAGGATCTGCGCCACCACGTGTCTTGAAACGGATCCGGCGATTCCCAATCGGAGCCGCGCCGGGGCAGGGCCGCCGCCGTGCAAGGCCGAGGCGAGTTCCTCCCCCTGGGAGAAGATGCGCTCGCAATACTCGAAAGCGATCCGCCCCTCGGAGGTGAGGGAGACTCCCTTTCGGCCGCGGTGAAGCAGTTTCTTCCCGAAGGAACGCTCCAGTTGCTGGATCTGCGTGCTGAGCGTCGATTGTGAGAGGAACAGCCGCCGGCAGGCCTCGGAGATGCGGCCGGCCTTGGCCGTCACCCAGAAGTAATACAGATGGTGATAGTTCAGGGGAAGCACGGCGCAGTCCCCCCCGGCGCGTCGAGAGCCTCTGCCTCGGAAGCCTCGCCGGGCTCCGAAATAGCCATCGATATAATCACAATAATGATAATACAATATCTATATTACCGATAACAATTAATTAACACGCCCCGACTACACTGGTAGCGTGATGGCATCGCGGACCCTCGGCTGCGCGTTGGGACTCGCCCTGGCGCTTTTCGCGCCCCCGGCGCGCGCGGAGTTCATGTGCCTCTCCTCGAAGAAGGCGAATGTGAGGGAAGGCGCGGGCATGGAGAATCCCCCCTTATGGGTCGCCTCGAGATTCGCGCCCTTCAAGGTGCTGGAATGGGACGGCGAATGGGCCAACGTAAAGGATTTCGAGGGGGACACGGGCTGGGTGCATATGTCCGTGCTTTCCGAGGTCCCATGCGTGGTCTCGATCGGAAAGCGGGCCAATGTGCGGGAAGGACCCGGCGTGGAGAGCGAACTGCTCTGGGAGGTGGAGCGGGGCTACCGGTTCAGGGTCCTTCAAAGACAAGGGGATTGGCTCGAGGTGACCGACGGGGATGAGGTGGAGGGCTGGATCTTCATAAAGGTGGTCTGGGGGAATAAAGATCCGGAGGAACGTGAGGAATCCTAGCTCAAGCCCCGTTCTATCGGGGGTCTTGGCCGTCCTCGCGGCCATGAACTTCGCGTGCGCCAAGAAAACGGTGAAGAAACAGCCGGGCGGACCCCTGATGGGGATCGCGGCGAACCGTCTTCCGGAACCCAGGATCCACGGGGGCGGGTTCAGCGGCACCCCGTTGCTCAAGCCCGTCGGCTTCGAGCTGGACCGCTACGACTTGAGGAAGGAGGCCCGCGACACCCTGGGCCGCAACGCCGAAGCACTCCGTAAGAATCCGGGATGGCACGTGCTCGTCGAGGGCCACTGCGACGAACGGGGCACCACGGGATACAACCTGGCCTTGGGGCAGAAGCGAGCCCAGGCGGTCCGGGAGTATTATCTCCTCCTCGGCCTCTCCGGCGACCGGATCGCGACGATATCCTACGGCGAGGAGAAGCCGGCCTGCTTGGAATCCACGGAGGATTGCTGGGCCGACAATCGCAGAGCCGATAACAAGGCCGGGAGCGGATCGGCCGCCCACGCGGAAGATTAACGGTTGAAGGGAGCCTCGATGAGGGCCAAGACTTCCTCGTGCCCGTACGCTTTCTTCAGGCCTTTCTTCGCGTCGCGGTCCTCGTACCAGAAAACCTTGCGCTGGAGCACCCCGCGATAATCCTCGAGAGCCTTCTCGCGCTCGCCGAGGATGTCGTAGGCTTGGCCGCGTCTCAATCGGCAGTAGCCCACCCAGCCCTTCCTGGGATCGGAGGCCTTCTCGATCCCCTCCGTCAGTATCCGCAGCGCGCTCTCCGGACGGCGCAGGGCGATGGCGGCGTTGCCCATGTAAAGGCGGGCCAGGGGGAGCTGCTCCCGGATCGCGCCTTGCGGGTTCCTTTCGGCCGTTTCCACGAAATCCCCGGCTTCCTTTAGGAGGCCTTCCCAGTCCTTCAGATAGGAAAGCGTGATGATCTTGAAGAGGCTAAAGAAGAGGTTTTCCCGATCCCCCTCCATCAGTTCCTCCGCCAGCCGCATCGCGTCCTGAGGGCGGCGCTCATGCTCGTTGTAGGTGTTGATCAGGAAGAGGCGGGCCTCCACGGAGTTGTAGCGGCCCTTGCGCAGGGTCAAATCCACCTCTCGAAGCCCCCTTTCCTTGTCGCCGCGCACGAACAAGAGCGAGGGGATCTTGAGCATCCGCGGGAGCGTTTCGGCGTAGTAATCGAAGATGCCCAATCCGAGGTAGGCGTCGTACAGTTCGGGATCGCCCTTGACCGCTTTCTTCAACTGCCGGTGCCCTTTGCTTCCCCAATAGTAGGCCCGCACCCAACGGTAGTTCAGGATATGCCAGCGGCCCATCAGGCCGTAGGCCATCCCCTTATAAAAATGCCGCTCCGCGACGGAACCTCCCCACTTTTCCCGCCTCTCGGCTTTTTTCACGCCCTCCTGGATCGCCCTTCGAAAAGCCTTTTCCAGGGACGGGTCCTTGTCGGGGAGGTCGAAGTCCTGGGAGCTTCGCCACCAATAGAGCCCGGCAAGGAACAAGGAGCCGCTCGGGTGGGACGGCCGGACTTCGTCGAGCTTGCGAAAGGCCTCTTCCGCCCGCTCGAATTCCAGGCGATACATGGCTTCCAGACCGCGCAGGGCGAGGCTGTCCATGTCCGGCGGGAGGCGGTAGGGTTCGGCGCGCGCGAATGCAGGCGTCAAAAAAAAGATGAGAAGCGCGGTCCGGAACAAGCCTCTTTGGATCATATGGGAAGCGGTCATGAGGTTTTCTCCAGCCGGGAGCCTCGGAGGAAAAATAGCGCGAGAGAGATCGCCAGGCACGCCGGCGGGATGAAGAAGGCGGTGTGCAGGGAGGCGGCGTCGCTGATCATCCCGATAGCCAGATGTCCCACGGCCAGGGCCACGGTCATGACCGCGTTTGCGAAGGAGATCAGGCGGGGATAATCGGAGGGGAAATCCCGGACGATGGAGGAAAGCATCAAGGGATAAAAGGGGCCCATGGCCAGGGCGGAGAGGGCGAAGCCCGGTTCCCAGCCCCAAAGGCCGGAGAGCAGCAGCGCCATGCCCCCCAGGATGCAGGCGGGTTGGAGCCAGCTTTCCATGGAAGGGCGGACGAAGAGAGCGCTAAGGAACCTTCCGGCGGCAAGACAGAGGAAGAAGGCCTGAAGGAGGCGGCTCGCCTGGGATACGTCCAGCCCGGAGTGGTCATGGAGGTAAGTGAACAGCCACATGGAGGTCAACACCTCGCCGAGGACATAGGTGGAGAGGCAGAGGTTGGAGAGGAGGGCGCAACGGGAGAGGAGCATGTTCCAACCTCCGCCGGGGCCCTCGGCTTTCGCGGGGCCGGCCAGGTCGGCGGTCCTAGAAAAGACGCCTAGCGCGGGGAGCAGGAGGAGGGTGGCCCCTAGCATAGCGGGCAAGGGCCAGTGCCGCCCCAAGGCGAAGGAGATGTAGAGCGCCGGGAGAGTGGAACCCAGTCCATAGAAGACATGGAGTCCGTTGAGGAGCCGGGAACGGTTGCCCTCATCGGAGCCCCGGATGGTGAGCAGATTCGACGATAACCCGATGCCGGTGTTCCCGAAGCCCCAGAGAAGCCCGCAGAGGAGGAGCATGGGGTAGCCCTCGCCGAAGGCGGTGCCCAGCACGGCTCCGGCCTGGATCAAGAGGGCCGCCCGCAGGTACGCGCGCTCGCTCCAGCGCGAGAGCAGGCGCACGGAAAGGAGGGCGTAGAGGAAGGAGGAGAGGGAGCCCGCGGTCAGGAACGCCGAGGTCTTGGAGTAGTCCAGTCCGTAGCGGTCGGCGAAGAGGGGAAGCAGGGGTCCCCGGATATTGTCGTAGAAGGCGGAGGTGAGCAGGCATGCGATGCCGAGGAGGATACAGCCTCGATTGGACGAAGACATGAGCCATGAATACTAGCAAACGGGAACGGCGCGCGGCGAACCTTGAATCCGTCGTAAGAACCCTCCCCAAAGCGCGCGATGCGAAAAATTGTGCCAGCAATTTGTCGCATCGCGCAAGAACCGAAGCAAAGAAACGTTTTTTCGAACGGGCCAACCTTGCGCTCTCCTCAAGACATTCGATATACTTCCTCGACGGCAAGGGTCCGGAGGCGTTCGCTCCGGAGGGAATCGGATGGTCGGGCCGCCATCCGGGAAAGCCCGGCGGCGGTTTTTCCATTTTCCGGAGGCGACCTCAAGGATGAAGATCACCCTTAAACTCACTCTGTCCTTGATCGTCGCGGTGGCTTCGGTGGCCGCCATCTCGGCGTTCTTCCATGTGCGCCAGGAACGCCAGCGCCAAGAGGAGGAGCTCGACCGGCGCTCGCGCCTCCTGGCCCAAAGCCTCCAGGAGGCCGTCGAGCCTCTCCTGGAGAAAGGGCCCACGCCGAAGCTCCAGCGGCTGGTGGAGAAGTTCGGCAACCGGGAGCGTCTGGCCGGGGTCGCGGTCTACGATCCTCAGGGCGGTCCGCTCGCGGTCACGGCGAGCCTCTCCTCGGCCCTGCCCGCCGCCCCCGCGGTGGTGGCGCAGGTGCTCTCCGGTTCGGCGGATGCCGGCCGCTTCGAAATCCTGGAGGGGAAGCAAAGACACCTTTATTCCCTTCCGCTCCTGGTCGGGGACAAGACGGCCGGCGTCCTGCTCCTCGTCCATGACTCCTCCTACATCCAATCCCAGCTCTCGCGCATCTGGAGGCTGGCGTTCCAGCGCGTCCTGGCCCAGATGGTTCTCATCTCCCTGGTGACCCTGCTTGTCATCCGCGTGAGCGTCCTGGGGCCCATCGCCAAGACCGCGGAGTGGATGAAGCGGCTGCGTTCCGGCGAAGAGGTCGAGCTCCCCCCCCTTCCCAAGGAAGACCTCTTCGCCCCCATCGCCCGGGAGGTGACCACCTTCGCCAAGCACCTGGCCGCGGCCAAGGAGGCGGCGGAGGAGGAGGCCCGCCTGCGCCGGGCCGCGGAATCCCTTTGGACGCCCGAGCGCCTAAAAGAGCATGTCAAGGCCAAGCTCAAGGGGAAGCCCCTTTTCATCGTTTCCAATCGGGAACCCTACATGCATGTCCGCAAGGGACGGAGCGTCGAATGCATCGTCCCGGCCGGCGGTTTGGTCACGGCTCTCGATCCGGTGCTCCGCTCCTGCGGAGGCACCTGGATCGCGCACGGGGCCGGGGACGCGGATTGGGAGAGCGCCGATGAGAACGGCCGGGTCAAGGTGCCCACCGAGGACCCTCTCTATACTCTCAGGCGCGTCGCTCTTACCAAGGAGGAGGAGAACGGCTACTACTACGGGTTTTCCAACGAGGGACTCTGGCCATTGTGCCACATCGCCCACGCCCGCCCGCTTTTCCGCGAGGAGGACTGGGCCCAATACCAGTCCGCCAATAAGAAGTTTTGCGACGCGGTCCTGGAGGAATTGGAGGGGCTCGATGAGCCCTGCGTCCTCATCCAGGACTACCATTTCGCGATGCTCCCGAGGTATCTCAAGGAGAGGCGTCCGGATGCGCGCATCGCGCTCTTCTGGCACATCCCCTGGCCCAATCCGGAGGCGTTCGGGATCTGCCCCTGGCAGCGGGAGCTCCTCCAGGGGATGCTGGGCGCGGACCTCATCGGCTTCCACACGCAGTTCCACTGCAATAATTTCCTGGACACCGTCGACCGCGTCCTGGAATCGCGGGTGGATTGGGAGCGCTTTTCCGTGACCAAGGAGAGCCACTCCACCCTGGTCAAACCCTTCCCCATCAGCGTCGCCTTCCCCGCCGCCTTCCATGACATCTCCCCCCAGCCCAACGGGAAGGACCGCGCCGCTTTGCTCAAGGAACTGGGGGTCCAGGCGAAATATCTGGGCATCGGCGTGGAGAGGATGGACTACACCAAAGGGGTGTTGGAGCGCTTTAGGGCCATCGAGCGTTTCCTGGAGAAATACCCCGCCTATCAGGGAGAGTTCACCTTCGTGCAGATCGGCGCCCCGAGCCGCACCCACATCAAGCGCTACCATGACTTCCTGGCGGAAGTGGAGGCCGAGGCCGAACGGATCAACTGGCGCTTCAAGGCCCGCAACTGGAAGCCCATCGTCTTCCTCGACCGGCACCACAGCCACCAGGAGATTCTGCCCTATTACCGCGAAGCCGACCTGTGCATGGTGACCTCCTTGCACGACGGGATGAACCTGGTGGCCAAGGAGTTCGTGGCGGCCCGGGAGAATGACGACGGCGTCCTCATCCTCAGCCGCTTCGCGGGTGCCTCCCGGGAACTCAGGGACGCCCTGATCATCAACCCCTACGACGCGGAACGGACGGCGGAAGCGATACGCTACGGGCTCGAGATGAACCCGGAGGAGAGGACGGCGCGCATGAAACGGATGAGGGAGACGATCAAGGAGAACAACATCTACCGCTGGGCCGGCATGCTGATCTCGGACCTGACCCAGGTTCGTTTGGAGAGGAAGGGATGAACGCCCCTTCCATCCTCTTCGTGTGCATGCACAACGCTTGCCGAAGCCAGATCGCCGAGGCCCTCTGCCGCTCCAAGGCCCCTTCGTCCTGGGCGCTCTCCAGCGCGGGCTTGCGGCCCTCGGAGGATGTGGACCCGAAAGCCGCGCGGATACTCGAGGAGCACGGCCTGCGCATGCGGGAGGCCAAGCCCAAGGGCTTCGACTCTCTGGGCGGGCGAGAGTGGGATTGCGTGGTGGAAGTGGGCTGTCCCCCGGCCAAGGGCCTGGTCCCGGCGCGGGAGATCCGGCATTGGAACATCGCCGACCCCTTAGACGGGCCCTTGGAGCTCTATGTTGAGCTCTACTCGAAGCTCGAAAAGCAGGTCGGAGAGCTCATCGAGGAATTCCAGCGGGACGGCCGGTGAGGAGAAGGGCCGCCGAGCCGTTCGTGTTCTGCAGCCGCTTGAGCCTGCCGCTATTGACCGGGGTGAAGGCGGCGGACCTCGGGGAGCTGTTGGGTTTCCTCCGGAATGCGCCCGATCCGGTGGTCTACCACCATACGCACCGGTTCCTCCAGCAGCACCAATACCTGGTGCCGGAGCCGCCCAACGACTTCGCCTATTGGGCGACGCACATGCTCCAGGACGACCTCCTGGGCGAGCGCCTGGCCGCCATCGATACCGTACGCTTCACCTCCCTGCGGGAGCTTCGGGACGCCTTCGTCTCGGCGATCGAGGAGCGCCTGCGCGCCGACGGGGTCCGGCGCGTCCCCGCGGGCAAGGAGTTCCACTTCATGAGCGCGGTGCGCTTCTCCCTGCCCACGCGCCACCGGGCCTGGGACCTCGGGGAGTTCGCCGAAGGGTTGAAGAAGGTCGGCATCTCGAGCCTGTATCTGCACATCTTCGAGGCGCGCCTGCGCCCTCCCCTGGGCGTCAACGACTTCTCCCATTGGTTCAAGACCGAACTCGGCGAGGACGCCCTGGCCTCCCGGGTGGCCGGCCTCGATCCCTACACCCGCACCATGGAGGGTCTGCGCTCCCTCCTGCTCGCCCTCATCGACGCCCGCCTTAAGGAATCCCCCGATGTCCCGTCTTGAGGAATACGCCGCGATCGTCGGGGAGGATGTGATCGAGGAACTGCGCCTGCTGGCCCGGGCCTTCGAGGGGAAATCCGTCCTGCACGTCAACTCCACCGCGGTGGGCGGCGGCGTCGCGGAGATATTGAACCGCATGGTGCCCCTGCTCCAGGAACTCGGGGTAAAGACCCGGTGGGAGGTCATCCATGGAGGGGAGGATTTCTACGCCGTCACCAAGAAGTTCCATAACGCCCTCCACGGCCACGAAGTCGAGCTCGGGCCGAGGGATTTCGCGGTGTACGAGGAGACGGGCCGGCTCAACCTCGAACGCATGGACCTCGACGCCGAGTATCTCTTGATCCATGATCCCCAGCCCGCGCCCCTGGCGCGAAAAAGGCGGGAAGGCCAGCGCTGGTTCTGGCGCTGCCACATAGACCTCTCCGGCCCCGACCCGCGGGTGTGGGATTTCCTCCGGCCGGAGGTGGAACGCTACGACGCCTGCGTCTTCTCCGCCCCCTCCTTCGCGCAGAAACTGGCCGTTGCGCAGGCGCTCATCGCCCCCTCCATCGATCCTCTCAGCGACAAGAACCGGGAGCTGGAGCCCGGCGAGGTTCGTGCCGTCCTCGACCGGCTCGGCGTGCCGACCGACAAGCCGATCGTCACGCAGATATCCCGCTTCGACCGGCTCAAGGACCCCCTGGGGGTCATTGAGGCCTTCCGCAAGGCCCGGACCTACTCCGACTGCCGGCTGGTCCTGCTGGGTGGTCCGGCCGACGACGATCCCGAAGGGGCGCAGGTGCTGGCCGAGGTCCGGGAACGCGCGCACGGCGATCCCGACATCCTCGTCCTCTGCCTGCCACCGACGAGCCATCTGGAGGTCAACGCCCTTCAGCGAGCCTCGGCGGTCATCCTCCAGAAGTCCCTGCGGGAAGGCTTCGGACTGACCGTGGCCGAGGCGTTATGGAAGGGAAAACCCGTCATCGCCGGGGCGGTGGGCGGCATCCCCCTTCAGATCACCCATAAATACTCCGGCCTCCTGACGCATTCCATCGACGGGGCCGCCTTCGCCCTCAAGCAGCTCCTCGCCGAGCCCGCGTACGCCGCGCGCCTGGGGGCCAACGGCCGCGAACACGTGCGCCAGAACTTCCTGCTGACCCGCCACCTGCGGGACTACCTCCTGCTCTTCCTCTCCGGGGGCCGGTCCGACGGGGAAATCGTCCGTTTATCAGGCGAATAGGGCGGCCACGAAGGAGTTCATGCGGCGGAAGACGGAGACGAAGAGTCCGTGGTACTCGACGGGCTTGGGATAGACTTCCACGGGGCGCGCCATGTCGTTGCGCAGGATGGGGACGGTGAAGAAGAACGAGGCGCCCAGCCCTTTCCAGCTCTCGGCCCAGATCCTCCCCCCCTGGAGCTCCACCATCGCGCGCGAGAGCGTCAGGCCCAGGCCGGTGCCGTTGGAGGCCTTGGCGCCGAGTGCGGACTGCTCGAAGCAATGGAATATGCGCTCGATGTCCCCTTTGGCGATGCCGGGGCCTGTATCCTTGACCCGGAAGACGATGGTGCCGGCGTGCTCGTGGCGGCCAAGGGCCGCGGAGACCTCGACTTTGCCTCCGGCGGGGGTGAATTTGATCGCATTGGAGAGCAGGTTGACGAGCACCTGCATCGAGCGTTTGGGGTCCGCGTAGACCCGGGGGAGGGGTTCTCCCTCCGCGCGGACGAGGCGCACGCCCTTGGAAACGGACCAGGAGCGGAGGGTGTCGATGGCCTCATCGATGAGGTCTTCGGCGCGCGCGGCCTCCAGGGACATCTTCATCTTGCCGGCTTGGAGCTTCGAGAAATCGAGGATGTCGGTGATGAGGCCGTTGAGCCTCTCCGAGTTCTTTAGCGCGAGGCCGAGGATCTGGCGTTCGTCGGGCTGGAGCCGTCCTTCCAACTGCATCTGCAGGAGCCCGAGCGCGGAGCGGATGGAGGTCAAGGGGGCCCGGAGCTCGTGGGTCATGTAGGAGGCCATCTTCTGGTCGAGGAGGTCGGGGCCGGCGGCGGGAGGGAGCGCGGGCTGTGGAACGAGAGAAGCGGCCTCAGGCTCTTCTCTGAGGACCAGGTCTTC
>CAYHRV010000050.1:0-16139 GCA_964359165.1 uncultured Elusimicrobia bacterium
ATCTGGCCGCGGTCCGGGAGCACCGCTCCATCCATCTGGCCGTGGCGGGCTGCGCCGCGTTCTGGTTCATCGGGGCGCTGAGCCAGATGAATCTGCTCACCTACGGCGACGAGCTCATGGGTTTGGATGAGTCTGCCCTCTCTCTGCTCCAGGTGGCCCTGGCCGTGGGCATCGCCCTGGGCTCCTACGCCGCGGGCAAGCTCTCGCGCGACGCCGTCGAGCTGGGCCTCGTCCCCCTGGGCGCCTTGGGCATCGCGATCTTCTCCGCGGCCCTGGCCTTCTCCTTCCACTCGGCTCCTACCACCGCCCTCTGGCTCTTCCTGCTCGGGGCGAGCGCGGGCTGTCTCCTGGTCCCGCTCCAATCCTTCGTCCAGCAGAGGAGCCCCAAGGCCGAGCGCGGCCGCTTCCTGGCCGCGGCCAACTTCCTCGCCTTCGCGGCCATGCTCGGCGCCTCGGCCCTGCTCTGGGCCCTGCGGCGCTACTTCCACCTGCACGCGGGCCAGGTCTTCCTGGTCTGCGCCGCCATGACCCTGGCCGTGGCCGCCTACATCATCGCCCTGCTCCCCGATTTCCTCCTGCGCCTGCTCCTCTATCCCATCGCCAACCTCCTCTACCGCATCCGGGTGGAAGGGCGCGAGCGCCTGCCCCTGGAGGGCGGAGCCCTGCTCGTGAGCAACCATGTCTCCTTCATAGACGCCTTCCTCATCGCCGCGGCCTCCCCCCGCCTGGTCCGCTTCCTCATGTTCCGCAGATACTACGACCTTCCCATCCTCCACTATTTCTTCAAGGCCATGGGCTGCGTCCCGATCTCGGAGGCCGACAGCCCCAAGACCCTGCTCCGGTCCTTCGACGCGGCCAAGGACGCCTTGCGCGCGGGCGAGCTCGTCTGCATCTTCGCGGAAGGCGAGATCACCCGCCACGGGCAGCTGCTCCGCTTCAAGAAAGGCTTCGAGCGCATAGTCGACGGTCTCCAGGTCCCGGTGGTCCCCGTGCACCTCGACCGCGTCTGGGGGAGCATCTTCAGCTTCGAGGGAGGGCGCGTCCTGCTCAAGGGTCCCCGGCGCGTCCCCTACCCGGTCACCGTGAGCTTCGGCAAGCCCCTCGGCGCGGACTCCAAGGCCTTCGAGGTCCGCCAAGCCATCTTGGAGCTGGGATCGGACGCCTTCCGCCATCGCCTCGAGGAGCGCCGCGCGCTGGGGCCCTCTTTCTTCCAGGAAGCCCGCCGCCACCCCCTGCGCTTCGCCATGGCCGACTCGAGCGGGACGCGGCTAAGGTACGGCGCCATGCTGGTGAAAGCATTGCTTTTGGGAAAGGCCCTCGAACGCCTGGAACAACAGAAGGATGATAAACCTAATAGAACGGCCCTCGACTCCGTCTCGGGCGTCACGGGCGTCTTCCTACCGCCCTCGGCGGGCGCGGCCTTGGCCAACTGGGGGCTCATCCTCATGGGCCGCGTGCCGGTCAACTTGAACTACACGAGCTCCCGCGAGGTCGTGGAGCATTGCGTGAAAGTCGCGGGCATTCGGAGGATCGTCACCTCCAAGCTCCTCCTCCACAAGCTCGGCTGGGAGCCCCTGCCGGAGATGGTCTACATCGAGGAGATCGCCCGAGGCATCCCGAAGCTGGACGCGCTCTGGACCGCTCTCGCGGCCTTCTGCCTGCCCGGGCCCCTCGCCGAGCGCCTGCTCATCCCCGCCGCGGGAGTCCCCCTGGAGGATACCGCGACCATCATCTTCACCAGCGGGTCCACGGGCATGCCCAAGGGGGTCGTTCTCACGCACGCGAACCTGCTCTCCAACATCGAGGCCCTGGCCCAGCTCTATCAGATACGCCCCGAGGACCGCATCCTAGGGGCTCTCCCCTTCTTCCACTCCTTCGGCTTCACCGCGACCCTGCTCTTCCCCCCGATCTGCGGTTTCGGGGTCATCTACCATTACAATCCTCTCGACGCCAAGGGCATCGGCGACCTCATCGAGAAGCACGCGGCCACTTTCCTCCTGGGCACCCCGACCTTCCTCCAGGCCTATCTCCGCCGCGTCGAGCCCCATCAACTCAAGTCCCTGCGCTACGTCGTCGTGGGCGCGGAGAAGCTCCGCGAGGACCTGGCCAAGGCTTTCGAGGAGAAGTTCGGCCTCGCCCCGCTGGAAGGCTACGGCTGCACGGAGCTCTCACCCGTGGCCGCGGCCAACATCCAGGACGTCGATCGGACCGGGGTGCGCCAGCGCGGGACCAAGGCCGGGACGGTGGGCCAGCCCCTGCCGGGCGTGCTCATGCGGGTGGTGCACCCGGACACCGGAGCGCTCTTGCCGCCTGGCGAGCCGGGGCTCCTCCTCGTCAAAGGGCCCAACGTGATGAAGGGCTACCTGGGCGACCCGGAGAAGACGGCCTCGGTGCTGCGCGAGGGGTATTACGTCACCGGGGATATCGCCTCCATCGACCTCGACGGCTTCGTCTCCATCACCGACCGCTTGAGCCGATTTAGCAAGATCGGCGGAGAGATGGTGCCGCACGTTCGCCTGGAGGAGAAACTCCACGAACTGGCCGCCCTGGCCGAGCAGACCTTCGTCGTGACCGCGGTGCCCGATGAGAAGCGCGGGGAGCGTCTGGTGGTCCTCCACAAGGGCTACGGCGAGGTGGGAGCGCTGCTCAAGAAGCTCAACGAGTCCGGCGTGCCCAAGCTCTGGCTCCCGGATAAGGACCGATTCCACGAGGTGGCCGAGATCCCGGTGCTGGGCACGGGGAAGCTCGACATGCAGAAAATAAAGGCCATTGCACGGCAAATGGAGAACTTATGACACAGCAAGCATCCCCCGACGAACGGACCTCACCCCGCGGGGGTTCGGTCATAGATATCCACGTCCACATGGCGGCGCTTCCCACCAAGGCCAACCGGTGCCTTCTCTCGAAGCGGATGCTCAAGAGCCCCCTGGCCAAGTTCATCGCCTGGCAGCAGGGGCTTCCCCTCGACGACCCGGAGACCGCCAACCGCCTCTATCTGGAACACCTTGACCGCGAGCTCTCCGCCTCGAAGACCGTCAGACAAGCCGTGCTCCTCGCCATGGACGGGGTCTACGGCGCCAACGGCATGCTCGACGAAGCCCGAACCGACTTCCTCATCTCCAACGACTGCGTGCTCGACGCCGCGGAGGAGAACCCCCGCTTCCTGGCCGGGGTCTCCATCAACCCCAACCGCTGCGACTATCTCGAGGAACTCATCCGCTGCGCCTCCCGCGGCGCCTCGCTGGTCAAGGTGCTCCCCAACGCGCAGGTCTTCGATCCGGCGGACAAGCGCCACAAGGAGTTCTACCGGACCCTGGGGAAGCTCCACCTCCCATTGCTCTCGCACGTGGGCTTCGAATTCAGCCTCATCGGCCAGGACCAGTCCCTGGGCGACCCCCAGCGCCTGCGCCTGGCGCTCGAGGAGGGCGTCACCGTCATCGCGGCGCACGGCTGTTCCACCGGCCTCTTCCTCGTCGAGAGGCATTTCGACGCCATGCTGGACCTCGTCAAGCGCTACAAGAACTTCTACATGGACACCTCCGCCCTCACCCTCCCCAACCGCGTCGGCGCCCTGCTGAGGCTGCGCAAGCACCCGGAAGTCTTCGAACGCCTGCTCTTCGGCACGGATTATCCCTTGCCCTGCTACGCCTATCCCGCCTTGCTCGCCTCCCCCGGAGCCTATCTCCACGCGCGGAGCGCGGACAACCGCTTCGACCGTCAGCGGCGCACGCTCTGCGCGCTGGGCCTGCCTGAGGGAAAGGACGCTTCCCAAATCCTTCCGCGCATCCAATGAAATGGAGCGATTCTTGGCCTTCGCGAAGAATCCCTTGGATTCTTCGCGAAGTCCGCATCAGGTAACGGCAAATTGAGCGGCTGGCATGACGCGGTGAGCCGGCTGGCGTGCATGCTCTTCTTCGAGCGCGTGGTCTTGCGCCATGGGGAGCGGGTCCCCCGTGAGGGACCCGTGCTTTTCCTCGGCCTCCACCGCAACGGCGCCGTGGACGGCTTCGTCTACAACACCCTCCTGCCCGGCGCCGTGTTCCTCGTATCCTCCCAGCTGCGCCGAAGCCTCCTCGGCCGGCTCTTCTTCACCGGCATCGAAGTGCGCCGGGCCAAGGACGCGGGCGAGGGGCCCGACGCCGCGGAGGCTCTCGCGCGCTGCGCGGAGGTCCTGAAGGAAGGCGGCCGCGTCTTCCTCTTTCCGGAAGGCACCAGCAGCCTCGGGCCCAGACACCTCCCCTTGCGCAGCGGTCCCTCGCGCCTGCTCCATTCCCTCCAAGCCACCGGAGTCCGCGTCACCGTGGTCCCTCTGTCCATCCTCTACGACAGTCCCCAGCGCTGGCGGAGTTCCGTGGAAGTGGTCGTCGCAGAGCCCTTCGAGGCCGGAGGCTCCCCCGAAGACCTAAACACCCTGAGAAAGAAGGTCGCCGATTCGCTCGAGGACGCGGCTTTCGAGTTCGACTCCGAGCGGAACCAGGAATCCCTCCAGAGCCTGGCCGTGCTGCTTTGCCGGGATGGGACTTTGCCGTATTCCGAGGCCCTGCGCTCCCTGACGCTCGGCTTCACCGCCGAGGACTTGTCGCGATGGGACTCTTTACGCGCCGAAGCCTCCTCCCGCGGGGTCCTCTTCTACAAGGGAGCCCCGGCCTGGGAGAACCCCTCCTCCGCATCTCGCCTGCGCCTGGCGCTGCTGGCCCTTCCCTCCGCGCTGGCCGCGGCCTTGAACCTGCCGCCCCTGCTCGCCGGCGCCTGGGCGGGCCGCCGCTTCCCCGATGGCCCCAACGTCGTGGCTCTCTGGAAGATCCTGATCGGCGTCCCGGCGTTCGCCGCCTGGGCCTTGCTCCTGGCCGCGGCGGCGCTCATCGCCGGACGGGCGGACCTCTTCATCCTTTACTCCCTGGCCACGGCCGCCGGCCTGCAGTGCTTCGCCCCGGCGCACAAGTCCGCGGCGGCCTTCTGGAACGCCCTTTTCCATCGTTCCCTGATGGAACGGGTCGAAGATTTTCGGATGGATCTCTTCCAGAGCGGCGCGGCCCGGAGCGAGGCGCCGTGAGGCTCCTCCTCCATGAATGGGTGTTCGGGGCCTATCTGGTCCTCTCCTGGCTCTTCTTCAGCGTCCGTCTGGGCCCCCTCTCGCCCGCGGCCCTCGTCTTCCCCGGCCTCCTCGCCCTCGACGCCGCGCTCATCGCCGCCTGCCTTAAGAAACCCGACTCCCGGCGCTGGACGCTGCGCCTGCTCTTCCACCCGCTCGCCATGAACGTCTGTTATCTCCTCATGGGCCCGGCGGTCGCGGCCGCGACGCCCTGGATGGCCGACGGACTCCTTGAGCGGGGCGACGCGCTATTAGTCGGAGGCAATCTCAGCCTGCGCATGCAGCCCCTCATCCGGCCCTGGCTCACGGACCTCATGAGCCTCTGCTATGTCCTCTTCCTCCCGTATCTGGCCTTCAGCATGATCCGCCATCTGGCCGGGGACCTGCGGACCGCCGTCCGTTTCTTCACCGGACTCTTCGTCCTCTACGGGATCGGCTTTTTGGGCTACACCTTCATCCCCGCCCTGGGCCCCTACCTCGCCATGGCCGGACAGTTCCATGTCCCCTTGGAGGGCGGCTGGCCCTCCCGGCTCAACGCCTGGGTGGTCGGGACCGGGAGCAACCGCGTCGACGTCTTCCCCAGCCTCCACTGCGCGGGCTCGGGCTATCTCCTCCTCTTCGACCGGGAGCACAAGCCCTGGCGCTACCGCCTCTATCTCCTGCCCTGCGTCGGCCTCTGGCTGTCCACCATTTATCTGCGCTATCATTACTTCGTGGACATGCTCTTCGGAGCCGCGCTCGCCTGGCTGTGCCTGCGGTTGGCTTCGCAGGCAGAAATAACGGAACATACTAGAGGAAACTCCCAATGAAACGGCGGCTTGCCCCGACAACGAGCATCCGCCCGCGGGGCGGATGCTGACATATCTCCTCGATTTTACCGATCCTCTGGCTTGCGATCCCTCGCGGGCCGGGGGGAAGGGGGCGAATCTCGCCCGGCTCACCCAGAGGGGTTTTCCGGTGCCTCCCGGGACGGTGATCGTCCTGCGCGCGTACCGGGACTTCATCCGTCCCGCGGCCAAGCTCATCGAATCGGCGCGCTCCTTCCCCTTCGACGACCCGGCGGCCCTGCGGGAATGCACGCTCCGCCTGCAGGCGGAGCTCGGGGGCCTGCACCTGCCCAACGCCCTGGCCTCCGAACTCGACGGCTTCCTCCGGCGCGAGAGCCCCGGCCACGCCTACTCCGTGCGTTCCTCCTCTTCCCTGGAGGACATGGCCCAGGCCGCGTTCGCGGGCCAGCATGAGACCTTCCTCAACTGCTCGACGCTCCGGGACATCCTGGAGAAGACGCGTCTGTGCTACCTCTCCCTCTGGTCCGACCGCGCCGCGGCCTACCGCCATAAGCAGGGGCTCGACCACGCGGCGGCGGAGATGGCCGTGGTGGTCCAGCGCATGGCGAAGGCCGAGGCGGCCGGGGTGGGATTTAGCGTGAACCCGGTGAGCGGGGACCTCGGAGAGCTCGTCTTCGACGCCAACTTCGGCCTGGGGGAGTCGGTGGTCTCCGGAGAATCCGAGGTGGACCATTTTCTCGTCGACAAGAAGACCCGCGCCCTGCGCTCCTCCAAGATCGCGGCCAAGACCCTGAAGATCTCGCCCGCGCAGGAGGGGGTCAGGACGGTGCGCCTCTCGGCCGAGGAGGGCGCCCGACCCTGCCTGGACGCGGCGCGCCTGGGAGAACTCTCCTCCCTCCTCCTGCGCGTGGAGGAGAGCTTCGGCTTCCCCCAGGACATCGAGTGGGCCTTCGCCGAGGGGAAGCTCCACCTCCTTCAATCGCGGCCCATCACCTCCATCGCCCCGCGCTGGACGCGCGAGGAGTCGGCCGAGCGCTTCCCCAACGCCATCACGCCCCTGACCTGGGACTTCGTGGACCGGGGCTTCCATCTCTCTCTCGCCCACTCCTTCCGCCTCATGGGCCTGCCCCCCTTCAAGGGGAAATGGTTCGGCCTGCACGGGCATTATGTCTATGGGAACCAGAACGCGGTCCAGCTCTACGCCCGCCGCGCTCCGGTCTCCCTCAACTCCTTCGACGAGGCACGGCGGATGCTCCCCCGCCTGCGGGAGGAATTCCAATGGGTCCAGGACCTGCCCTCGGAGTGGAACCGGGACCTCGACCGCTACCTCCTGCGTTTAGGCGAGTTCTCGGCCGCGCCCTTGGCATCCCTCGACATCCCCCGTCTCTGGGACTTCGTCCGGTCCGTCGACGAGCACGGCGCGCGCTACTTCCTTCCCAACATCGCGATCTCCCTGACCCAGGGCTTTTTGCACCGCTTCCTTTCCCAGGCCGCGGCGGCCGTGGCCGGGGAAAAGGAGGGCCGGCTCATCTTCGACGGCTTGCTCGCCTTCTGCGAGACGAAGACCGGCGCCGTCAACCGCGAGCTCTTCGAGCTCTCCCGCGACGCCCGCTCGGCCCCGGCCCTGGAGAAGCTCATCCTGGAGACGCCGTCCTCGCGCCTCATCGAGGAAGGCTCGCTCTCAGCGCATCCCTCCTTCCAAAAGCGCTTTTCGGAGTTCTTGCGCTCGCACGGCCATCGGGAGACGGATTTCGACCCCTACCATCCGACTTGGGCCGAGGCGCCGTGGGTCGTGCTCGACAACATCCGCCTCCTCCTGAAATCCCCTCCGCAGATGTCCCCGGCGCAGCGCGAGCGCGAACTCAAGATGCGCATGCGCGAGGCCGAGGAGCGCTTCCTCGGAGCCATCCCCCCGGACCTGCGCTTCTTCTTCCACGAGGTCACGCGCCTGGCCCGGGCCTACACGGCCCTCGACGACGCGGAGCACTACCAGACCACGCGCCTGAGCCTCCCCCTGCGGCGGGGATTGAAGGAGCTGGGCTCCCGCCTCGTGGAAAAGGGAGTCCTCTCAGATCCCATGGACGTCTTCTTCGCCCGCGCCGCGGGTCTCGATGAGGCCATCGGCGCAGGCAACGACGCCGGCTACCTCCGGCTGGCCGGAGACATCGCCCGGGCCAAAGCCGAATACCTCAAGGACAAGGACAGGACCCCGGAATGGGTCCTGGGAGCGGGCGAGGGTGAGCCATGGGCCCCCGGAGAGCTCTCCGGCATACCCGGGAGTCCGGGCGAGGCCGAAGGCGAGGTGTGCGTGGTCCGCGGGCCGGAGGACTTCGCCCGCTTCCCCAAGGGCGCGGTGCTCGTGGCGCGCACCACCAATCCCGCCTGGACCCCTCTTTTCTACTGCTCCGCCGCGGTCGTCACGGAGAGCGGAGGGCCGCTTTCCCACGGGGCGGTCACGGCCCGGGAGATGGGCATCCCGGCCGTCATGTCCGTGCCCGGCGTCCTCGACCGTCTCAAGGACGGCGCCCGCGTCCGCGTCGACGGGACCCGGGGCCGCGTGGTCCCGCTGTGAGCCCGGCACGCGAGGAAAAGCAAAGGAGGATTTCCCCATGGCTCGATCGATGACGGCCTTCCCGCCGCCGGAAGCGCGGCGTACGATGGAGATCCTGCGGACCATACTCCGGGAGCCCACCGCTCCGTTCCATGAACACCGCGTCCGCTCGGCCCTGCGCCGCATCCTCGAAGAGGCGGGCATCCCGTGCCGTCTTGACGCCTCCGGCAACCTCACGGCCCGCTATCGCCGCGGGAAGGCTTTTCCCCTCGCGTTGACCGCGCACATGGACCATCCGGGCTTCGAACTGCTCTCCGTGCGCGGGGAGAAGGCCTCGGCCCGCTGGAACGGGCAAGTCCCCCCCTTTGATCTGCGCGGTCTCAAGCTCGCCCTATGGAGCGACGGCCCGCGCGGAAGGCTCGGCACGGCGCTCGTCCTGCGCGGGGACGGCCGCCTCAAGCCTCCGAAGGCTTCCTCGCTGGAGCTTCGCGTCCCCCCCGGCGCCGCGCCGGGAGATTTCGGCCACGCCGAACTTCCCCCCTTCCGCCTGAGCCGGGGACTGATCGAGTCCAAGGCCCTCGACGACACCGCGGGCTGCGCCGCGGTCGCCTCCTGCCTCGCGCATCTGGCCCGCGAGCGCCTGGACGCGGATGTCTTCGCTCTTTTCACCCGGGCCGAGGAAGTGGGTTTTTACGGCGCTCTGGGCGCCATCAAGGACCGGACCCTGCCCGGGGGCCGTCCCGTGCTGGTGCTCGAATGCAGCAAAGCCATGCCCGGGGCCGAGCAGGGCAAAGGCCCGGTCATCCGCGTCGGCGACAAGGCGAGCGTCTTCGACCCGGACACGGTCGCGGCCTGCGTCGAGACCGCCGGAAAGCTCGCGGCGTCGCGGCCGGGCTTCCTCTTCCAGAGGCGCCTCATGGACGGCGGGACCTGCGAGGCCTCCGCCTTCGGGCTTTTGGGACGGCGCTCCCTCTGCCTCGCCCTGCCACTGGGGAATTATCACAACGCCGGCCCCCGGGGAGTGGCGCCCGAGTTCATCGAGTCCAAGGATTTTCTAGGCGCGGTGGACCTCCTGTGCGCGTTCTCCGTCCTGGGGCTCGACCCTGCCGGAGCCCGGGCGCGGCTCTCGCGCCGCCTGCAGGACCGCTTCGGCCTGGCCCAGGCGCGCCGCCTGCGCGAGACCTCCGGCTGAGATGGACGCGGGCCTGGGAAGACCGCGGCGGATTTTCCAAAGCCGCTTGGATCTCCTCTATGCCCTCCTGCCGGGCCTGGCGCTCCTGGGCCTGCTCCTCTACGCCGACCCGCGCGGGGATTTTCCCCTCAACGATGATTTCCAGAACGCCGAGTCCGTGCGCGGCCTCTGCGCCAGCGGCGAGCTCAGGCTCTCGCCCTGGGCGCTGGCCTCTTCCGTGTCGCACATCGGGCTGGGAAGCCTGACCTGCCTCTTCGCGAGCCCGACCAACGAGCGGCTCAGGTTCCTGATGATCGCCCTCGGCTGTCTCCTCTGCGGGGTCTTCTACCTTTTCCTGCGCAGGCTCACCCTCTCGCGCCCGCTGGCCCTCGCCGGCTCCCTGCTCCTCGCCTTCGATCCGCTCTACGCGGCCATGAGCGCCAGCTTTCATCTCGAGATCACGGCCCTCGCCTTCCAACTCGCCGGCCTCTGGTGCTTCCTGGAAAGCCTGGACACGGAGCGGGAACTCCGCTCCGATTTCTTCCTTCTAGCGTCCTCTACCTTCTGCGCCTTGGGCTACCTCACCCGGCAGACCGCCTGCCTCTCCCTGGCGGGAGCCGCGCTTTTCCTGCTGGCGGAGCGCCGTCTGACACCGCGGCGCCTCGCGGCGCTCTTTCTTCCCGCGGGCATGGCCATCGCCGGATACTCGGCCTGGTACCATCTCCAGCACGGGCCGACCTGGGCCTACGAGGCTCTTAGGCCGGGGCTCTATGCCGCGGCCGGTCGGCCCTCCCAATGGCTCCGTTCGGTCTTGGAGCTCAACGGCAATCTACAGACGCTGGCCCTGTTCCTATCTCCCCTCACCCTGGCCTTGGGGGCCGGCCTCCTGCGTCCGGCCCCCAAGGCCCGTGAACTCGCGGTCCTGGCCGCGGTCGCCGCCCTGGCCGCGGCGGGCTGGCTGGCGGAAGGCGGAATGCCTCTGTTGGAAAATACCTTCAGCCGCGCCGGACTCGGCGTCGTCACTCCCAGCTTCCCCCAGGCCAAGGCCGCGGGTTGGTGGGGGGCGGGAGCATTGTGGCTCTTCTTCGACGCGGCGGCCCTGCTCTCGGCCCTGGCCCTATCGCGCCTGCTTTGGCGCCGTTCGCCCGCGAAGGGCTCGCAGACGGCCGCCCTGCTCGCTTTCGTCCTGCCTCCCTTCCTGGCCTTCCTTCTCCTTTCCGAGAATTATGACCGCTACCTCCTCTGCCTCCTTCCCGGCGCGATCGTCGTCGTCTTGCTGAGCCTGGAAGGACTCCCTTGGTCCCGGTCCGCGCTGGCGGGCGGATTGCTTTTCTGGGCGGCTTTGACCGCGGCGGGACTCAAGGACTATTTCTCCTGGAACCGCGCGCGCTGGCAGGCGGGGCTCCACGGCATCGCGCTGGGCGTTCCCCCCGGACGCATCGAGAACGGCTTCGATTGGGACGGCCAATTCACCCTGCAAGCCAACATGGACCGCCTCATGGCGGAGAAAGCGCCCGGCGAGATAGGGATGTGGGATTGGATGAAGCTCAACCGCGTCGTGCTCATCACTTCCTTCTCCCCCGAGCCGCCCCTGCCCGGCTATGTCCGCGTGGCGGACTTCCCCTACCGGACGCCCCTATCCCCGGGCGAACACTTCGTTTATCTCCACGGCCTAGCACCGTCTCCCCCATAAGCGGGAATCCCGTCAAATCGCATCGCGATTTGACGGGATTCCCAAAACACGTCGTAAGTATGCGCGGGGAGGGACTCGAACCCTCACGCCTTTCGGCATACGCCCCTCAAACGTACGCGTCTGCCAGTTCCGCCACCCGCGCTCTAGTCGCGTCCCGGCTCGGCCGGGAGGTTTCGTCCGTTACTTCTCGACCGGCGGCGCCTGCGGAGAGGGGGACTGGGCAGGCGTTTGGGCCGGTGAGGCCGGTTGAGACAACGGCATCGGGACTTGTATCTCCTTGCGCACGACGCTGCGGTTGCCGATGCGGCTCGATAGCAGGGTCAGGAAGAGCGAGGTCACGGCGAAGGTCCCGGCCAGGATGGCCGTGAATTTCTTCATGAAATTGGAGCCCGAGGGCGAAGCGAACATGGCCTCCCCTCCCCCGCCGAACACGGCCAGACCAGCTCCCCGCCCGGCCTGCAGGAGCACGAACAGGATAAGGAGCAGGCAGGCGAGTATGTGCACCGTCATGAGGAGTTCGTACATGGCGCAGGGATTATATCAACTTTGAGAGAGCGCGGCCAACCCGGGGAGTATCCTGCCCTCCAGCAGTTCGAGGCTGGCCCCGCCGCCGGTGGAGCAATGCGACATCTTGCGGGCCAGCTTGGACTGGGCGAGGACCGCGAGGCTGTCGCCTCCGCCGACGATGGTGACCGCCCCCTTGGAGGTGGCCTTGGCCAGCGCCCGGGCCACCGAAAGGCTGCCCTTGGCGAAGTCCGGGATCTCGAAGACGCCCATGGGGCCGTTCCAGAAGATGGTCTTGGCCTGGGCGATCTTCTCCGAGAAGATCTCGATGCTCCGGGGGCCGATGTCCACGCCGATGAGCCCCTCCGGCACGGCCATGCCCTGGGAGACCTGGTTCTCGGCGCCCTCCTTGATCTCCTTGACGATGATGTGGTCGGCGGGCAGGAGCAATTCGACGTCCTTGGCGTAGGCCTTCTCGATGATGCCCTGGGCGTCGGGGACCCGCTCCTTCTCCAGCAGGGAATTCCCGATCGAGATGCCCTGGGCGTGGAGGAAGGTGAAGCTCATCCCCCCCCCGATGAGCAGGGTGTCTACCCGGTCGAGGAGGCGCAGGACCACCGCCAGCTTGTCGGAGACCTTCGCCCCCCCCAGGATGGCGAGGAAGGGCCGCTCGGGGTTGCCGATGACGCGGTCGAGGAATTCGAGCTCCTTCTGCACGAGGAGGCCGATGCCCCCGGGCAGGAGCTTGGCGACCCCCGAGGTGGAGGCGTGGGCGCGGTGGAGGGCGCCGAAGGCGTCCTGGACGAACACCTCCCCGTGGCGCGCCAGGAGCTTGGAGAATTCCGGGTCGTTCTTCTCCTCCCCGGCGTGGAAGCGCAGGTTCTCCAGAAGCACGATCTCCCCGGGGCCTCCCGCGGACACGGCCTTGTCGGCCGCCTCTCCCACGCAGTCGGAGCCGAAGTGGACGCGGACACCTGAGAGCTTCTCGAGCTCCTTGACCACCGGCTTGAGGCTGTACTTCTCTTCCGGCTTGCCCTTGGGCCGCCCGAGATGGGAGATGAGGACCACCCGGGCCTTGGCCTGCAGGAGGTGCTTGAGCGTGGGGATCGTCTCCCGGATGCGCGTGCTGTCGGTGATCGTGCTCCCCTTGAGCGGGACGTTGAAATCCACCCGCATGAGCACGCGCTTGCCTTCGACGTCGAGCTCCTGGAGACGGCGCAGCTTGAGCGCCGGCTTATCGCCCCCGCCCATCGAGGCCATCAGGCCCGCGCGGCGACCTTGAGCTTGCCCGCGACGAACGCGGCCAGGTCGACGATGCGGTTGGAATAACCCCACTCGTTGTCGTACCAGGCGAAGACCTTGACGAGGTTCTTGTCCATGACGTCGGTGAGCGTGGCGTCGAAGATGGAGGAGGCCGGGTTCCCGGTGAAGTCCTTGGACACCAGCGGCTGGTCCATGTATTGGAGATAGCCTTTGAGCCGGCCGGCGGAGGCGGCTTCCTTGAACGCCGCGTTGACCTCCTCCTTGGAGGCCGGCTTCTCGGTCATGACCGCGAAGTCCACCAGGGAGACGTCCGGCGTCGGCACGCGCACCGAGATGCCGGAGAGCTTGCCCTTGAGCTCGGGCACGACCAGGCCGATGGCCTTGGCCGCTCCCGTCGAGCTCGGGATCATGCTCACCGCCGCCGCCCGTCCGCGGCGCAGGTCCTTGTGCGGGAAGTCCAGGATGACTTGGTCGTTGGTGTAGGAGTGCACGGTGGTCATGAGCCCGGCGCGGACGCCGAACTTCTGGTGCATGACCTTGGCCAAGGGGGCCAGGCAGTTGGTGGTGCAGGAGGCGTTTGAGATGATAGTGTGCTTCTCGGGGTCGAAGCGGTCCTCGTTGATCCCCATGCAGATGGTGATGTCCTCGCCCTTGGCCGGAGCGGAGATGATGACCTTGCGCGCCCCGCCGGCCAGGTGCGCCTTGGCCTTGTCGGCCTCGGTGAAGCGGCCGGTGGACTCGATGACGATCTCGGCGCCGAGCTTCCCCCAGGGGAGCTGGGCCGGGTCCTTCTGGGCGAGCACCTCGATGCGGCGGCCGTCGATGACCAGGGCCGAGCCGGATACCTCGACGGTCCCGTTGTAGATGCCGAAGGTGGAGTCGTACTTGAAGAGATGGGCCAGCGTGGCGGCGTCGGTCAGGTCGTTGACCGCGACGAACTCCAAGGCCGGGTTCTTGATGCCCGCGCGCATGAGCAGGCGGCCGATCCGGCCGAACCCGTTGACTCCCACTTTGATCGCCATAAAAGTCCCTCCCGTGCGGAATAGTTCCAGCCCGATTCTAGCAATTTAGAGGCGAGCGCAAAGGCAACTTATAGTATGATATGCCCAATGGAAAAGGCCTGGACCACCGACGACTCGGAGAAGCTCTACAACCTGAAGGGCTGGGGCTTGAAGTACTTCAGCATCAACGACCAAGGGAACCTCGCCTACCACCCCAGCCGCGACCAGGGGCAGGCCATCGACATCAAGACCATCGTCGAGGACGTGGTCTCCCGCGGCATCAAGATGCCGGTGCTCTTCCGCTTCCAGGACATCATCCGCCACCGCGTGAAGCTGCTCAACGAGTCCTTCCAGAAGGCCATCCGCGACCATAAATACACCGGACGCTACTTCGGCGTCTACCCCATCAAGGTCAACCAGCTGCGCGAGGTGGTCGAGGAGATCCTCGACGCGGGAGAGCCGTATCAATTCGGCCTGGAGGCCGGCAGCAAGGGAGAGCTCATGGCCGTGGTGGCCATGAACGCCCCCGACCGCCTGACTCTGGTCAACGGCTACAAGGACGAGTCCATGATGCGCCTGGCCCTCATCGGGGTCAAGGCGGGCAAGCGCATCATCGTGGTCATCGAGAAGCTCAGCGAGCTCGACGCCCTTCTGCGCGTCGGCCGGGAGATGGGGGTCCGTCCCCTCATCGGCCTTCGCTCCCGCCTGCGCGCCAAGGGGAGCGGGAAATGGAAGTCCTCGGGCGGGGACATGGCCAAGTTCGGCCTCACCACGCCGGAGATACTCGCGGCCGTGGAGCGCGCCCGGACCGAGGGGATGCTCGACTGCGTCAAGCTCCTCCATTTCCACGTGGGCTCCCAGATCACCGACATCCAGGCCATCAAGGACGCGGTCAAGGAAGGCACCCGCATCTACGCCAAGCTCCACAAGAGCGGAGTCCCCATCGAATATCTCGATTGCGGCGGGGGCCTGGGCGTCGACTACGACGGCACCCACACCGCCTCCGATTCCTCGATGAACTACAATCTCCGCGAGTACGTCGGGGACGTGGTCTACACCATCCAGGAGGTCTGCACCCAGGAGAAGGTCCCGGAGCCCAACATCGTGACCGAATCGGGCCGCTCCCTGACCGCGCACCACGCCCTGCTGGTGGTCAATATCTTCGGCAGCATCGAGGCCGGGTCCTCCCCCAGCGAGCCGGCCGAGGCCCCGGGCGAGCACGACGTGGTCAAGGAGATGCGCGACGCCCTGCGCTCCATCGACCCCAAGAACCTCTCGGAGAGCTATCACGACGGCCTCCAGCGCCGGGAGGAGGCCGACTCCCTCTTCCGCCTGGGCTACCTCGACCTCGAGGACAAGGCCAAGGTCGAGACGCTCTTCTGGCGCCTCTGCCTGGAGATCGTCAAGCTCATGCCCAACGCCAAGTACGCCCCCGACGACATCGTGGAGATGTCCAAGTCCCTCCACGACCAGTATCTGTGCAATTTCTCCATCTTCCAGTCGCTTCCCGACAGCTGGGCCGTGAACATGAAGTTCCCCATCATGCCCCTGCACCGCCTCAAGGAGGAGCCCCTGCGCCGCGCCGCCCTCGTCGACATCACCTGCGATTCCGACGGGAAGATCGGCCAGTACGTGGCCCACCGCAAGGCCGGGGGGATGCTCCCGCTCCACCCCATCAACGGGGAGCCCTATTACCTGGGCGTCTTCCTGGCCGGAGCCTATCAGGCGACGATGGGCGACATCCACAACCTCTTCGGCCGGGTCAACGAGGTGCACGTCTTCGAGGACGCCGACGAGCCCGGCGGCTATTACCTCGAGGAGATCATCCGCGGCCAGACCGTGCGCGAGGTGCTCGCCGACATCCAATACAGCGAGTACGAGCTGACAAGGATGATGAAGACCTCCCTGGACGCGCAGGTGAAGGCCGGCGCGCTCAAGCCCCGGGAAGCCGTGGACCTGCTCAACTCTTACGAAGCGGTGCTCGAGGAGTACACCTATCTCGACAGCGTCCCTCTCTCCGCTCCGCACCCCATCCCCGCCCCCGAGCCCGCCGCCCCGTCCCCGAGCCCGGTCCCC
>CAYHRV010000051.1:0-16025 GCA_964359165.1 uncultured Elusimicrobia bacterium
AGGCCGCGCGCGCGCCCGCGGGATGGACATAGACGATGACCGGCACGCGCGAGCGCAGGATTGCCTTGACGATGTCCCGCATGGAGGTCTCGAGCCCTCCCGGGGTGTCGAGGACGAGGACCAGCGCGTCGCGGCTCTCACGCTCCGCCCGGGAGACCGCCTCGGTCATGAATTCCGCGGACACGGGGCTGATGATCCCCTCGAAGGAGGCCACCAGGATGCTGGGGGGGGTGCGCGGGGGCTGAACCCGCGCGGGTTGGGACGGCTTGGAGAAGACCGGGCCCATTGAAACGAAGGCCGGTAAAAGAAACGACAAAAAGAAGAGGAATCTCCTCATGTCAACGAGCTGAGGATGGCCTTAGAAAGAGGGCCATCCTCAGCTGATCCGACCCATCCTCGCGGGGGGCCAATAGATGACCCAGGCCTTCCCTTTCAGATATTTCTTCCACACCGGGCCCCAGTAGCGGCCGTCGCAGGAACGGTCGCGGTTGTCCCCCATCACGAAATAGGCTCCCTCGGGGACGGTGATGGGGCCGAAATCATCGCGCATCGCGTCGCCGAGCCTCTTGTCGAGGCGCCGTTCCTGCCAGAGACCCTGGTATTCGCCGGCCGCGAAGGACCCCGAAAAGCGCTCCATGCGCGCCGTGTCGACATACTGGGCGAAGGGCTCGTGGGCGTCGGCTTGCCCGTTGATGAAGACCCGTCCTCCACGCAGCTCCACGGCGTCCCCCGGCAGGCCGATGACGCGTTTGATGAAGTCCTTCCCGTATTGGGAACTGCCGCAGTGTTCCTCGTTGGGGTCGTCGGTCGGGAAACGGAAGACCACGATGTCCCGGCGCTGGATGTCCTTGAGCCGAAGGATGCGCTTCTCCGTGAACGGGATGCGTACCCCGTAGATGAACTTATTGACGAAGAGGTGGTCGCCGATCTTGAGCGTGCTCTCCATCGAGCCGGAGGGGATCTTGAAGGCCTGGACGACGAAGTACATGAGCAGGGAGGCCAGGAGCACGGCGGAGAACACCGTCTCGGCCCACTCGAGGTCCTCGTTGAGGAAGAAACGGCGCCTCTCGGCGTCCCGGCCCTCGCCGTAGGACCGCCAGAATCCCCAGAGGCCCGCGGCCAGCGCGCCTAGGAGGCTGGGGGCGAACTCCCGCAGGCCCAACGGGCCGCCGGCCGAAAAATTGCGGCTGCGGCTCTCGATGGAGAGCACGGCCACCAGCACGGCCGCGAACGCGGCCATGGCCAGGAACAAGGCGTGCCAGAGAGCGGCCTTGAGCCTGTCGTCCAAACGACCCTCGCCCGCCCAGCGCTTGGTCGCCCACGCGTAAGCGCCCATCACGATACCTATCCAGAATAGTCGTTCTTCCATGTGCCTGTTATTCTACTGATTTATCCGCAGGACAGCCAAGAACGCCTCTTGGGGGATCTCGACGGAGCCCAGGAGCTTCGCCCGCTTCTTGCCTTCCTTCTGCTTGGAGAGGAGCTTCCTCTTGCGCGTGATGTCCCCGCCGTAGCACTTGGCCAGGACGTCCTTTCGCATGGCGGGGATGCTTTCCCGGGCGATGATCTTGCCCCGCACCGACGCCTGGAGCGCCACCTCGAACATCTGCCGCGGGATGAGCTCCTTGAGCTTCTCGCACATGGCTTTGCCGATCGCGTAGGCCTTGGATTTGTGCACGATCTGGCTGAGGGCGTCGACGCTCTCGTTATGGATGAGTATCTCGAGCCGGACCAGGTCGGACTCGCGCATCTCGCTCGGAGCGTAATCGAAGGAAGCGTATCCCTTGGAGACGGACTTCAGCTTGTCGTAGAAATCGAGCACGATCTCCGAGAGGGGGACCTCGAAGCGGATGATCATGCGCTCGCCCGAGAGGTACTCCACGCTGCGGTGTTCTCCCCGCCGCTCCTTGAGCAAGGTGATGACCGGTTCCTGGAAACGCACGGGCAGGACGATGGTCACGTTCACGAAGGGTTCGGCGACGGCCTCGATATCCCCGTAGTGGGGGAATTTCGCGGGATTATCGATGGTCAGCCATGCCTCTTCCCCTCGGCGGCGCAGTTGGAACACCACGTTGGGGCTGGTGACGATGAGATTGAGGTCGAACTCGCGCTCCAGCCTTGTCTTGACGATGTCCATGTGGAGGAGGCCCAGGAAGCCGAGGCGGAAGCCGAAACCGAGGGCCTGGGAGGTCTCCACCTGAAAATTGAAGGAGGAATCCTCCAGATGAAGCTTCTCCAGCGCCCCCTTGAGGGCGCCGTAGTCGGCCGGGTTCACCGGGAACACACCGGCGAACACCACGGATTTGGCGTCTTTATAGCCCGGGAGCGCCTGCGTCAGGGGCCGCGCGACGTCCATGATGGTGTCGCCCACGCGGATCTGGTGGATGTCCTTGATCCCGCAGACGAGATAACCCACTTCGCCGGCCGACAAGCTCTCGGAACGCGTCTGCTTGGGCGTCAGATACCCGACCTCCTCGACATTGAGCTCCAGGCTCTTGGAGAAGAACCGGACCTTGTCGCCCTGCGCGAGGGCGCCGTCGACCACGCGCACGAACAGGATGACGCCGCGGTAGGGGTCGAACACCGAGTCGAAGACGAGCGCGGCCAACGGCTTGTCGATGGACCCCGTGGGCGGGGGGATCTCGCCGATGAGGGCCGCCAGGACGGCGTCGACCCCGGCCCCGTCCTTGGCGGAGACCGAGATCGGATCCTCCAGTATCTTGAGCACGTCGTAGATCTGCTCGTGCGTCCCCTCGACGTCGGCCGCGGGCAGGTCGATCTTGTTGATGATGGGGATGATCTTAAGGCCCAGCGCCTGGGCCAGGTCGGCGTTGGCCAGGGTCTGCGCCTCCACTCCCTGGGTCGCGTCCACGACGAGCAGCGCCCCCTCGCAGGCGGCCAGGGCGCGCGAGACCTCATAGGAGAAGTCCACGTGCCCGGGGGTGTCGATGAGATTGAGGATGTACTCCGTGCCGTGGGCGTCCTTGTGGATCATGCGCACGGCCTTGGCCTTGATGGTGATCCCTCTCTCGCGCTCGAGGTCCATGGAGTCCATCATCTGCGCGTTCATCTTGCGCGGGTCGACGGTCCCCGTGCGCTCGAGCAGCCGGTCGGCCAGCGTGCTCTTGCCGTGGTCGATATGCGCGATGATGGAGAAGTTTCGGATGTGGCTCACGAAGTCCCGGCCGTGAGCCCCGCGGCGAGTTTGCGCACGGAATCCGAATCCCCCATGGCCAGCGCCTGCCGGGCCACGGCGCGGGCCTTCTCCATGGAGAGGGAGCGGACGGTCTGCTTGATGCGCAGGAACATGCGCGGGGTCAAGGAAAGCGTGTCCACTCCCAGGCCCAGGAGCAGGGGCGCGGTCTTGGGATCGGAGCTCATCTCGCCGCAGGCGGACACCTTCTTGCCGTGCCGGTGGGTGGCTTCGACGATCTGATCGATGAGCCGCAGGACGGCCGGATGGAAGGGGTCGTAGAGATGCGCGACCTCCTCGTTGATCCGGTCGACGGCCAGAGTGTATTGGATAAGGTCGTTGGTCCCTATGGAGACGAAGTCGGACTCGGGGAGTAGCGCGTCCAGGAGGATCGCCGCGGAGGGGATCTCCACCATGATCCCGAGCTCTACGCGGGGCTTGACCTCGACGCCCTCCGCCAGCAGTTCCTGTTGGGCCTGGAAGAACACCCGGCGGGCGCTCTGCAGTTCCCGCAGCGAGGACACCATCGGCAGCATCACCTTGACGTTCCCGCTTCCCGAGGCCCGGAGGATGGACCGGAACTGGACCTTGAGCAGTTCCGAGTGCCGCAGGAAGAGCCGGATGCCGCGCAGGCCCATGAACGGGTTGGCCTCGTTCTTGGGCGCTTCGATGCCCAATGAGCTCAGACGGTCCCCTCCGATGTCCGCGGTGCGGATGACCAGCGGCTGGTCACCCATCGAGCGGGCGGTCTGGAGATAGACCCGCGCCTGCTCCTCCTCTCCGGGGGCGGAGGTGCGGTTGAGGAAGAGATACTCGGTCCTGAAGAGGCCGATCCCGTCGCTCTTAAGGGCGAGCACCGAGCGCATCTCCTCGGGGTTGTCGAGGTTGATCATCAGCTCGACCCGGCTGCCGTCGAGCGTGAGTGCCGGGACTTCCCGCAGGGAGTCGAGCTCCTCTTCCTCCTGCATGGACCTTTGGCGGACCTTCTCGTAGCGCGCGGAGGCCTCGGGGCTCGGGCGGATGATGACGATCCCCTGGTCTCCGTCGACGATGACCTCATCGCCGGGCTGCACGCGCCTGCTCGCGTCCGAGAGGCCGACCACGGCCGGGATCTCCAGGCTCTGCGCGAGGATGGCGGTGTGGCTGGTCTTGCCCCCCAGGTCCGTCACGAAGCCCAGGATGCTGTTCTCCTTGAGGGTCAGCGTGTCGGAGGGAAGGAGATTATGCGCGACGAGAATCAAGGGCCCCTTGATGTCCGGCAGGGGCTTCTTCTCCCGGCGCAGAAGATGCGACAGGAGCCTCTTGCCCACGTCGAAGAGGTCGTGGCGCCGCTCGCGGAAGAATTCGTCCTGGATCTTCTCGAAGGCCTTGTTGACCGTCTCCAGGGCCTCGGAGAGAGCATACTCGGCGTTGACGCCCTCATCGACGATGCGCCGGGGGACGTCCTTGGTGATCAGGGGGTCGGAGAGGATGAGCCGGTGCGTGTCGATGAGACGCGCGTGCTCCTTGCCCAGGGTCTTGAGCACCTTGGCCTCCGCGGCGTCGAGGTCGCGATAGGTCGCCTCCAGGGCTCCCTTGAAGCGCTTGACCTCCAGGCGGATGCGCGAGTCCGGGATCTCGGTGCGCGGAATGACGATGTCCTCCGCGTCGAGGACATGGGCGCGGCCGATGGCGATGCCGGGGCTCGCCGCCACCCCCTTGATGACGATCATGTCAGCACCCCCCCCAAGGGGTAGGGGGAACCCCGGTGGGGTTCCCCACTGGGATGTCCCTTCGTTCGGAGGGGGTGCCGGCGCTTCCTTCGGGGGGCCCGCCCCGTTTTATCGAGAGCTTCCTCTTTAGCCGTTTATTCCTCATCGAATTTCCGTGCGAATAATTCCTCGATTTTCTTTATCGCCTCGTCCTCGTCCGGCCCGTCGACGAGCACCTCGATGCTCTCCCCGCAGGCGGCCGCCAGCATCATCAGCCCCATGATGCTCTTGCCGTTGATGACGATCTCCTCTCCGTCCGCCTCTTTGCGGACCCTGATGTCCGAGCGGAAGCGGGCGCTCGTCTGCGCGAAAAGATTGGCGGGCCGCGCGTGCAGGCCGAGCCGGGGGGTCACGACCAGGATCTTCCTCTTCATGCCCATCCCCAGGCCCAGGCGACGCCGACGACTCCCATGATGGCGTATATCCTCGCGCCGGTCAACCCGCGCCGATGGAGGAGCAGACAGCCGGCCAGCCAGGCCGCGTTCCAAGGACCCGGGGGGCCGAAGGGGGGGACCAGCAGGACGCAGGCCGTCGTGGCCGCGGCCGCGCCTAAACCCGTCCCGCGCAGGAGCCGGACCGCCTGCCGCCAACGGATGCGCGAGAGCTCCTGGGGCATCCTTTCCCCCCAGGACTCTCCCAGGCGCAGACCTTCCCAGCGGACCCATACGGCAGGCAGATTGAACAGCGCCAGGTAGAGAAGACAGCCCGCGAGGAGCGGATGGGGCAGCTCCAGCGTCCAGAAAAGGCCCCAAGCGGCCATCGCCACGGCCAGGCACACGGGCCTGAGCGTCCCCCAGAACACGCCGTCGCCGATGGCGGCGAGGGCGGAGGCCATGGCCCGCTTGGCCGAAAGGAGCCTGCGGACGCTTTCCTCCCTCCGAGGGCCCTCCTGGGAAGCCGCTTCCCTCTCCATCCCCAAGACGGCGCCCAGGACGAAACCCGCCATATGGGGCTGGGTATTGAAATATTCGAGGTGCCTGCGCAGGGCCTCCTTGCGCCGCTCGGGTTCGGGATAGAAGCTTCTCAGCCGGGGATCGGCGGCGAAGAGGAATCCCAACCCCTGCATGCGCTCGAAACTCCATAGTCCCTGGAGGAGCAAGGAGCGCAGGAAGGTCGGAAGTCTCCATCCTTCCGCCATTTAATGCCGCCTCCCCAGGGAACCGATGAGAACGGCCAAGGCGATCCAGAGCGTTTTCTCGAACGCCCAGCCCGCACCCGCGGTCAGCGTCCGCGGAAGCGCCGCCCACAGCCAGACGAGGCCCGGACCCAGCAGGGCCGTGGCCGCGTAGACGAAGATCGCGGCCGCCGCCGCGTGGAGTCCTATGCTCCGCGCGAAAAGACCCCCCCACGGGATGGGCCGGTCCTCCTCCACCGCCGCCAGCGCCGGCAGAGCCAGCGCCGCCCTCCGGATGCGGAGGCCTCCCTCTATCCGGGAGAAAAGGACTCCGCAGGCCAGGGCGGCCGGGAACGCCGCGGCCGGGACCACCCCATCGGGGCCCAGGCAGAGCAGGACGCCGATCGCCGCGGCCACCGTCCCATTGGCCGGGACCACGCAGCCGACGGGCTTGGACTCCAGTCCGATCATTTCGAGCAAAGACCCCAAGAGCGCGCCCGTCCAGGCGGAGCCCAGGACGGCTCCGAAGAGCGGCCCCACGATGACCGGCCGGGAGAGCATCCACTGCCCCACGTGCACCGAGTCCGCCTCCAGCGCCGCGGCCAAGGCGCTCAGCATCGGAAGCGCCGCGAAATGCCATGTCATTTCTCTTTGGACCGCAGGAGCGCGGTGATGTCCTCGGCGGACTCGGAGGGCACGGCGCGGCCTTCCAGGCGGACCCCGCGCCGGGCGATCTCCAGCAGGGCCGTCCTGTCCTCCTCCCCCAGATAGACGGCCCGGCCTAGATGCACCCGGCCGGCCGCGTAATGCATCCCTCCGACGTTGACCGCAGACAGGGCCACTCCCCCCTCGAGGAGCGCGAGGACTTCACGCGGACCCTGCGCGAGGATCAAGACCTTCTCCGCGGAGGAGGCCGCCGCGGGCAGGGCCGCGCGCGCGTCCAAGAGTCCGAGGACATCCAACCCGATCCGCTCCGGCAGGGCCAGGCGCATGAGGGCCTTCTGCATCGGATCGGCCGCGGCTCCCTCGGATACCACGAGGACGCGCTGGGCGCCCAGGTGCGGCAGCCACGCCTCCACCACTTGTCCGTGGATAAGACGGTCGTCGATCCTCACCAGCGCTATCATGTCAGCACCCCCCCCGCGGGGTGGTGCTCGTCCTGGGGGCGAACATCCGTTTCATCAGGGCCTTTTTCATTACGCCCTCGCCAGGAGCAGGGATTTCATCTCCAGAATGGCCTTCTTGCCGGCCGCGATCACAGCCTCGCAGAGCTCGTCGAGGCCGACGCGTTCCCGCCGGCTGAAAGCGGTGACGATCATGTAAAGGTTGACTCCGCATATCACGCGGGTCATCGGCTCGTCCTTGGCCAGGCTCATGGCGATGTTGCAGGGGGTCCCGCCGGGCATGTCCACCGCGATGATGAGCCCTTCCTCCGTCCGCAGTTCCTCCATCGCGCGCGCGAGGCGTTCTCGGACCTCGGCCACGCTCAGGCGCGAGGAGATGGACACGCAGCGCACCCCGCACTTCTGGACCCCCACGATCTCCTCCGCCGCCTCCACGAGATACGCTCCGAACTCCCCGTGGGTCACGACGATGAGGTTGACCATGGGCGGCGCCTTAGCGCTGTATGTCCCGATGGAATTCCCGGGCCCTGTAGCCGGCGCGCTGGAGGGCGCGGGAGAGGGTGTGCGTCACGAAGACGCTGCGGTGCTTGCCGCCGGTGCAGCCGATGGCGATGGTAAGATAGGATTTCCCCTCGCGGATGTAATGGGGTAAGAGCGATTGGACGAGCCCGGAATACCGGTCGAGGAAATCCCGGGCAGCGGGCTGACGGAGGATGTACGCCTGGACCGAACGGTTGAGCCCCGTCTTGCGCTTGAGCTGGGAGATGTAATTCGGGTTCGGCAGGAAGCGAACGTCCATGACCAGGTCCGCGTCCAGGGGCAGGCCGTATTTGTAGCCGAAGGAGACCACCGACAGACTCATCTCCTTGGTGCGCTTGAGTTCGAGCGCCGCCGACAGCTTCTCCTTGAGCTCCCCCAGGGTCAGGTCGGTGGTGTCGATGACCTTGTCCGCCTGGGCTTTGATGTCCAGGAGCCGCCGGCGCTCCTCCCGGATCGCCTCCGTCACGTTGAGGCCCAGCGGATGCCTGTGCCGGGTCTCGGAGAAGCGCTGAATGACGGCCGGGTCCGAGGCGTCCAGGAACAAGATCCGGCAGTCGAAGCCCTTCGCGCGCAAACGGCCGAGCGAGTCCTCGAACCCGCGGAAGAACTCCCTCTCCCGGATGTCGATGCCGAGAGCCACGTCGCGCAGGCGCCTGGACCTCAGAAGCAGGTCGGAGAAGGATTCGATCAGCGCGGTGGGGAGGTTGTCCACGCAGAAATAGCCGAAGTCCTCGAAGCACTTGAGAGCCTGGCTCTTCCCAGCGCCGGAGATGCCCGTGATGATGAGCAGCCGGCGCCGCATCCCCTTCATCGCGCCTTGGGCGCCCCTATGCGCGCGATCAGGTTGCGGTTGAAGGTGTCTGCGCTGAAATAGCCTTGGGACTTGAGCCGCTGGTTGAGTGCCGCGACCTCGATGAGGACGGCCAGGTTTCTCCCCGGGGTCACCGGGATGCGCACCAGAGGAACTTCCATGTCGATGATCTTGGCCGTGCTGCGGTCGAGACCGGAACGCTCGTAGGGGATGGCCGGATTCCAGTTCTCCAACTGCACCGCCAAGCCGATCTGGGACGCGTTGAGGATGGCCCCGATCCCGAAAAGCAACTTCACGTCGATGATGCCCAGGCCCCGGACCTCCATGTAGTGCTTGAGAGGCTCCGGACAGGAACCCACCAATATCTGCCCCCGCTTCTGACGGATCTCGACGATGTCGTCGGAGACCAGGATATGCCCGCGCTTGACGAGTTCCAAGGCGCATTCGGATTTCCCGATGCCGGCTTCCCCTTGGATGAGGACGCCCAGCCCATAGACGTCGACGAGGACTCCATGGACGCGGATGACCGGGGAGAGCTTGTCCTCCAGAAGGGCGGAGAGCTCCCCGACGAAGGTCGCCGTGTCCAGGCTCGTGCGCAGGAGAGGGACCCCGTATTTCCGGCATGCGGAGGCCAGCGCCGGCGGCGTGTGGAGATTGCGCGTGATGACCAGGCAGGGGATGTCCGGACGCGAGAGCATGGCGTCCATGTTCGCCGCCAGGTCCTTGGCCGACGCTTTCAGACAGTATTCATGCTCGCCGCGGCCGATGATCTGGATGCGTTCCGCCCGGAAATGGGCCGGGAAACCCGCCAGCGCCAGTCCGGGACGGTTCACCTCCGCGGTGAGGATGCGGCGCGAGACGGATTTCTCGCCGGTGACCAGCTCCAGCCTCAGCCTCTCCCTCTGCTCCTTGAGGAGTTCGCCGATGGTGAACTGCTTCATGGTCCCCTCGCCCGTCTCGATGTCAGCTCCCGCCGCGCCGCACCGGCTGCAGCAGCCCGTAGGAGTCGTCGAGGCGCCGGAACAGGACATGGATGTGCTTGGATTCCCTGTCTTGGAACAGCCAGAAATTATAGCCCATGCGGTCCATCTCGGCGGCCGCCTCGTCGCTGGTCATGGGCCGCACCGGAACCTGCTTGATCACCGAGATGCGCACCGGCCTCGGGACTTCGGGAAGGAGAAGGACTTCGGCCTCGGCGGCTTCGCGGTGGTGGTCCCGTTTGCGCTCCTTGAACTTCTTGAGTTGGGCGTCGATCTTGTCGCTGGCCAGGTCCACGGCCGCGTACAAGTCCCCGGCCTGCGCGACGGACCGAAAATTCTGTTGGGCGGCATGGATGACGATCTCGGCCTGCTGGGCCCTCTTCTCGACCGAGAGGGTGACCTGAGCCCGGATGATGTGGTTGAAATACTTCTGCGCTTTCATCACTTTTTCTTCCACATAACTCTTCAAAGGCTGGGTGAGACGCATTTGTCGGGCGGTGATGTTGATTTGCATGGACGCCTCCGGGGAATTGATGTCGAATATTCAATCAATTTCGTCGCGCCGGTGTCAATCGCAGTTGACTTGGAGACGCGGATTAAATAGGATATCCAGCGCGACCGATAATGTTTAGAAAACAAGGGTATTTTGTTTTTTCCACACCTGTGGATAACCTGTGAATAACTGGAATGCCTCGGAACTGTGGACTCGGATCGTGGAAACCATCGGGCCGGAGATCGGAAAAGATAATGTCGAGCTTTGGCTGCGTCCCGTGGAGGCCGCTTCCTTGGAGGACCATCTCATGCGCATCACGGTCCCCAACAGGTTCTACACCGAGTGGATCAAGGACCGCTGCCAACAGCGCATCGAGGCGGCCTTGAAGGCGCTCACGGGCAAGGAGATGGCCCTCGATTATTCCGTGGCGCGCGACCTCAAGGGACTTCTGCCGGACGCCGAGCCCACGCCCGAGGCGCGTCCGCATTCGGAGTTCACGCTGAGCGAACTCCATCCCCGTTATACCTTTTCCTCTTTCGTCGTCGGAGCCTCCAATCGCTTCGCCCATGCCACGGCCGAGGCCATCGCCAAGAACCCCGGGCGCCAGTTCAACCCTTTCTTCCTTTACGGCGGAGTGGGCCTGGGCAAGACGCATCTCATGCACGCCGTCGGCCACGCCCTGCGGCGGGCCTACGCGCACGCGCGGGTCATCTATACGACCTCGGAGACCTTCGTCAACGAATACATCAACTCGATCCGCGATAAGAACACCGACGAGTTCCGAGCCAAGTACCGCAACCTCGACTGCCTGCTCGTCGACGACATCCAGTTCCTCATCGCCAAGGAGGCGAGCGAACAGGAATTCTTCCACACATTCAACTCTCTCTTTGACGCCCGCAAGCAGGTCATCATCTCCTCGGACCGCTCTCCCAAGGAGATGGCTCCCTTGGAGCAGAGGCTCATCTCGCGTTTCGAGTGGGGAGTGGTGGCCGACATCAAGCCGCCGGACCTCGAGACCCGCATCGCCATCCTGCGCAAGAAGGCCGAATCCGAGAAGGTCTTCGTCCCCGACGACGTCATTCTTTTCGTGGCCAGCGCCATCAAGGCCAACATCCGGCAACTCGAGGGGGCTCTTATCCGCTTGAGCGCCTTTTCCTCCTTGACCGGAAGTCCCCTGTCCGTCGACGTCGCCAAGGAGCTCCTCAAAGATTCCGTGGGGGTCGAGTCCGGGGCTATGGTGCGCGTGGAGACCATCCAGAAGCTGGTCGCGGAACAGTACTCCTTGGAAGTCCGGGACCTTAAATCACGGTCGCGCACCAGCGAAGTCGCGTTTCCGCGGCAGTTGGCCATGTATCTATCGCTTTCTCTCACTGATTCCTCCACCACGGACGTGGGAAAGTCGTTCGGCGGCAGGGACCATACGACCGTCATCCATGGCCGGGATAAGATCAAGAAAATGTTGGAGAATGATCCCTTTTTCCTGGAGACGGTCAACCGGCTCATCGAGAAGATAAAGACGGTGGATAACTCTTGAAACTCATGGATTCTTCCGCACTTGTTGTTATTGGGGATAACTCACGGGATTTCCCCCAAAAAAAAGGTTTAGGATCGATCGATTTTTTGATTATCCACTGAATGGCCAACTTACTGAAGGATAGGACGGTAGATATGAAACTCAACTGTAGAACGGAAGAGTTGTTGAAGGGAGTGCAGACCATCCAATCCGCTCTGTCTCAAAGGACCACTCTTCCCATCCTCCTTAATTTCCTGGTCGAGACCGAGGGATCGAGATTGAAGCTGGTATCGACGGACCTGCAGATGGGGATGAAGCATTACATCAAGGCTGAGATAGAAGCGGAGGGGAGCGTCACCATCCCAGCCAAGAAATTCCTGGATATACTACACACCCTGCCGGAGGGGAAAGAAGTGTTCCTCTCCATGGACGGCGACGGGAAGATACAGTTGAAGTGCGAGAGATCACGTTTCGTCATCCAGGGGGCTCCTAAAGCGGAGTATCCGGTCATCCCGGAGTTCAGCAAGAACGAAGCGTTCATGATCCCAGCGTCCTTGCTCTCGGATACGATAAAAAAGACGATCTTCGCCGCTTCCTCCGATGAGACCCGCTACGTGCTCAACGGCGTGTTCTGGGCCGCGTCCAAGGGGGTCTTGGATATGGTGGCCACCGACGGGAGAAGGTTGGCCGCCGTGCGCAGCAAGTCGATTCCAGCCGAGAGGGATTTCCGGGTCATCATCCCGACGAAGATACTCCAGGAGCTCCTGAAGCTGTTGGGGCATGAGGAGGAGGATATCTCCGTGAGCGTGACGGAGAACCAGGTCGGGTTCCAAACGAAGACCACGACCATGATATCCCGGCTTGTGGAGGGGTCTTTCCCAAATTACGAGCAGGTGATCCCCTCCAAGAAGGACATCCGCGTGATGTTCCCGACCAAGGACCTACTGACGATCACCAAGCAGGCGGCTCTCTGCTGTCCCGACCGGGGAGGTTCGGTGAGATTCACCCTACGCAAGGGAGCGCTCCATGTGGCGGCGGCGAGCCAAACCCTTCAATTCGAGGACGACATCCCCGCCGATTATAAAGGGGAGGAGTTCCTCATCGCTTTCAATCCGGAGTACGTCATAGACGGGCTGAAGGCGGCCGGATCGGAGAAAGTGTGGATGAGCCTCACCACGCCGACCAATCCGATACTTTTGGAGCCCGAAGGCGGCGGCGAGTATAAGTACGTCGTCATGCCCATGAGGGTGTGAGGTGATCGACCGGGTGGAAAAAAAAGACGCCTCTCCGAGGACCTGGAACCGTTGGAGCAAGGCTTCGACCGTGGTGCGGTCCCTAGCCTTCTCGGGGGGGATCGAAGCGGATCGGATGACCCTTCTTAACCAAGTCTGGGAGAGGGAGGTGGGAGACCTCGCGCGCCATTGGACGCTCAAGGGGATGCGCCGCGGGGTGCTCTTCGTCCGGGCGAGTTCGCCGGCCGCGGCGCAGGAACTCCAACTACGCGGCCGCAGCCTCATCCGCGGACTCAATAAATATTTCAAGAGAGCTTGGATCAAGGGGATACGCACGGCTCATGGCTAGGAAGTCCCCGGAAGGAAAGATAAGGAGCAAAAGGAAAATGCCCAACAATCCGACGGATACCGAAGTCCTCCCGGGAGGAAAGAACGAGGAAGTCTACGACTCCTCCAAGATCCAGGTCCTAGAAGGCCTCGAGGCGGTCCGCAAGCGGCCGGCCATGTACATCGGCTCCACGGGGCCCTCCGGGCTCCATCACCTAGTCTATGAGGCCGTGGACAATTCCGTAGACGAGATACTCGCAGGGCGCTGCAAGTCCGTGGAGGTGGTCCTCCACGCGGGGAACTCGGTCACGGTGCTCGACGACGGCTCCGGCATCCCGGTCGACCCGATGCGGGACGTGAAGGACCCCAAGCTAAAGGGAAAATCCGCGCTCGAGGTCGTCATGACCGTCCTCCACGCCGGCGGGAAGTTCGATCGCCGCGCCTATAAGGTCTCGGGCGGCCTGCATGGGGTCGGCATCTCCGTGGTCAACGCTTTGTCGGAGTGGGTCGAGGTCGAGGTCTACCGGGACGGGAAGGTGTGGTTCCAGGCCTATGACCGGGGCAAGCCTCGCGCCGCCGTGGCCCCCAAGGGGAAGAGCGACGACCATGGGACCAAGGTCACCTTCAAGCCCGACCCGGACATCTTCAACGGGCATCTATTCTCCTACGACACCCTCTCCAACCGCCTGCGCGAACTGGCCTTCCTCAACGCCGGGGCGCACATCACGATCATCGACGAGCGGGAAGACAAGAAGCACGTCTTCCATTACGAGGGGGGGATCACGCAGTTCGTGAAATTCCTCAACGCCAACAAGAAATCGATCTACCCGGAGCCGATCTCCTTCTCCAAGACGAAGGACGAGGCCGTCGTCGACGTCTCGATCCAGTACAACGAGGATTATTCCGAGAGCGTCTATTCCTTCGTCAACAACATCAACACCCCGGAGGGGGGCACGCACCTCTCGGGCTTCCGCTCCGCCCTGACGAGGGTTATCAACGACTACATCAAGAAATACGACCTTCTCAAGGGCAAGAACTTCAACATCACGGGCGACGACGTGCGCGAGGGGCTGACGGCCGTCCTCTCGATCAAGATCCCCTCGCCGCAGTTCGAGGGCCAGACCAAGTCCAAGCTGGGCAACGCGGAGGTGGAGGGCACCGTCAAGTCCGTGGTGGGGGAACAGCTCGTCACCTTCTTCGAGGAGAATCCGGCCACGGCCAAGGCCATCGTGGCCAAGGCGGTGGGCGCGGCCGAGGCCCGCGAAGCGGCGCGCAAGGCCAAGGACCTCACCCGTCGCAAAGGAGTCCTGGGAGAGGGGACCTTGCCCGGCAAGCTCGCCGACTGCCAGGAGCGCGACGCCGCCAAGTGCGAGCTCTTCATCGTGGAAGGCGACTCCGCCGGCGGGTGTTTTGATGGGCACACCGAGGTAGCGCTGTCGGACGGGCGCAACGTTTCTTTCGTCCAACTCGTCCAGGAGTTGGAGCAGGGCAAAAAGAACTACTGTTACACAATCAGAAAAGATGGGCGTATCGGGCTGGCGCCGATAGAAAATGTGCGGCGGACCAAAAAAGAAGCAGAGGTCCTCAAGGTAGTCTTGGACGACGGCTCGGATATCGTCTGTACGCCGGACCATCGATTCATGCTGAGGGACGGGTCTTATTGCGAAGCAAAAGACCTTGCGGCGGGCGACTCGCTGATGCCCCTGCGGCGCCAACTTTCACGCCTCGGCAAAAGGATTACGATCGAGGGTTATGAGATGGTCTACGACCCCCGGGACATGCGCTGGCTCTTCACCCATATGCTGGCAGATCGGTATAACTTGGAAACCGGGGCATATGAGGAAGCGGCGGGGCCGCACAGGCACCATAAGGACTTCGATAAGAGGAACAATAACCCGGACAATATCGTCCGGCTGACATCCGAGGGTCACCTTGACGAGCATCGGCGGCATGCGAAAAAGACTCTCCATCGGCCGGATGTCATCGAGAAGGGGCGGCTGCTGCGCAAGACCAAGGAGTTCCGGGACAAGATTCGCGCCGCGATGAGCCGGCCGCAAATGCGCGCAAGCCTTTCGGCGCGGGCGAAGAAGCAATGGGAAGATCCGGAATATAAGCGGACCATGGCGGAGAAATTCCTCGAATTCTACCGCTCGAATCCGGAGTATCGCGATACCAATAGGAAATCCCTCGACAAGGCGCAACGAGAGCATTGGTCTTCTCCGGAGGCCCGGCGTGAGCAGGCGGATCGCACGCGGGAATTTTTCGCCCGCCATCCAGAGGCCAGAGAGGCTCTGACTGAAATCGCACGGAAGCAATGGGCCGATCAGGCCCTTCGGGGCTGGAGGAGCGGAAAAACCCAGGAACAATGGACGCCGGAATTCCGCGCCAAGAGAAAAGCGGCCTACAACCAGACCTATCTTCAAAAGGGGCTTGCCGTGCTTCATCGTCTCTATTCCAAGAACGGCCGAATCGATGAATCGGCTTATAATGCGGAACGGGAAGCACTGCGGGACAAGTCCCTGCTTCGGCTGGATACGATCCGCGCACGATTCTTCGGCGGAGATCAAAAGCGGCTCGATGAGGCGGTCGCGCATTTCAACCACAAAGTCCGCGAAGTCGTGAAACTTCAAGATAAGCTGGACGTTTACGACCTTGAAGTTCCCAACACCCACAACTTCGCATTAGGGTCAGGTGTTTTCGTTCACAATAGCGCCAAACAGGGAAGGAACAGGGAGTTCCAGGCCATCCTGCCCATCAAGGGCAAGATCCTCAACGTGGAGCGCGCGCGCATGGTCAAGATACTCTCCAACGAGGAGATACGCACGCTCATCTCCGCCGTCGGCACCGGCATCGGCGAGGGCGAGGACGGGCTCAAACCCGAGAAGCTGCGCTACCACAAGCTCATCATCATGGCCGACGCCGACGTGGACGGCCAGCACATCCGCAC
>CAYHRV010000052.1:0-16021 GCA_964359165.1 uncultured Elusimicrobia bacterium
AATGTAGGTGCCGCGCGCGATGTATTCCTTGAGGATGTCGTTCTGGAGCGTCCCGCGCAGGCCGCCCGGAGAGGCTCCGGTCTTGCGCGCCGCGGCGATGTAGAAGGCCAAAAGCACAGAAGCGGTCGCGTTGATGGTCAGCGAGGTCGAGACCTCGCCCAAGGGGATGCCGGAGAAGAGCTCCTCCATGTCCGCCAAGGTCCCGACGTGCACCCCGACGCGCCCCACCTCGCCCTTGGCCCGTTCATGGTCGCAGTCGTAGCCCATCTGGGTGGGCAGGTCGAAGGCCGTGGAGAGCCCGGTCTGGCCCTCCTTAAGGAGCCAGCGGAAGCGCTTGTTCGTCTCGGAGGCGGTGCCGAAACCCGCGTACTGGCGCATCGTCCAGACGCGGCCGCGGTACATCGTCTCCTGGATGCCGCGGGTGTAGGGAGGCCGCCCGGCGGAGCCGAGCTTTTCCGTCTCATAGGCGGGGTCGTGGGTGTCGGGTCCCTCGGGGGGGCCGTAGACGCGCTTGATCTCGATTCCCGAGGGCGTGAGGAAGGATCTTGCCGAACCGTCAAAAGGCGCGGCGGAAGGAGTTTCCGGACCAGTTTCTTGTGTCTTCATCATCCTTTTGACGATCCGGCGCCTTGCTCGACGGCGCTCCGCTTGAACTCCAATTCGTCCCCTACCCGCACCGACCCCTTCAGCGAGCCGCCCGCCAACTCCAGCACGCTGTGGGCCGAGAATACCCACGGCGAAAGCCTCCATGGGGAGAGGCTCTCGACGACCCTGCGCACGCGCAGGTCCCTGCCGAGGAAAACCGTGTCGATGGGGAAGCGCATGAAGAATGTGTGGATCATGGCGCAAGGCGCGATCCACATCCCTTCCCCGGGCCCCATCGAATCCCGCCCGAGAAGGCCCTTCATGCGCGTCCCGGCCGTGTCCGCGCGCTCCACCCGGGAGGCGACCTCGACGCCGCGCGTCTTGTTGTAGGCGATCATATAAACTTTTTCGGCGCTCAACGAAGGACGGCGACCCGCCCGCGCTGTGTCCCGTTGTCCGTCTTGACCAGGAAGATGTAGACGCCGGAAGCCACGGGGTTGCCGTTGTTGTTCTTCCCGTCCCAAGACTGTCCCGTCAACTCGCGCACGAACTGGCCGTCCATGGTATAGACCTTGATCTTCAGGCTCCGCCCTTGCAGGGACTTGGGCACGGAGATGGTGACGGCCCCGTGCTCCGTGGGCCGGAAGGGATTGGGGAAGGCGATGGCCTGCTGGTCTCCGTCGTAGGCGGCGGAGCCGGTGACGGCCAGGCGCACGGCCTTGTAGGCGTTGACCAGACCCGCGCCCGCGACGCTCCCCAGCGGCACGGCCTGGGCCTCGGCGCTCTGCACGGAGGCCACCCCGATGGAAGAGGCCGAGTTGCGCAGAGTATCCTTGACCTGCGCCGGGGTGAAGTCCGGCCGGGCCGATAGGATGAGGGCCGCCAGGCCCGAGACCACCGGCGCGGCGAAAGAGGTCCCGGTGGCCGAGGCGGTGTAGCCGCCGCCGGTATGAGTGGTGGTCAAGCCGACTCCCGGAGCCACGACGCCGCTGGAAGTCATCTCCGCCCCCCGCGATGAGCGCGAGTCCACGTTGTTGCCTTTGTCCGTCATCCCCACCGGGATGACGCCGGCGCAATTGCCCGGAGAGTTCACCGCGCCCCCATCGTTGCCCGCCGCGCCGATGAGCACGATGCCGGCCGCCGAAGCCGCGCTCACCGCGCCGGGAAGGGCGCCGTCATCGGCGCCGCAGGTGATCTGCGCCCCCAAGCTCATGTTCAACACGATCCGTCCCAAGCCGACTCCAGTGAGCGTGGAGGAGGCATAGGTGATGGCATTGCGCATGGCGACCTCGCTGGTCCCGCAGACATTGGGAGACACGCCGCAATCGGTGCGGCAGGTCATGTCGCAGTTGCAGTCGGAGTCGGCGAAGACTTTCAAGGAGACCAGCCTAGCCCCCCAGGACACGCCGGCCACGCCGACGCCGTCGTTGCTCGAGGCCGCGGCCACACCCGCGACCTCGGTGCCGTGCTCGCAGGCCCCGACCAAGGGGTCGTCGGCGGCCACCGCCCCGGTCAGCGGATTGAACGACCTGCTCTTGCCCGGGATGATCTTCGCGGAGAGGTCGGGATGCGTCCCCTCGACGCCGGAGTCCATGATGAGGATGGTGACCAGGCTCGAGGTCCCCACCTCGTATTCCCACGCCGAGTTGGCGCTGATGTTGGAGAAGTGCCACTGGCTGGGGGCCTGGGGGTCGTTGGGCATGCGCAGGGGACGGAACACCCTATTGGGAGCGGCCTTGACCACGCCCCGGAGGCCGCGCAAAAGGTTTAGTCCGGTGGAGACCGGCATCCCTTGCGGCAAGGCGACGTGCGCCCAGCCCGCGTCGAACTCCTGCAGGAGGGTGACGCCCGCCGAAGCCAGGGCGGCCGCGCGATCGGCGGAAGAGAGGGAGAGGTCGAAGCGCAGAAGCGCCGAACCGGCGGCGACCTCCATGGCCCGGCCCGAGGAGAGCATCCCGTACATCTTCTCCACTTTCAACGCCCACGCGCTCGGACAGATCAGAAGAAGGATGATAACGACCGACCCAGGGCGCCACCGGAAGAGGGTCAAGGAGCCTCCGACTTCATAATGGCTTGGCCTCATGATAGATTCTCTCTCGAAGATACGGGCTTACCCCTCCGTCGGTCAAGACGTCGACCTTGCAGCCCAGGAATTCTTCGAGATCTTGCCAAAGACCGACAAGGTCGAGGAGTCCCCTCCCCTTTTCCATCCGCACCAGGAAGTCCACATCGCTCCGGGGACCGGCCTCCTCACGGGCGACGGACCCGAAAAGGCGCACATCGCGCGCCCCGTGCCCGGCGGCGATGCGAAGGATGGCCTTGCGGCGGGTTTTCAGCCGTTGAAGAGTGGGCCTTTCAGACCTTGGCATCCGCGGCGTTCTCCTTGCGCACGATGTCGAGCAGCTCGACGATGTCCTCGAGGACATGGTCCGCCCCCGAGTCCTTGGTGTCGAAGGTGTTCCCGTATTTCGCCCAGGCGGTCTTGATGCCCAGGGACTTCGCCCCCGCGATGTCCCTATCCGCCCAGTCCCCGACCATGAGCGTCTCCTCGGGCCGGGTGCCCAGCAGTTCCAAGGCCTTGCGGAAGGGCTGGGGCGCGGGCTTCTTCACCCCGAAATCCTCGGAGGCGATGACCGGGTCGAAGTAGTGGTGCAGGCCCAGGCCCACGATGCGCAGCCACACCTCGAGCTTGGGGGCGTCGGAGATGACCGCGCAGCGTATGCCCGAGCGCATGAGCTCGATGAGCGTCATCTTGGTGTGGGGGTAGAGGGTCAGGGACCCGGTCTTGGCGCGGCGGTAGCCGAGAATGCCCGAGGCCAGGACCTTGTAATCGATTGAGCCGAACTCCTTGAGGAGCACCTTGTCGAATATCTTCTGGTCCTCGACCCCGTCTTTCCAGTAGATGTCGAAGATCTTGTCCACCATCGCGGATTTCTCGACCTTGAGCCCCGCGTCGATCATCGCCTCCACAGCGGCGTCCACGGAGGCGCGCTTCATGCGCATGAAGTCCGTCAGCGTATTGTCGATGTCGAATATTACAGCCTTTATCATGCGCCGGCGTCCCCCCCAAGGGGGGATGCCTCCGTCCGGGGGGCGTTGCCGACGGACCCCCCGCGGGGGTCTGTCTCCGTCCGGGGGGCCGAGTTCCTTTTCATGAAGCCCCCGCTGGCGTCCCCCCCACGGGGGGATGCCTCCGTCCGAGGGGCCGATTTCGTTTTCATGAGCCTATACCCGTTCGACATATTCCCCGGTCCGCGTGTCCACGCGCACCTGGTCGCCTTCCTTGATGAAGAGAGGGACCTTGATCTCGATGCCCGTGTCCAGCACGGCCTTCTTCATCAGGTTGGAGACCGAGTCGCCCTTGAAGCCGGGCTCCGCGGAGGTCACGGTCATGACCACGTTGGCCGGGAGGGTCACCGTGCGGAAGGCCCCGTCGAAATAGACCCCGATGACCTCCATGTTCTCCGTCAGGAAGCGCGACTGCTCCCCCATCTTCGACTTGGGGAGCGTCTCCTGCTCGTAGGACTCGGTGTCCATAAAGTGGAGGGTGTCCCCTTCCCCGTAGAGGAACTGGAAGTCCTTCTTGCGCACGTCCACCTCGCGGAACTTGTCGTCGGAGGAGTAGGACTTCTCGATGATGCCTCCGCTGTTGACGTCGCGGGCTTTGATGCGGACCACCGCGCGCGCCTGCGACTTGCGGTGATGCTGGTAATGGATGATCTCGAGGATCTGAGAGCCGTCCTCGTAGATGAGTCCTTCGCGGAAATCCCACGTCGTGATCATTCTTGGCTCCTTGGTGTTCTCGTCCGTCTCAATGATAGAATGCCGTGCCGATGCCTTCCATCCCGCTTGACGACGTCCGCCTCATACGCCTGGTCTGGATCGGGCGCCTGGGCGACTTGCTCGCCGCGACGCCGTTCTTCGCCGCTCTTCGCGGCCGCTTCCCGCACGCGAAGATCATCCTCTTCACCGGAGAGCGCGGGGCCTCGGCCGCGCGCCTCATCGCGGACATCGACGGCGTGCGCGTGCTCGGGCGCATCCACCGGCCCTGGCGCAACTTCGCCCTCGCCGCCGAACTCCTCTGGGAGCGGGCCGATCTCCTCATCGACCTCAATCCCGCCTTCTCCCGCTCCGCCTGGACGCTGGCGGGGCTCTCCCGAGCCCGGGCGAAGGCCGCTTTCTCGAAGAACCGCGGCGACTCCTCCTTCGACCTGCTCGTCGACGCCCCGGCGGAGGCCGAGCACGTGCTCGAGCGCTACGCGCGCCTGGCCGCGGCCTTCGGGGCCCAATACCGGCCAAAACTCAAGGTAAGGATCCCTCCAACGGCATACACGGAGGCCGACAAGATACTCGCGGAAACGGGCCTATCCGGGGCTCATCCCCGGATCGGCGTTTTCCCAGGCAACTTCAAGAAATTCGACAACCGCTGGCCCAGGGAACGCTTCGTCGAGCTCGCCTCGCGCCTCAAAGCCCGAGGATCGGCCCTCCTCTTCCTCGCGGGGCCGGGCGAGGCCCGCGAGGTCCGCGCCATCGCCGCCCGGGTGGAGGGCGGAGCTCCCGTGGTTTCGGGCCTCGCCCTGGAGACCACGGCCGCGTTCCTCTCCCGCCTCGACCTCCTCCTCACCAACGCCACCGGGACCGCGCATCTGGCCGCCGCGGTGGGCACACCGACCTTGAGCCCGCTGAGCCGCTACACCCGGACCGTCTGGATGTATCCGCCGGAATCGGGGCATTTCAGTTCCGTCTCCGCCGATTGGGGTTCCTGCCGGGACGTCTCCGTAGACGCCCTCTACCAGGAAGCCCTCAAAGCCCTGGACTGGATCGGCCCCCTGCCTTTCCGAAGGGCCGAAACCTCCGCATAATCCTTCATATTTTATCAAATCCGAGGAGACTTCGAGCCAGCGCTCCGAAAGCCTCGGGGCCGATCTCCTCCGCCCGGGCCGAGCGCGGCACCCCGCAGCCCTCCAGCGCGGCGCAGACTTCCTCCTTCGGGAGGCCCAGCGCGGAGGCGATCGACTTGGCCGCCATCTTCCGCTTCTGGCTGAACGCCGCCCGGGCTACGCGGAAGAAGCCCTCCTCCCCGACTCCCTCCGGCAAGCGGGGTTTCTCGCGGCGGAAGAGGAGCACCACCGCCGAGTCCACCCGGGGCGGCGGCTGGAAACAGACGCGTGGCGCGTCGCACACGGGCTCCGCGTCGGCGTGGATGAGCGTCGATAGGGCCAGCAGACCGTAGCCCTTCCCTCCGGGGAGCGCGAGGACGCGGCGCGCGACCTCCTTTTGGAACATGAGCACGGCCCTCTTCCAGACCGGCCAGGCGAATAGGCGGCGGAGCATGTGGGTGCCCACGGAATAGGGGAGATTGGAGACCACCGTCTCCGGGGTCCCCAGGGTGGTCAAGTCGGCGCGCAGGAAATCCGCCTCCACCACCTCCAGGCCCGCGGGCCCCAAGCGCTCCCGCAGGGCCGCGGCAAGGGAGCGGTCTATCTCCACGGCCCGGACCCGGGCGCCCGAGGCCAGGAGACGCTCGGTGAGCACTCCCTTCCCCGGGCCGATCTCCAGGACGGATTCGCCGGGGCGCAGGGCCGCGGCGGAGACGATGCGGTCGGCCGTCTCCCCATGGATGAGGAAATGCTGGTCGAACTTCACGGACTCTTCGTGGAGGAGGACTGCATGTCCCCCACCGCCGCCATGGCCTGGGGATTAGCCGCCAAGGCTCCGGCCAGGGCGGGGTCGCCCAGCATCATGAAGAACCCAGGGTTGCCGATGGCCACCTCCTTGACCAGGGAGGGGTCATGGGTCAGGGTATTGACCGAACCGCATTCATCGAAAACCGTCTTGGCCAGTTCGCTGCCCACGATCGCGCCCGCGGTCTCGGGCTTCTGCAGGGCCTTCTGGAAGGTCTTCATGTACATCCCGACCCCTTCGGAGCTCTTGGCGTCCGCCATCCACGAGGCCAGGGCCTTGGGGTCCTTGCAGAGCTTAGGCGTCAGCCCGGTCTTCATGAAGCCCTTGGCCAGAGTCTTGTTGTTGAGCAGGAAGCCCACGAGCTTGGGATGGTCGAGCAGTTTCTCGACGGCGCGCGCGAGCAAGGTGCCGGACTCGGCCAGCTTCTTGGTCCCGTTCTCATCGAGGCGGCCCACCACGGAGCCGAGCTTGTTCTTCTCTTTCTCATCGAGCTCGGCCGAGGGCGCGCGAGCCGGGGCGGCCGGGGTGGAGGGCCGGGCCGCGGGGCGCGCGCTCCGCTCCTCGGCCGGGGCCTGACCCGGGCCGAAGGCGACCACGGTGTCGGTGGAGTCCTGGGTATAGACCGGGGCCGCGGTCAAACCGACGGAGGGCTCCCGGCGCTCCCTGCCCAGCAGGTCCGAGGACGGCATGCCGGCCCTCCCCCCCCAGGAACTGGCTAGGGTCTCGAAGGCGGCCGGACCCATGTCGATGGCCACCATGTCGTCGGGACGCGGCCCCCCGCCCGCCGGAGCCTTGGGTTGGCGCGCCAGATATATCAACGCCCCAGTCCCGCTCAGCCCCATGAACAGCAGCCCCAACAGCAGCTTCCCCTTCCCCGGAGTTTCCTTGGTTTGGGTCACGATGTTTCCTTATACCGATGAGAGCAGGCTGCTCTCGAGGCGGCGCAGGAGGTCGAGGCCGACCTTCCAGACATCCCCTGCTCCGAGGGTCAAGACGATGTCCCCCGCGCGCAGTTCCCGCACCAGGTCCACGGCCCGGGAAAAGGGACGGGCGTCCACCCCGGCCTTGCGCGCGGACTTCAGGATGAGCCCGGAATCCACGCCTGGGATGGGGGCTTCCCCGGCCGGGTACACCTCCATGACGAAGACCTTGGAGGCGGCCTTGAGCGCGGGGCCGAACTCCCGGTGCAGGAGCTGGGTCCGGGAGAAGCGGTGCGGCTGAAAGAGGGCGACGATCCTCCGCCTGGGGGCCGCCGAACGCAAGGCCTTGAGCGTGGCGCGTATCTCGGTGGGATGATGGCCGTAATCGTCGATGAAGGCCACGCCCTGGGCCTCGCCCAGCCGCTCGAGCCGGCGTCCGACGCCGCGGAACTCCTCGAGCCCCTGGAAGACACGCTTGAGGTCGAGGCCGAGATAGGCGCCCACCGCGACCGCGGCCAGGGCGTTGGAGGCGTTGTGCCGCCCGGGGACTCTCAAGCGGAACGCGCCGGCGGGCTTGCCCCGGTGCCGCACGCGCAGACGGACCCCTCCGAGCAGACCCTCGGAGCTCGACTCGGACACCTCCGCGCTCCACTCGGCCGGGCCGAGGCCGTAGGTGATGATGGGGCGCTGGACTTTCCGGATGAGTCCGCCAAGCACCGGGTCGTCGGCGCAGAGCACCGCCGCTCCGTAGAAGGGCAGGCGATGCAGATGCTCCAGGAAAGCGGCCTTGAGCCTTTCCATGTCCCCGTAGAAGTCGAGGTGGTCGGAATCGATGTTCGTCACCACCGCGGCGAGGGGGAGGAGGCGGAGGAAGGAGCCGTCGGACTCGTCGGCTTCGGCGACCAGGTACTCCCCGGTGCCCAGGCGCGCGTTGGACCCGATGTTGGCCAATTGGCCGCCGATGATCATCGTGGGATCGGCTCCGGCCGCGGAAAGGGCCATGGCCACCATGGAGGTGGTGGTGGTCTTCCCGTGGGAGCCGGAGACCGTGACGGTCTTCTTGAGGCGGGCGAGCTCGGCGAGCATCTCGGCGCGCGCCACCACCGGTATGCCGAGCTTGCGGGAGGCGGCGACCTCGGGGTTGGAAGGCGAAACGGCGGAGCTTATGACCACGACTTGGGCTTTGCCCACGGCGGAGGCCTTATGTCCCAGGAAGACCTTGGCGCCGGCTTGCGCCAGCCTCCGGGTGACCTCGGTCTCCTTTAAATCGGACCCGGAGACCTCGAATCCGAGATTGAGCAGCACCTGGGCGATGCCGCTCATCCCCACCCCGCCGATGCCCACGAAATGCACCCGGCGCACGAACCCCTTCATGAAAGTCATGGGGATCCTCTTAAGATGGACGTCAGATCCCGATCCCCGCGAGCAGCTTGCATAGCTCATTGGCGGCCTCCACCATTTTCGGGTGGGAGGCCTCGAAACTCCTTACCGAGAGAGCCAGGCCTTCGAGCGAGAGCTTCTGGAGATGGGGTTCCTTCTCCCGGCGCAAGGATTCATGGGCCGCCACCTCGGTGAAGCCGGCGATGCTTCGGGCCTGGTCCTCATGAGTGCGGGAGAGGGTCTTGACCTCGCTTTTCAGCGTGGCCAGCAGGCGCATCAGTTCCGGCTTCTTGGCCAGGTCGGCGGCGTCGATCCTCTTGATGGCGGCTTCGATCTTGGCGATGGTCTCTTCTATCATCGGCGGGCCTCGATGCCGCGAGGACAACCGGCACCGGGTCCAAGTATAGCAGATTCGATCAGTAAGTCCCTTGACAGGTCCGGGTCTTCCTGTTATCGAATATAGGGATGGGGACCGAGCTCCTTTTCAGCCTGCTGGCCTTCGCCGCGCTCTCGCCTTCCTGGGCGGGGCAGCAGTACGCTCCGCAATACAGCGAGCCCGCGCCCCCGCCTCCGGCCGAGACGCTCCAGCCTTCCAAACAGACGACGCCCGCAGTCCTGACCCCTCCGCCGCCCCAGCCTGCGGCCGTCCCGGCGTATCATCCCTCCGACGACTCCAAGCCGCCCGAATACTCCGGGTCCACGCCCGTCGACTTCAAGCGGAATTCGACGCGCACGCCTCCGGAGAGCCGCTGTCCGGACGGCAGTCCTCGCACCCAGGGCCAGCCCTGCCCCGAGAAGAAGAACGAGATGCCCCAGATGGGCGCCCCCCCGGGCAGCGACGAGGGCAAGGGTTCCGACAAAGGCTCCGCCGACAAGACCCCGTCCTCCGACAAGGGCGCCGGCAGCCAGACGTCCTCGGGCGCGGGCAGGGAAGGCTCGGCCGACTCGCCCTCCTCCTCCGGGGAGACGCCGGGTCAAAAGCTCTCCGGCGCCGAGGGTTGTTCGAGCCCCAAGGGCCTGCGCGATGATTCCGAGCGGGAGACCAAGTCCGGGGACAAGCTCGGCAAGTTCAAGAACGGGCTTCAGCCCGGCGACGGGACCGCGCAGGCGCCGAAGTCCTCCGAGGACCCCTCGGGCTACGAGTCGGAGCTGGGAAAAACCGGGGACTGCCAGCCCAAGTCCGCTCTCGGCGGGCCGGCGGCCTCCGCGCGCGGCCAGATCCAGTCCTCCCAGTCGGCTTTTTCGACGCCGCCTCCACCATTGACCGGAGAAGGCATCCGGCTCAAGCGCGCCTACAAGCTCGCCGAGAAGGCCGGCGGGCTGGTGGGGGCCAGCGCGGCCGCGGCCTCGGTCAAGATGGACTCGACGATCGCGGGCATCCATCAGAGCCTCACCCGCCTGCATCAGAGCGCCCAGGCCCTCGGCCAGGCCGGGCTCGAGAGCGCCGCCAAGGTCGATGAGGCGATCGCGAAGGCCGAAGGCGCGCAGACCCGGGTGAAGGACGCCCACGGCCAGCTCAAATCCCAGATATCCATGGCCAAGTCCGCGCACGGCCAATACGGCGGCTTCGAGAGCGGCTTCAACGCCTGCCCTCCGATGCCCCCGGCCGACCATCAGGGGACTCTATGCAAACAGCCCCATTTCGGCGGGGCCACGACCTCCAAGAGCGGGTATGTTCCCGACCCGGCCCAGCAGGCCGCGCAATCGGCTAAGCGGGAGGTCGACGGCGCGAAAGCCGCCTTCGACGCGGCGGACCGGCAATTGCGGACCACGGAAGAGGCAAAACAGCGCTTCAAAGCGGCTCTCCAGGACGCACAGCAGCGCGTTTCGAGCTTCGGGACCGGGACTCTCGAGCTTCAGAAGGCTCAGACGGGCGACGGCAACGCGGACCTGCGCATCGCGGAGCTCCGGGCCATGCTGGCGTCCTTCTCCCGCTACATCGCGGAGAAGAAGGCCGCCTACGACGCGCGCTTCCATCCCGGATTGGACACGCTGGGTTCGGCGAGGGACCAGCTCGGCGTGATGCTGGACGGCCGAAAGTAGGACTTCCCTTATCCGGGGCCGGCGGGCTCGGTGAGCAGCCACTTCAGGCCCTCGGCCGCGGCCCGGTTCCCCGGGTCCAATTCCAAAGCCCGCCGGAAAGAAGCCGCCGCGCCCTTCTCGTCGCCGGAGATGATCCGGCACACGCCCAGGCCCAGATGGGCGAGGGCGTCCTTGGAGTCGGCCTCCAAGGCCTTGCGGAAGGCGTCCTCCGCGCGCGCGGCGTCCCCCATCACGGCGTAGCCCACTCCCCGCAAGAGCCGGGCGTCCGCGGTGTCGGGTTCGATCCCGCTCTCCAGAGCCTCCTCCACCAGAGACATCCAGCCGGTGCCCATCACCCAGAGGCCCATGTCATTGCCCACGTCATGGGGGTTATAGGAGACCTTCCCCTTGCGTCCGGGCTCCGAGGACGCCGAAGACGCCGAGGGCCTCTCTGAAAAGGACAGGTTCATCCCCAGGCGGACCTCCGCGTCCTGGGGAGCCTTGGCCAGGGTCTCGCGCAGGCCGGCGATGATGGCACGGACCTCCTCCCGGCGTCCGGCGGCGTCGGAAGACTTGAGCTTGAACTCCCTGCGCGCGGCGAAGGGCTGGGCCGCGGCCGCGCCCGCGGCGCGCTCGAAAGCATCCTTGAGCCTCGAGGGGGATTCGGCTTTGGAGGCTTTCACCAGCTTGGGCTTGGGCAGGGCGACGATGTCCACGCTGAGTTCCGCGTCCCGGTCGAGCGGGAGGCGGGCGAGGTTCTTGGCGAGCACCTCCAGCGGCCCCTCAGGCCCCTGGCCGGACTCCGGAGCCTCCTCTTTGCCCCCCTCCCCTTCCTTCTCCCGAGGCGTCCGTCCTCGCCCTCCATAGGAGACGGAGAGCGCCAGTCCGCCCTGGCTGTCCGGGGTGAGGTGAAAGACGTCGATGAGGGCCTCGCGCGCCTTGGCCGGGCGGCCATCCTTCAGCGTGGCCCGCGCGAAGCGGAAACGGGCCACGGAATCCCTCTGCTTGGCCTTCATCGCGCGGCGGAACATCTCCGCCGCGTCCTTGTTCCTCCCGGCCCGCTCGCAGAGCGAGCCGAGTTCCAACATCGCGTCCTGGTACATCGGGAAGAGCTTGAGCGCCGCCTGGAGTGACTCCATGGCCTCCTCCTCGCGCCCGAGCTTGCGGTAGAGGGAGCCGAGCTGGAAGCGGTAGAGCGGATGGACGGGGTCGAACGAGACGGCTTTGCGGAAATGGTCCAGGGCCTGGGGAGTGAGCCCCATCCCCTCCTCGATGGAGCCGAGGTTCATCTGTATGTCGGCCCGGCGGGGGTCGAGCAGGTCCGCCTCCTGGAAGGCGGCGTAAGCCCTTTTCTCGTCGCCTCTCCACGCGTAGACGATGCCAAGGAGGACGTGCGTCTGGGCGCTCTTGGGGTCGAGCTTGAGGCTCTCGTTGAACTCAGCCTCGGCCTGGTCCACTTCCCCCAGCCAATACTGGGCCGCGCCCAGCATGCGGTGCGCGAGCGCGTCGGTGGGGTTCTTGATGACCGCTTTGGCGAACTCGCGCGCGGCGTTGGGATAATTCCGACTCTCCATGTGCGCCGAACCCTCGGCTAAGTCCCTAGCGGCTTGCGCCTGCATCATCATGTCCCAGTAGGTCGTCTGCCCCTCGGAGGTCTTCGCCGCCCAGGCCGGAAGCGGGAGCGCCGGAGCCGACGCGAGGAGGACGGCCAGGGCCGCCGGGAGGGTCCTCATGGAGCGTGTTCCAAGGCGTTGGTCAAGAACGGGGCGATGGCGCCGACGGCCCGGGCGCGGTGGCTGATGAGGCTCTTCTCGCGGGCCGTCATCTGCGCCAGCGTCTTGCCTAACTCGGTCACCAGGAACAGGGGGTCGTAACCGAACCCGTTGCCCCCCTCGGGCTCGAGGGCGATCTTTCCCTCCAGCCGGCCCTGGGCGATGCACACGCTCCCCTGGGGGGAGGAGAGGGCGACGACGCAGCGGAACACGGCCTTGCGCGCCGTGAGAGCGACCCCGCTCAACTCGCGCAGGAGCTTCTCGTTGTTGGCCGCGCTGTCGCAAGCCTCCCCCGCGTAGCGGGCGGACAAGACTCCGGGCCGGCCCTCGAGCGCCGCCACTTCCAGCCCCGTGTCGTCGGCCAGCGTCCAGAGCCGCGTGGAGAGCGCCGGGAGGAGCGCCTTCTTGCAGGCGTTCTGCTCCAGGGTGGCCCCATCCTCGGCCACCTCGGGGACTGCCGGGAAGTCCGCCAAGGAGACGAGTTCGACGGAGAAGCCGTGGTCCTCGAGCAGGCAGGAGAGCTCGCGGACCTTATTCCGGTTTCGGGTCGCCAGGAGAAGCTTCATTCAGGGGGGCGCTCGTCGGCGCGCAAAAATTGTACTATGAATCATGGCTCCCCTCAACATGAGAATCCGGACCGCGGCCCTCGGGGTCCTCCTCTTCACGACGGTTTCCTTCGGCGCCTGCGCGCGCGACCTGCGCCACATCGATACCAGCGATCCCGCCATCACCGCCCGGGCGCGGGCCCAGCTCAAGGCCGACCCGGACATCAATCCCCGCTTCCTCGACCTGAGCACCCACATGGGCATCGTGACCGTCTCGGGCATGGTCGACACGCCGGATCAGAAGCGGCGCATCAACAGGGTTCTCAGCGCGGTGCCCGGAGTCAAACAGGTCATCGTCAACATCATCGTCCAGGAGTAATGCGGGTCCGCTCCACCGCCGCCCTCCTTCTCGCCCTGGGCGCCGCCTTCCTCCGGCCGGGCTGGGCCCAGGAGACCCGCCTTTGGTCCCCCGCGGCCTATGTCGCCGCCGCGCTCGAAGCCTCTCCTGAAACCGCCCGGAGCCGCCTCTCCCGGAAAGCGGCCTCCTACCGGTGGAAGTCGGCCCTCGCCTCCGCGGCCCTGCCCGCGCTGAGCTGGTCGGCGGACTCGGTGCCCTACGGGCACACCCCGGCCGACTCCTATCAGTTCCACAATTGGCGGCTCAACGCCTCGGACGTGGGGATCAACACCGGCCTGCGCTGGAACCTCTTCAACTCCTTCGCCGATGAGCTCAATGTCCGCGCCTCCTCCCTGGCTAAGGACGCGGCGGACGCGGAGCTGGAAGCTTCCCTGCGCTCGCAGGCCCTGGCGGCCCTTCGGGTTTACTACTCCCTAGCCCTCAAGGGCAGGATATTGGAAGTCTCCGAGGGCAACCTCAAGGCCCAGGAGGCCCAGTTCGCCCTCACGCAGGACCTCTACAAGCATGGGATGAAAAGCTACACGGACCTCCTCAAGAGCGAGACCGACCTGCTATCGAGCCGCCTGCGCCTGGCCTCGGCCCAGGCGGAGACGCGCAAGAGCCTGGTGCGCTTCAACACGCTCCTTCAGCGCGGACCCCTGGACCCGGCCGAGCCCGAGCCCCTCTCCGAACCCGGGGCCCGGACTTTCCCCGAGCCCGGGACTGAGCTGCGCGACTCCCTGCTCAAGCGTCCGGAACTGAGGATCGCGCGCCTGGAGGAGGACAAGGCCGCGGTGGGCCTGCGCCGGACCATCCGGGAGGGCGTCCCCGCGCTCTCCCTGGACGCGCTCTGGCAGCGCCAGGAGGTGGCGACATTCGGGAAGCCCTCCGCCTTCGGCATCCCCAACCCCAATTACCGCCTCGCCCTCACTTTGGCCCTTCCCTCGGGCTTCAACGCCTACTCGCAGGCCCAGAACGCCTTGGTCTCCCGCTCCGAACTCGAGCGCGCGCGGGAAAGCCGCCGGGCGGTTGAGCTCCAGGTCGGGCAGGAAGTGGCCCTCTCGCGCGGCGAGCTCGAACGCGCCCTCCAGACTCTGCGGGTGGCCTCGCGCAAGGAGGAGATCTCCCGTGAGAACCTGGGCTTGGTCTCCGACCAATACCAGCAAGGCCGCGCGGACGTGATACGGCTGGCCCAGGCCCAGCTCGACTTCCTCGAATCGCAGGTCCAGCGCGCCCAGGCCATGCACGACGCCCATGTGGCCGCGGCCGAGTACCGCTACGCCGCGGGCGAACCCCTATGACGCGCTCGAGGACCCTATCGAGCGCCCTCCTTGCATGCGTCCTACTCTTCTCCTCCTGCGACCGCAGAGAGCGCCCCCGGATGGCGGACCTCACACTCCCCTCCCTCTCCGGGAAATCCGAGACCGCGCTGGCGCGCTGCGCGGCGAAGAAATGCCTGACCGTGGTCGTGGCCCCCTGGTGCGGGGTCTGCCGGACCAAGGCCGAGCTGATCAAGCGCCTGGGCGCGATCGTCAAGGCGCGCGGCGTGGAGACCCGCGTGGTCGTGGGGATGGATACCGAGGAGGCGGTGCGCGAGTTCGCCCGGGAATTCGGCCCGGACACGCTCCTCGACCCCGCGGGGAGGCTCCGCGTCGCGGGCGTCCCGCACTTCCTCGTCAGCGACTCCTCCGGCGTCATCGTCAACAAGGCCGCGGGCATGCCCGGGCCCGTGCGCACGGCCGAGGCCCTGGCCTGGTATCTGGCGCTGGACTGACATGCATCGGATGCGCATCGACGCCTTGAGAGCCTCCGGGTTCCCCGAGGCTTGTCCCGGCTGCGGGGGAAAGCCCGATGAAGAAGGCCACATCGCCCTTCCCAGCCGGGCGCGCTTCGAGCATCCCGTCTCCCACATCCGCTTCCCGGCCTGCGCGGACTGCAAGCGCAAGGAGCTCAGGACCCCATGGATCGCCCTCGCGCTGGGTCTGCTCCCGTTTTTCCTGGGCCTCCTCCTGGCCGGTCGGTTTGAAGACCCGGATAAGGACCTCGCGGCGTCCCTGGGGATATTCGCGGGAGTATTCCTCGGTCCGATCGCCTTCGCCGTCGCGGCGGAGCGCACCTGCATGCTCCGGCTTCATGACTGGGGGCCCTCCCTCGAGGACCCGGACTGGGTGGAGGTTTCGGTCCGCTACCCCGGCTACGCCGCGGCCCCGCGCCGCGGCTCCCGGCGCGCCTGAAGTCTTTTGCTACAATCCCCCCATGGGACTTCTGCAGCGCAAGGGCTTCTGGCTGGCGCTCCTCCTCTGCTCGGCGGTCGGCGGCGGAGCGTATTATTGGCGGCGCCATCGCGCCGCCAATAGACCCCCCGAGAACGAGGCGGCCCTGGCGGAGGTGTCGCGCGGAAGCCTGGAGCTGCGCTTCAGCGAGACCGGGGAAGCGGCGGCCCGCCAGAGTGTGGACATCGCCTCCAAGGTCAGCGGGCGCGTGCTCTCCCTGAGCGTGCAGGAAGGCAGCCGTGTTTCAGCCGTAGATGGGCTGGCCGTGGTCCAGCCGGGGCGCTCCGAGTCCGAAAAATACCTGCCTTCCACCGTCGTCTCCCCCCTCTCCGGGGTGGTGATGCGCTTCGTCAAGGACTCCTCCGGCCAAGGCGCCTCCGAGTCCAACTTCGCCAAGGTCGGCGACTACCTCACGGGCATCTTTGATTCGAACAACCACACC
>CAYHRV010000053.1:0-15880 GCA_964359165.1 uncultured Elusimicrobia bacterium
TCCTCTGCCTGGACTCCATCCTCGCCGCGCCCATCGTCCTGGACCTCGCGCTCTTCCTGGACCTGGCCAAGCGCGCCGGGCTCAAGGGCATCCAGGAGTGGCTGTCCTTCTACTTCAAGTCCCCCCAGTGCCGGGAGGACCTGCGGCCGGAGCACAACCTCTTCCTCCAGCACCTCAAACTCCAGAACACCCTGCGCCTGCTCATGGGGGAGGAGGTCCTCGACCACTCCGGGCTCGATTATTACGACCCGGAACGGGGGGCCCCCGTGCCCTCCGCCCCGCCCCGTCCCGCGAAAGCCCAGCGCGCGGGCGGTTCTCCTCTCGCGCAGGCCGAGCGCCAACGACCTCCGGAGTCGACACTCCCCGCTGGTGCGCGGGTCCCACAGTCCCTGCGGCGTGACCCGCCGCGGGGGCAGCGCGCGGGGTCCAAGACCGAGGCTAAGCGGGCCCGATGATCATCGTCCGTCCGGAAACATCATCGGAACAGGATGCCGTGGCGGACCTGCTGCGCCGGTCTTACGGCCGGGACGGGGAGGCCCAGCGCCTCAACGCCCTCCGGGGATCGACGGACTTCCTCGCTCCCCTCTCCCTGGTGGCTGACAAGGCGGGGGGGCTCTTGGGCTTCGTCCTCTTCTCCCGAGCCGGGGTCGTGGATGGAGCGTCCTCCCATCCCGCGGTGGCCATGGGGCTCTTGGCGGTTCTGCCGGAGCATCGGCGCCAAGGCGTGGCCGAGAGGCTCATCCGCCATGGATTGGAGCGATGCCGGGGACTAGGCCATAAGCTCGTATTCACGGTCGGAGACCCGCGGTATTTCTCCCGTTTGGGGTTCCGACCCTCGGTCCCCTTGGGACTCTCGCCCGAGTTCCCGGCCTCCGGAGGGCAGATGCTGGCCTTGGAGCTGGATGGGAAATTGTTGGGTTCCATCAAGGGCGTGGTGCGTTTCCCGGTAGCCCTGAAGTGAAATATAGATTGATTTTATTGCTAATCGACATGTTTGGGGTGACGCCGAACGGGCGCGCCTGTTTGTAACGCGCAACGACTTCCGTCGTTGCGTATATCATATTCGTGGGCGCGCGTACGAGCTGGCCTGAGGGAAGATTGCCCGTCCCGAGGCTTATTTTATATACTCCGGTCCGACGTGGACTGGTCAAGAATAGTCGTTTTTTCCATCCTTCTTTCAGCCGCGGCTAGCGATGTTTTCAGTCAGACGGATGCTTCCACCCTGGCTCAGATAAACATCAATGGGGTCGGCGCCGAGGATGAGGCGTGGGTCCGGGGGAAGATCCGGGCGCGCGAGAACGCCCCCTACCCGGATTCCCTGCAGTCGGAAGATCTCGGGGCGCTCCTGGGTTCGGGTCGATTCCTGTCGGTGCGGATGCGCCGTGTGGATGTGTCCACGGGGGTGCTCCGGCTCGACATCGACCTTTCCCCCGGGACCCCATCCCCCCCGGCCCCGCCGCCGGGGGCCGTCGATGACCATCCTCCGCCCTGGGTCATCGGAGAACTCGCCTTGGAGGGGAACCGCCACTCCAAGCTCGGCGTGCTGCGCTCCCAGATCAAGGCGCGCCAGGGGGACCTCTACGACCGGGTGGACCTCGACCGCGACATCCAGAGCCTCCTGGCCCTGGGACAGTTCGAGCGCGTCGCCGCGGACATCGCCTCCATGCCTAAGCCCGTGCCGGAGCACCTGCTCTCGGTCTCCGGGTCGAGCCATTGCGTGCGGCTGGCCTTTCTGGTGGAAGAGCGGCCCCTCCTGCGCAAGATCCGTTTCGAGGGCAACGAGAAGCTTTCCCGGGGCCGGCTCACCGACGAGACCTCCCTGAAGTCGAAGGACCCCCTGGACAAGGCGAAACTGCGCGCCGATGAGGGCAAGATCCTGGAGGCCTACCACAAGAAGGGCTTCCTCCAGGCGTCGGTGGAGTCCGAGGTCTCCTTGGATACGGGCGCGCTGAAAGTCGACCTGCTTTTCCGGGTGAAGGAGGGCCCCCGTTCGCGCATCGAGGATGTGCGCTTGAGCGGCGTCTCCGCCTTCAAGCCCAAGAAGCTCCTCAAGAAGATGGAGAACCGGCGCAAGAAGGTCTTCGAGGAGAAGAAGCTCTCCGGGGACCTATCGAAGATCGAGGACCACTACCGGAACAACGGCTTCCTGGATTTCCGCTTGGTCTCCTCCTCGGTCTCCTTCAGCGAGGACCAGACCAAGATATTCATCGACATCGCGGTGGAGGAGGGGCGTCAGTCCCGCTTCGGGGACACGACGTTCTCGGGGCACACGCTCTACGCCTCCACGGACCTGGCCAAGGCCGTGGAATACCGCAAAGGGAAACTCTTCAGCCAGGAGAAGTTCGACTCCACCATCCGCTCCATCCAGGAGCTCTACGCGGAGAAGGGGCGCCTGCGCACCCGCATCAATCCGACGAAGACCTTCAACGATGCGACGGGGCTCATGGACGTGCGCTTCGAGGTGGAGGAAGGCAACATCGTCTATGTGGACCACATCGACATCGAGGGCCACAAGGCGACCAAGACCTACGTGTTCCGGCGCGAGCTGGTCATCAAGGAGGGCATGCCTTTTCAGGTCTCCAAGATACGCAAGAGCATCGAGCGCATCCGCAACCTCGGGTTCATCGACGATGTCCAGCTCGACACGCAGAGCCCCACGGACCCGGAGAAAGCCGACCTCACCTTCGAGGTGTTCGAGGGCAAGCCCGGGATGCTGACCGCCGGGGCCGGGTTCTCCTCCCTTGATGGGCTCATCGGGACCATGTCGCTGCAGCACCTCAACCTCTTCGGCCGGGCCCAGAGGGCCTCGGTGCAGTGGTCTTTCGGCTCCCGCGTCCAGGACTATACCGTCTCTTGGACCACCCTTTGGACGCGCGGCAAGCCCATCAGCCTGGGCTTCGACGTCTTCAACACGCGCCGCGTCTCGCCCTTCGACACATCAAGCACCGGGTTCATAAGCCGCCGGCTGGGAGGTTCCATGCGCGTGGGCCCCCGCTTCGCCGACGACAAATACCAACTGCACTTCAACTACACCTTCCAGCAGATATCCATCCACAACGTGGAGCAGCAGTTCCTGGGCCGCCTCTCCGAGGGCACGAGCATCCAGTCCTCCCTCGGCGTCGACTTCGCCCGCGACACGCGCGACAACATCTGGGACCCCGCGCGGGGCACGCGCAACGGGGCGGGGGTGGGGCTTACCGGAGGCCCCCTGCAGGGCGACATCCATTTCCTCAAGCCCCACATCTTCAACTCCGCCCACCACACCCTTTTCAGCGTCGGGGACTATCCCTTCGTGCTCTCCTTCTCCAATCGCGGCGGCTACGTGACCCAATTCGGGGAGACCAAGGTGGTCCCGGTGTTCGAACGGTTCTTCGTGGGCGGGCAGGACTCCCTGCGCGGCTACGCGGTCAGCGGGGAAGCAGGCTACCGGGACGGGGGAAAGGTCTACGACGTCGCCAACGTGGAGTTCGGCTTCCCCCTCGCCAGGGAACGCAAGCAGAGCATCGTCAAATTCGTCACCTTCTTCGACGCGGGCAGTTCCTGGGACACCTGGCGGGACGTCCGCCTTCGGGTGGGACAGGGCGAGCGGGACGTGAAAACGGACGTGGGCTTCGGCATCCGTTTCGTGACCCCCGCCTTTCCCATCCGGCTGGACTGGGGATACGGCCTCAACCATCGCCCCGGAGAGCAGAAGTACCAGATAAATTTCGGCATCGGGAGCCTCTTCTAATGAAGAACCGACTGGCGTTCCTGTTGCAAACACATCTTCCCGTGGGGACGATCGCCGCCCTTTTCCTGCTCGCGACTTCTCCCGCTCTCGGACTGGAGGTGAGCATCGAGGAGAATAGGGCCGAGCGAGGGAGCATCGGCTATGTGGACCTCCACAAGGTCTTCCAGCTCTTCCCCCAGACGCACAAGGCCAAGCAGAGCTTCGCCGAGATAGTCCGCCAGGCCGAGGAGCAGGTGAATCTGCGCAGGGGGGAGCTCATCGGGCTGCGTTCGGAACTGGCCCGGCTCACCCTCGAACTGGAATTGCTCCAGAAGACGCCGATCCCGGTCCCACCCCCCCCGCCGCCGCCGGTCGAAGTCGCTCCCTCTACCGGAGCCCCCTCCGGGGACGGCGCGCCCCTGCGCGCCTCCTCCTCGCAGGAGTCCGCCGGCGTCGTTTCCACCCCCTCCGGGGAGAAGCCCTTGACCATACACTTGCCCGGGCTGACCACCGCCCCCATCCTGGTGGAATTGCCGCCGGTCTCCTCCACTGAGACCGCCCCCTCGGGAGAGGGAGGCTCGCCGGCCGCCGCGCCGGCCGCGGTCCCGGTCCCCCAGGGTCCCACGGCGCAGGAACTCGCCGCGGCCGCGGCCCAAGCCCGCCAGGAACAGGTGAAGGGGCTCGAGACCCGGATCGCCGACAAGAAGCGGGATCTCGCGGTGAAAGAAGAGGAGTTCCAGAAGCATCAGACCCAGGTCGAGAAGAACCTCGTCGAGCTGGAGAGCAAGAGGACGGAGATGCTCTTGGGCAAGATCTACGTCGTCGTCCAAGAGGTCGCCCGGGAGAGCGGGGTGAGCGTGGTGGTGGACAAGAGCCAGATACTCTACGGCCAGAGGACCGTTGACCTGACCGACAGGGTCGTCAAGAGATTGGAGGGCCTCCAATTATGAGGATAACTTTGGGAGAGATCGCGAAGCTGACCGGGGCGGAGCTGGAAGGGGACCCGGCTTTCGCCGTCACCGGAGCGGCGGGGCTCGAGGAAGCGTCGGAGACGGACATCTCATTCTTGGAGAACCCCAGGTACGCCTCCCTCGTCGCATCGAGCAAGGCCGGCGCGGTCTTCCTGCCCCCGCAGGCGAAGGGGACTGCCGACCGAGGGATAACCCGAGGAAGTGCCGCCTCCGAGGCCGTGGGGGCGGCGGGGGGTCCCAGGAACCGGTTCTACAGCGAGCAGCCGAAGTGGTGCTACGCGCAGGTGCTGATGCTCATCGAGAGGGAGCGCGCTCGGCCGGAGGCGCCGGGGATCTCCCCCAAGGCGGAAGTGCATTATGAAGCCCGGCTGGGCAAGGATGTGACCGTGGCTCCCTTCGCGGTGATCTCGGCCCGCACCCTGGTGGGGGACGGGACATCCATCGGGGCCGGCAGTTTCCTAGGCTACAACGTCCGCATCGGCAAAGACTGCCTCATCTATCCCAACGTCAGCATCGGCGACTATTGCGAGGTCGGCGACCGGGTGATCCTGCATTCAGGGACTGTCCTCGGCTCCGACGGCTACGGCTTCTGGACCGACCCCAAGACCGGGAAGCACCATAAGATCCCCCAGATCGGACGCGTGGTCATCGAGGACGACGTCGAGATCGGCTCCAACGTCTCCATCGACCGCGCCACCACCGGGGAGACCCGCGTGGGCGCCGGGACCAAGATCGACAACCTGGTCCAGTTGGGCCACAACGTCGTGCTGGGCAAGAACTGCCTCGTGGTCTCCCAGGTGGGCATCGCGGGATCGACGGAGGCGGGGGACCAGGTGATCCTGGCCGGGCAAGTCGGTCTGGCCGGCCACCTGAAGATCGGCTCGGGCGCCGTGGTCATGGCGCAGTCCGGCGTCATGAGCGACGTGGAGCCCAAGAGCATGCTCTTCGGCTCGCCGGCCCGCCCGCACCGCGAGGCCATGAAGCTCCAAGCCCTCTTCTCCAAGCTCCCGGACCTCTTCGATACGGTGAAGGAACTCAAACGCCATCTCAACGAGGTCAAATCATGAAAGACCGCCCCGAGTGCCAGGCCACCGTCGCTTCGACGATCTCCCTGGAGGGCATCGGACTCCATACCGGCAACCCCTCCCGCATCACCTTCCGGCCCGCGCCCGCCAACGCGGGCATCCGCTTCTTCCGGGAGGACCTCCCGGGCTGCCCCGTGATACCCGCCCGCCTGGGCTTCGTGGTGGCCACGGTGCGGGGGACCAACATCGGGCTCGGGGAGGCGAAGGTCCATACCGTCGAGCACGTGCTCTCCGCCGTGACCGGGATCGGGATCGACAACCTCGACATCCTGGTCACCGCCAACGAGCCGCCGGCCATGGACGGCTCGGCCCTGCCCTTCTTCGACGCCCTGCTCAATGCGGGCAGGCATCGCTACGCCGACTGCCCCAAACGGTATCTCCACATCCCGGAGGAGGTCACCTACCAGAAGCAGGGCTCCTTTTACCGGGCCATCCCCTCCGAGCATTTCGAGCTGAGGGCCACGCTCCTGCACGACCACCCCCTCATCCCGCGCCTGGAGATGGACCTCCGCTTCGACCCGGAAGGCTACATCTCGGAGATCGCCCCGGCCCGCACCTTCTGTTTCGAGCATGAGGTGGCCTTCCTCAAGTCGCAGGGTCTGGCGCAGGGGGGCAGTCTCGAGAACGCGGTGGTCGTCGGGCGGGACAGGGTGCACACGAACCTGGAGGGGCTCCGCTTCCCCGACGAGTTCGTCCGGCACAAGATCCTCGACCTCATCGGAGACCTCACGCTCATCGGGCGCTCGCTATTTCGCATCCGCATCGAGGCGGTCCGTCCGGGACACGCCCACAACATCGAGTTCGCCAAGCTCCTCGACGCGGCCGCAATCCGCATGAGAGGGAAGACGCGGGGCGCGGAATTCGTGAAGTGAATCCCACGCCCCGCTGATGATGGGAGATGATAGGAGGTAATATGACCGCAGAGACCGCGCCGGCGCCGTCCGCAGTGCGCACGATCGGGACCGTGGAGATCCAGAAGATCATCCCCCACCGCTATCCGTTCATGCTGGTGGATACCGTGGACATCACGGAGCCGGGAAAGAAGGCCGTGGGGACCAAGGGCATCACCATCAACGAGGAATTTTTCCAGGGGCATTTCCCCGGGCATCCCATCATGCCGGGTGTGCTCATCATCGAGGCCCTGGCCCAGACCGCCTGCGTGATGCTCATGGCCGGGGGCGGGCTCGAGAACAAGATCGCCTATTTCCTGGGCATCGAGGAAGCCAAATTCCGCAATCCCGTGACCCCGGGCAACCTCCTCAAGCTCCACGTCGAGGTCCTCAAGCTCGGCAGCCGCGCCGGGCGCTTCCGCGGCGAGGCGTTCGTGGGGGAGAAGATGGCGGCGGAGGCCAATATGTCCTTCGTGCTGGCCGACAAGCGATGAGCGGGTATCGCGTTCCTTCATAAAATTGCAGGCAATTTTATGAAGGAACGCTCTTGGTGGGAAAGGCCCCGATTTCTCTAAGATGCCAAATTGGCATCTTAGAGAAATCATCTGTGGGGCATGAGGAGATAGGCGCGGATGGCGTCTCGGATGTTTTTCAGCGCCTCTTTCTTGGTGTCCCCCTGGCTATGACAGCCGGGAAGCGCCGGGCAATGGATGTCGTATCCGAATTTACTTTTATGGACGACAAAGGCATATCGCATGGCTAGTCTCAGTTTAACACGAGAGCCGGGATGCGTCAATCCCCGTCGGACACCTATGTTTTTGAAGCTTCCGAAATGGGCGACCGAAATCAAGATATTCAGGGGAGTTGGAACTTTTTGGGCCGTTAATCGTACTAGCAGTTATTCGGGGCATGAAGGCGCCAGTTCACTTCTTATGAAAGCGATAACAGCTTTGATTCCTGCGGAGCGTATTGAGCGGAGGATATACCTTCTCCGTGGCCACAAGGTAATGCTGGATGCCGACTTGGCCGACCTATACCGGGTCTCAACCGGCCAACTCAATCGCGCCGTCAGAAGAAATATTGGCAGGTTTCCAAAGGACTTTATGTTCCAATTGACCCGCAAGGAATACGGTTCTCTAAGATGCCAAATTGGCATCTTAGAGAAAGGGCGCCATTCGAAGTACCTGCCAATGGTCTTCACGGAGCAGGGCGTGGCGATGCTTTCCACCGTTCTCCGGAGCGAACCCGCGATCCGGGTGAATATCGCGATCATGCGTGTTTTTGTTCAGCTAAGGCAGTTGATGGCCACGCACAAGGACCTGGCCGCCAAGCTCATAGATTTGGAAGGCCGTATCCAGAAGCAGGACGAAAAGATACAAAGTGTTTTCGATGCCATGAGGGAACTCGTGGGTCCTCCGGAACAACCTAAGCCTCCAATAGGATTCCGTCCACAAGAGGAAATGGAGAGCCAAGGCTCATGAGCGCGGTTGGCGGGAGTTCGGGACGAAATCCCGCAAACCGCAAGAGACGGACGCGGGAAGAAAGACGCGAGAGGTGACGCGATGAGCAATATGCACCCGACGGCGGTAGTCCATGAGACGGCGAAGATCGACCCATCCGCGAAGGTCGGACCATTTGCCGTCATAGGCGAAGACGTGGTGATCGGAGCGGACTGCGAGATCGGGGCGCACGCGATCGTCGAGTTCACGCACATGGGCTCGGGCAACAAGATCCACCCGCACGCCTTCGTGGGCACTCCGCCGCAGGACCTCAAGTACAAGGGTGAGAGATCGCTCCTGCTCCTGGGCGACAAGAACACGGTGCGCGAGTGCGTGACCTTGAACCGGGGGACCGCCGCCACCGGGGAGACGCGCATCGGCAGCGGCTGCCTCTTCATGACCTGCGCTCATGTGGGCCACGACTGCCGCGTGGGCAACGGCGTCATCCTGGTCAACGCCTGCGCGCTGGCCGGGCACGTGGAGATCGGAGACCACGCCGTCTTGAGCGCCAGCGTGATGGTCCACCAGTTCGCCCGCGTGGGCCGCCTGGCGATGGTCAGCGGCAACACGGGCGTGGGCAAGGACGTCCCGCCCTTCTGCACCGCGCAGGGGTTTCGGGCGACGCTCAGGGGTCTCAACAGCCTGGGCCTGCGCCGGGGAGGGATCTCCCCGGCCTCGGCGCGCGCGATCAAGGAAGCCTACAAGACCTTGTTCCTATCGGGCATGACCGTCGAGGAGGCCTGCGCCAAGCTCAAGGGGTCGGCTCCGACCGCCGAGGTCCTGGAGTTGGTCTCCTTCATCGCCTCCGCCAAGCGCGGCATCACGAGGCCGGCTACCGGGGTCGAGTCGGAGGAAGAGGTCGCCGCCTAGTGGGAGAGGTGATCGGGCTGATCGCGGGCTCGGGCAGGTTCCCCATCCTCTTCGCCAAGGAGGCGCGCCGGCAAGGGCTCCGCGTCGCGGCCGTGGCCCTCGCCGGCGTGACCGACCCCGCGCTCAAGGAGGAGGTGGATTCCTGGAACTCCTTCAAGCTGGGGCAGGTCAGCGAGCCCCTGCGCGTGCTCAAGGAAGCCGGGGCCAAGAAGGCCGTGATGGCCGGGAAGGTCCAGCATGTCTCCCTCTTCGGGGGCATCGTCCCGGACCTGCGCGCGGTGCGCATATTGGCGGGGCTCAAGGACAAGAGGACAGACACGCTCCTAGGTGCTCTGGCCGCGGAGTTCGCTAAGGAGGGCATCGAACTGCTCTCCTCGGCGACCTACCTCTCGCACCTGATCCCGGCCAAGGGGAGGCTGGGCCGGCGGGAGCCGAGCAAGGAGGAGCGCGCCGATATCGACCTGGGCTGGCGCGCGGCCAAGGCCCTGGCCGGGTTCGACATCGGCCAGAGCGTGGTGGTCTCGCAGGGAGCCGTGGTCGCCGTGGAAGGGATGGAAGGCACCGACGCCCTCATCGAGCGGGCAGGGGTCCTGGCGGGCAGCCAGGGCCGCCGTCCGCGCCTGAGCGTCGTCAAGGTCGCCAAGCCCCGCCAGGATTTCCGCTTCGATCTCCCCGTTCTCGGCCTCGACACCCTGCCGGTACTTGAAAAGGCGGGGGTCACGACCCTGGCCTTGGAGGCCGGAAAGACCCTCGTTTTCGACAAGGAAGAGTTCATACGGCGAGCGGATGAGAAAGGAATAGCCTTGATCGCGTTATCAGAGGAAGGCATGAAATGACTCATCGAAAGACACGCTTCGCGGTGATCGGCGCGGGCCGCATCGGCTCCCATCATGCCCGCATCCTGGGCAAGCATCCCGACGTCGAGCTCGTGGCGGTCTGCGACCCCAACATCTGGCGGGCTCAGCTCTCGGCCTGGCGCGCCGGAGCCCTGGCCCACCGCGACCCCGCGGACATCCTGGGCCACATCGACGCCGCGGTGGTCGCCGTCCCCACCGAGAAACATTTCGAGGTGGGCATGGCCCTGCTCTCCAAGGGCATCCACTGCCTCATCGAGAAACCCCTGGCTTCCACCCTCGACGAAGCCAAGTCCCTGCTGGCCGCCGCGCAGGAATGCAAGGCGGTGCTCCAAGTCGGGCATGTGGAACGCTTCAACCCCGCCGTGCTTAAGGCCATCGAATACATACGGCATCCCCGCTTCATCACCGTCGAGCGCCTGGGTCCCTACGACCCCCGCGTCTCCGGCATCGGGGTGGTCATGGACCTCATGATCCACGATCTCGACATACTCCTCACCCTGGTGGGCGGCGAGATACAGAGCCTCGAGGCACTGGGTGCGAGCCTGCTCTCCAAGCACGAGGACATCGCCAACGTCCGGGTGAGGTTCAAATCCGGCTGCGTCGCGGACCTCACGGCGAGCCGCATCTCGCTCAAGCGCTGCCGCAAGATCCGCATCTTCCAGGAGAACAGCTACATCTCCCTCGACTACGCCAACGCCTCCCTGCACATCTATCGCAAGAAGAACCCGGTCATCAAGAGCCTCAAGGACGTGGAGATCCTCACGCCGAAGCTCGACAAGACCGAGCCCCTGCGCAGCGAGCTCGACCATTTCCTCGACTGCATCCGCCATAACCGCAAGCCTTGGCCCTCCGGGGAGCATGGCCTCGAGGCTCTCCGCCTGGCTTTGCAGATCACCGACGAATTGGAGAAGTACGAATTGCGCGGGCACCACTCCCCCTCCCCCTTCCTGCCGGACTGGGCCAGCGGGCTGGGCCGGATCGCCAAGACCGTCATGGGGTCCGAGCTGCCGTAGAGCCATGCACTTCCTCATCGTGGCCGGCGATCCGTCCGGGGACCTCTACGGGGCCATGCTCGCGCGGGAGTTGAGGGCCTTGGACCCCGAGGCCAGGTTCTCCGCCGTGGGCGGGAGATTCCTCCGTGAGGAGGCCGCGGCCGGGGGCCGTTTCCTGCACGACCTCGCCTCGCTGGGGATCACGGGATTCCTCGAGCCCTTGCGCAACCTGTTCCTCTTCCTGGACATCGACCGGCGCATCCGGGATCTGCTCCGCAAGGACAGGCCCGACGCCGTCGTCTGCGTGGATTTCTACGGCTTCAACCGCCATGTGCTCAAGGCGGCGCGCGCCGAGGGGGTCACGACCTGCTACTTCATCAGCCCTCAGGTCTGGGCCACCCGGCCCGGCCGGATCCGCGCTCTCAAGGAGCTCGTCGACAGGATGATCGTGATATTCCCCTTCGAGGAGAAACTCTATCGCGAGGCCGGGGTGCCGGTGACCTGGGTGGGTCATCCCCTCCTCGACGTCCTTCCCCCGCCCCGGAACGGCGGGAGCGGGGAGGAGTCCTCCGCGCTGAAGGTCGGCCTCCTGCCCGGAAGCCGCCTCTCGGAGATCCGCCGACATCTGCCCGTGTTCCTGGGCGCCCTGCGCAGGATACTGCGCGACTATCCCCGCTGCGAGGCGAGTCTCTTCGCCTCGGCGCAGGTCCCCGACGCCGTGTACGAGGAGTTCCTCCTCCCCTGGAGGGCCGCCGGCGGCCTTGAGGTCAAGATCGTGCGCGAAGCGGACTACCGGGAGCGCTCCGGTCTCGACATCGCACTCACCTCATCGGGGACCGCGACGCTGGAGAACGCCCTGCTCGGCGTGCCGATGGTCGTGATCTACAAGCTCTTCTGGCCGACCTACGCCATCGCGCGCGCCATGATCCGCGTCCCCTACATCACCATGGCCAACCTCCTCTGCGGCAAGCGGCTGGTGCCGGAGCTGGTGCAAGCCGAGGCCGACGCCCCGGGCGTCGCGCGGGAGGCCCTGCTCATCTTGGAGGATCCGCGCCGGCTCTCGGGCCTGCGCAAGGAACTCTCGGCCCTGCGCGGGCTGCTCGGGGGCCCCGGGGCGGCCCGGCGCGCGGCCGAGGCCGTGTTGGAGACGGCCGGCTCCAAGCGGAGCGTCCCATGAGGATGCTCTGGCGCTTCCTTCCCTATGTCCGGCCGCACCGCAACCGCTTCCTGCAGGCCTGCGCGGCCATGAGCGTGGTCGCGGCCATGAACGGAGCCTCGATCTACGCCCTCCAGCCCATCATCGACAAGATCTTCGTCTCCAAGGACTTCGGCATGCTCTGGCTGGCCATCCTCGGGGTGCCGGCCTTGGTGGCGATAAAGACGGTGGCGGCCTATCTGCAGAACTATCTGATGAGCTGGATCGGACAGCGGGTGACCCAGACCTTGCGCGAAGACCTCTTCCTGCACCTGCATACGCTCTCCCTGGATTACTACGGCGAGCATCGCAGCGGCGAGATACTCTCGCGCGTGACCGGGGACCTGGGCAACGTGCAGTCGGCGCTCCAGTTCCTCCCCCTCTACCTCATCCGGGACACGCTCACCGTGCTCGTCCTCATGGGAGTGCTCTTCCACTTGAACTCCTCCTTCGCCTTCCTGGCCCTGCTCTCCATCCCCGCCGCGTCCATCCTACTGGTGGTGCTCGGCCGCAAGATGCGCGACGCGAGCCTCCAGAGCCAGATCATCATGGGCAAGATCTACCACCGCTTCCAGGAGAGCCTGCAGGGCATGCTGCTCATCAAGGCCTTCAACTACGAAGAGGGCGCGGCGGAGAAGTTCCGGGCCGAGAACCAGTCGTTCTTCGATCAGACCATGCGGTACCTGCGCGCCGCGGCCCTGGCCGGCCCCCTGATGGAGTTCTGCGGGGCGGTGGTGCTCTCCCTGCTCATCTGGTACGGGGGCTGCGAGATCATCGCCGGGCGCATGACCACCGGGGCCTTCTTCGCCTTCCTCGGCGCCTTCTTTGCGGCCTACGCGCCGGTCAAGAACCTGGCTCGGCTCAACTCGGAACTGCAGAGGGGCTTGGCGAGCGGCGAGAGGATATTCCAGCTCCTCGACGAGCATCCGACCGTGAGCGAGACGCCCGCCGCGACCGATTTCAAGGAGCTGGAGAGAGACCTGCGCCTGGAGGGAGTGTCCTTCCGCTATCCCACCCGCGAGACCTGGGCTCTCAAGGGCGTCTCCATCGAGGCGCGCCGGGGCGAGCGCGTGGCCGTGGTCGGCGCGTCGGGCTCCGGCAAGTCCACCCTCGTCCATCTGCTCCTGAGGCTCTACGACCCGGCGGAGGGCCGGATCCTGCTCGACGGGCGCGACCTGCGCGACTGGTCCCTGCGCTCCGTGCGGGGCCGCGTCGGCCTGGTCACCCAGGACACTCTGCTCTTCAACGAGACCGTGCTCGAGAACGTGTCCATCGGGCGCAGCACGGTGACCTTCGACGAAGTGGCCGCGGCCTGCCGGGCCGCGGACGCGGAGGCCTTCATCGAGGCCCTGCCCCAGGGCTATCAGACCCCCTTGGGCGACAGAGGCCAGCGGCTCTCCGGGGGCCAGCGCCAGCGCCTGGCCGTGGCCAGGGCCCTGCTCAAGTCCCCCTCCCTGCTCCTGCTCGACGAGGCGACCAGCAGCCTCGATTCCGCGGCCGAGCGGGAGGTCCTCTCCTCCCTGGAGCGGCTCATGGAGGGCAGGACGGTGCTGACCGTGGCCCACCGCCTCTCCACCGTGGTGTCGGCCGACCGCATCTACGTGCTCAATTCCGGCGAGGTCGCCGAGGTCGGGACGCATCGCTCCCTCATGGCCCGCGGCGGACTTTATCGCCGCCTCTTCGAGATCCAGGCTTCCCAGCCGGCGGAGGGCTCCGCGGCGGAGGCCATCCCGGTCGAGGGCGCCTCATGAGCTCCACGCTCGCTGCCTTCGCGGCCGCCTCCGCGGCGCTGACCGTGGCCGGAGGGCTCGCCCCGTTCCTCCAGAGCCGGCTCTCACGCAAAGGCCTGCGGCGCATCTTCTCCCTGCGCTCTGGCATCCTGGTCTCCATCGCCTTCATGGAGATACTGCCGGAGGGCCTCTCGCTCAATCCCGCGCTCGCCGGAGGGGGCGCTTTGGCCGGTTTCGTCCTCCTGCTGGGCGCGTCGAGCTTCTTCATGACCGACTGCTGTCCGGAGTACCTGGAGGACTGCCATGTCCATCTCCTGGGGGCCGGGGCGCTCGCGGCCGTCTTCCTGCACGCCTTCATCGACGGCTTCAACCTTACCCTCTCCTTCGCCGCCGGGTCGGTGGCCGGGTTCGCGGTGGGTTCGGCCACCGTCCTGCATAAGCTCGCCGACGGCTTCACGCTCTCCTCCCTGCTCAAGCAGAGCGGCTATGGGCGCGCGGCGGTCGTGGGGTCCCTGCTGGCCGCGGCCTCGGCCACGCCCTTGGGGGCCGCGGCCGGGTGGTGGGGCTATCTCGGCAGGGAGGCGGCCTGGATGCCGGAGGCCACCGCCGCGCTCCTGGGCTTCTGCGGCGGGACTTTCCTGTACATGGGGGCGGCCGACATGCTCCCCAGACTGCACCGATCCGAGGACCGTTGGGAGCTCGCCTTCTTCGGCGCGGGCTTGGCGGCAATTATGCTATTGAGGACGAGCCCATGACGCTCCAAGAGCTCACCGACGGCTTCGCCGCCTACTCCCCCCGCGTGGATACGGCCCTGCTGGCCAAGGCCTACGGCTTCTCCCAGACCGCGCACGCGGACCAGTCGCGGGCTTCCGGGGAGGACTATTTCGTCCATTGCACGGCGGTGGCCCAGACGCTCATCGAGTTCAAGCTGGACCTGCCCACGGTCTGCGCCGGGCTCCTGCACGACGTCCTGGAGGACACCACCGCCACGCCCGAGGAGCTGCGCAAGGAGTTCGGACTCGAGATCACCCAGCTCGTGGAGGGCGTCACCAAACTCGACACCCTGAACTTCACCTCCCGCGACGAGGCCCAGGCCGAGAACTGGCGGCGGATGCTCCTGGCCACGGCCCAGGACATCCGCATCATCCTCGTCAAGCTGGCCGACCGCCTGCACAACATGAGGACGCTGGAGTATCTCTCGCCCGAGAGGCAGCAGAAGATCGCGCACGAGACCGGCACCCTCTACGCGCCCCTGGCGCACCGCCTGGGCATGTTCCGCCTCAAAAGCGAGCTCGACGACCTCTCTTTCCGCTACCTCCACCCCGCCGAGTTCCTGGACCTCGAGCGCGAGGTGAGCGCGGTGACCAAGAGCCGGGAGAAAGTGCTGGCGCATTTTAAATCCGCGCTCGAGGGCAAGCTCGTCGACCTCGGCATCGCCAACCGCATCCTGGCCAGGTCCAAGAGCCTCTACTCCATCTATCAGAAGATGCAGAGGCAGAAGAAGCCCTTCTCCGAGATCCAGGACGCGATGGGCGTGCGCGTCATCACGGACTCGGTCGCCAACTGCTACGCCCTCCTCGGCGTCATCCACTCGGAGTTCAAGCCCGTGGCCGGGTCCTTCACCGATTACATCTCCATCCCCAAGATCAACCTCTACCAGAGCCTGCACACCACCGTCATCACCCCCGGCGGGGACTTGGTCGAGATCCAGGTGCGCACCGAGGAGATGCACCGCACCGCGGAGTACGGCATCGCCGCGCACTGGCGCTATAAGCTGGGCGAGCAGTCGCCGGACCTGCACCTGGAGGAGAAGCTCAACTGGCTCAGGCAATGGCTGGAATGGCTCCAGGACCTCAAGAGCCCCCGGGAGTTCCTCGAGAGCCTCAAGACGGACCTGGAGCTCCATCAAGTCTTCATCTTCACCCCCGCCGGAGAGGTGAAGCCGCTCCCGGCCGGGGCCACGCCGCTGGACTTCGCCTTCGCGGTGCACACCGACATCGGGATGGCCTGCGTGGGAGCCAAGGTCAACAACAAGATGGTCAAGCTCGACTACGAGCTGAAGTCGGGCGACATCTGCGAGAT
>CAYHRV010000054.1:0-6748 GCA_964359165.1 uncultured Elusimicrobia bacterium
CGGCGGGCAGGCGAAGATGTATTTCGACTCCAGCGCCAACAAGCTCAAGGTTTCGGAGAACGGCGGCTCCTTCACCAACCTCATCGGGGGCGCCGGGGGAGCGGTGACCTTGCAGGGAGCGGCGCCGGGGCTCGTCGACACCGGCAACCTCAACCTCAGCGGCGCCGGGATCTTCGGCTCGAGCGTGGCCGTCGGGACCCAGAGCCCGCTCTCCAAGCTCCATGTCGTCGACGGCGACATCCGCATCACGACCACCACCGGGTCGCGGGGCATCATCTTCCAGGACGGCACGGTCCAGAACACCGCCTCGGGCAACAGCGTGTGGTCGGTGTCCGGCCAGGACATCGGCAACAACACCTCCGGCAACGTGGGCGTGGGAACCACGAGCCCGGCGGCGAAACTCCATGTCACCGGAGCGGGCGGCGTGATCCTCAACGCGGGCAACGTGGGCATCGGGACCACGAACCCCGGCGGGAAGCTCGAGGTCGCCGGCGCGGGGAACGTGCTCTTCAACACCACGGGCAACGTGGGCGTCGGGACCGCGGCCCCGGGCTCCACCCTCACCGTCGCGGGCCTCATCGAGAGCAAGGGCGGGGGGTTCAAGTTTCCCGACGGCTCCATCCAGACCGCCGCGGCCGGGAGCACCCTCTGGACCGCCTCCGGCCAGAACCTCTACAACAGCAACACGGCCAACGTGGGCGTGGGCACGACGCTCCCGGCGGCCCGACTCACCGTCTCCAGCGCCGGCGCCACTTCCTCGGACCTCTTGCTCGCCGTGACGACCGCGGCCGCCTCGGGCAGCGAGGTGTTCTCGGTCAAGGGCGACGCCAAGGTGGGCATCGGAGTGGGCTCCCCGGCCTATCCCCTGCACATCGTCTCGAACTTCCCGGTGCGCACCACGCTCATGGTGGACAACAATTCCTCCGGGGCGAACACCTCGGTCGCCCTCCGCTTCGCCAAGAACGCCTCGGATCGCTGGAACATCTTCACCGACGTGCTCCAGAACGGCTCCAACGACCTCAGCTTCATGGACTCCGTGGCCGGGGCGCACCGCCTCTACATCTCCGGCGCGGGCAGCATCGGGCTGGGGACCACCAGCCCCCAGAACAAGCTCGACGCCGCCGGCTCCGTCGCCGTGGGCTCGGCCTATGCCGGCGCCTCGGCCGCGCCGGCCGACGGACTCATCGTCCAGGGTGATGTGGGCATCGGGACCTCGAATCCGGCGGCCGCCTTCAACGTGGTGGGCGTCTCCTCCATCTCCGCCTCCTCCGCCAATCCGGCCCTGCTCGTGGCGCAGTCCGGGGCCGGCCCCAGCGCCGTGTTCCTGGGCGGCAAGGTGGGCGTTGGGGTCGCCGCTCCGGCCGAGGCGGTGGACCTCAACGGCGCCATGGCGTTCCGGGGGATGAGCGTCCCCGCGGTGGCCCCGGCGGGCCAGGGCAAGCTGTATTTCGACTCCACGACCAAGAAGCTCAAGCTCTCCGAGGACGGCGGCGTCTTCATCAACCTCATCGGCGGGGCGGGCGGGGCCGTGACCCTGCAGGGCTCGACTCCCGGAAGCTCGGACTCGGGGCATCTCAACGTCACGGGCACGGCCCTGGTGGGGGGGAATCTCGGAGTGGGTACGGCCGCCCCCGGCGACAAGCTGGAGGTGGCCGGGAACATGCGGATGTCCGCGGGAGGAGTCCTGACCACCGCGGGCGTGGCTCCCCTGAGGATCAACGTCGATGACGCCGTGGGCGGGTCCTCGATCACCTTCACCCGCGGCTCGGCCATCAGCATGATCATCGATTCCGCGGGCAACGTGGGCATCAGCACCGCTCCGGCCGGCGAGAAGTTGGACATCAACGGGGCCATGGTGTTCCGGGGCATGGCCGCGCCCGCGCTCGCCTCCGGCGGGCAGGGCAAGATCTACTTCGATTCCACGGCCAACAAGATCAAGATCTCCGAGCACGGGGGAGCCTTCGTCAACCTCATCGGCGGGGCCGGGGGAGCCGTCACCCTGCAGGGCGCCACGCCCGGCGTCTCGGACTCGGGGCATCTCAATCTCACGGGCAACGCCCTCTTCGGAGGCAGCATCGGGCTGGGCACGGGCGCGCCCGGGCAGAAGCTGGACATGCGCTCCGGCGGTCTCGCGGTCTCCTATGACGGGACCGCGGGCAAATCCCTCTTCGTCGATCCGGCCACCGGCAAGGTGGGCCTGGGCACGGCCCTCCCCCAGAACAGGCTCGATGTCGGCGGAGCCGCGGCCGTGGGCGCGAGCTACGCGGGAGTCTCCGCGGCCCCGGCCAACGGCCTCATCGTCGAGGGCAGCGTGGGCGTCGGGACCTCCAACCCGGCGACGACGCTCGAGGTCAACGGCTCGCTCTCGGTCGGCGCCGGGGTGACCAAGGCGACCTTCACCGCGGCCGGCGACCTCAACATCCCGGGCGCCGTCGTCCCCTCCGTGGACGGGGCCAAGGACCTCGGCTCCTCGGTCGCCCGCTGGAACAAGGTCTGGACCAACCAGGTCGTGGTGGTCACCGGCATCGACATGGCCGGCAGCCAGCTCTCCAACTCGGGCAGCGTCGTCCCCCAGACCACCCTGGTCTCCAACCTCGGCTCGGACGCCAAGCGCTGGTCCACGGTATTCTCCAACAACATGTATGCCGCCGGGAACGTGGGCGTCGGGACTTCGAGCCCGGGAGGCCCCCTCCATGTCGCCGGGGCCGGGAACATGCTCCTGGCCGCTTCCGGCAACGCGGGCATCGGCACCACCGCGCCCACGCACCGCCTCGACGTCTCCGGCGACGCGATCGTCCGCTCCAGCCTGAGCGTCACGGCCGCGGGCCTGAGCGGGACCCAGACCGTGTTCCAGGCCGCGGGCGCGACCCTGACGGTGCGCTATGACGGCATGGTCGGCATCGGGACCTCGGCGCCCTCCTCCACGCTGACCGTGGTGGGCCTCATCGAGAGCAAGGGCGGCGGCATCAAGTTTCCCGACGGCTCCATCCAGACCGCCGCGGCCGGCGCCAACCAGTGGGCCGCCTCCGGCTCGGACATCAACAACACCAATTCCGGCGGGGTGGGCATCGGCATCGGATCGCCGCTCGCCAAACTGCACGCGGTGGCTGCCAACGGCGCGGGCGTGATCCTCAACGCCGGCAACGTGGGCATCGGGAGCAATTCCCTGGCCGCGCGCCTGAGCGTTTCCACCGCTTCCGCGCTGGCCGCCGACAACATCCTCGTGGTGTCCACGGCCTCGGCTTCGGCCAGCGAGGCCCTGGTCGTCAAGGGGGACGCCAAGGTCGGCGTGGGCCTCGGGACTCCCCTATTCCCCCTGCACGTGGCCGCGGCCAACGGCCCCTCCAGCGTCATGATCGACAACCGCTTCTCCGGCGCCAACAGCGCGTCCTTCCTGCGCCTGGCCAAGAACGGGAGCGACCGCTGGGACATCATGACCGATGTCGCGCAGAACGGGACCAACGACTTCAGCATCTACGACGCGGTGACCGGGGGCGTGGCGGGCCACCGGCTCTACATCAAGTCCACCGGCGAGATCGGCATCGGGACCACGAGCCCGGGCGCGGGCGCCCTCAACGTGGTGGGCGTCTCCTCCATGAGCCTCTCCGGCGCGGGCGCGCCCCTGCAGGTGCATCAGAACGGGGCAGGGCCCTCGGCGTGGTTCCTTGGCGGGAGCGTGGGCGTCGGAACCACGGCTCCGGCCTCGAAGCTGACGGTGATGGACGGCGACATCCGGATCTCGACGAGCGCCGGCTCCCGCGGCATCGTGTTCCAGGACGGGTCGATACAGACCTCGGCCGCCGGAGCCTCGTTCTGGGCCTCCAACGGCATCCATTCCTATAAGACGAACGCCGGAGGCGTCGGCATCGGGACCACGGCTCCCGCGTACATGCTGCATCTGGCTTCCGAGACTCCCCGGGCACTCATCTCGGGGACGCAGAACGGCAGCGGCGCCGCTTGGCTGCTGCAGGCCAAGGCGTCGGACGGGACCTCGCGCAGCGGCGGGTATCATCTCGAGCCCGGGACCACGGACGACAACACCTACCTGGGGCTCTCGGCCGACGGAGCCGCGTATCAGCTGGCCCTCACCCGGAGCGGGAACACCGGCCTGGGGACCACGGCTCCGGGGGAAAGGCTCGACGTCAACGGCGCCATGGTCCTGCGCGGCATGGCGGCTCCGGCGCTCGCCTCGGCCGGCCAGGGGAAGCTGTATTTCAACTCCGCCACCAATAAACTGCAGATTTCCGAGGACGGCGCGGCCTTCGTCAATCTCATCGGCGGGGCGGGCGGGGCCGTGACCCTGCAGGGTTCCACGCCGGGCATCCCGGACACCGGGCACATCAACATCACGGGCACCGGCGTGCTGGGGACGTTGGGCTTGGGCATCTCCAACCCGGCCTACAAGCTGGACCTGCGCAGCGGAGGCTTGGCGGTCTCGAGCAACTCCGCGGTGGGAAAAAGCCTCTTCGTGAGCGGCGCGAACGCCCAGGTGGGCATGGGCACCACGGCCCCGGCGACCCGCCTGCATCTTTACGATGCCCAGACCGCGGGGAGCGTCACCGCGCGCGTGGAGAACGGAGGAGGCAATACGGCGGAACTCTCCCTCAAGGTGAACACTGGAGGGGAGTCCACGCAGGAATGGTCCCTGCGCGGGCTCGGAGGCTCCAACGGGGCTCCCGGGGATTTCGCGGTGGTGGACGTCACCGCCGGGCTCGAGCGCCTCCACATCCAGGACGCCACCGGGAACATGGGCGTGGGGACCTCCGCTCCGGCGTCCACCTTGGACGTGGCCGGCGATTTGACCCTGCGCGGCTACGCCCGGGTGACGGGCACGGCGGCCGTGGAGGGCAACGCCTTCAGCGTCGGCGCTTCGACGCTGGCCGTCAGCGGCGGCAACGTCGGCATCGGGACGGCGAGCCCGGCGGGCAGGCTGCACGTGGAAGGCTCCGGGAACATGCTGCTCAACGCCTCGGGCAACCTCGGCGTGGGCACCACGAACCCCGCCACGCGCCTGCACGTGGCGGGCTCGGCGAGCGTGGTGGGCGGCGACATGGGCGTCGGGACCGCGAGCCCGCTCTCGAAACTGCACGTCGTTGACGGCGACATCCGCCTATCGACCACCTCCGGTTCCCGCGGCATCATCTTCCAGGACGGGAGCGTCATGACCACCGCCGCCTCGGGCAGCGGCTCCTCCCAGTTCACCCGGGTGGGGGGCCTGCTCTACCCCAGCGTCATCACCGACAGGCTCAACATCGGCCGCTCGGACCTCGGGAGCGCGATGCTCGCCGTGGCCACGAACACCACCGCGGCCCCGGCCGTCTTCGTGGACGCCTCCGAGGGCAGGACCGGCCTGGGCACCTCCTCTCCGGGGGAGCGCCTGGACGTGGATGGGGCGATGATACTGCGGGGCATGGCCACCCCGGCGGTGGCCGCCGGAGGGCAGGGGAAGATGTACTTCGACTCCTCCTCCAACAAGTTCAAGATGTCGGAGAACGGCGGAGCCTTCACCAACCTCATCGGCGGCGTCGGCGGGGCGGTGACCTTGCAGGGCTCCTCCCCGGGCGTGCCGGACACCGGAAACATGAACATCACGGGCACCGGCCTCTTCGCCAAGATCGGCCTGGGGACCAACGCCCCGGGCCAGAAGCTCGACATCCGTTCCGGAGGCATGGCCGTGTCGCACGACTCCACGGCCGGCAGCGCGCTGTTCGTGAACTCCTCCAACGGCCGCGTCGGCCTGGGGACCACGAATCCCTCGGACAAGCTGCAGGTCCTGGGCGGGGACGTGCTCATCGGAGCGCCCTCGGTCCACGACACCACCTCCAACCCCGACCTCGTGGTGCAGGGGAACGTGGTCGTCAACGGCCGGATCGTGCAGGACGGCGCGGGACAGTCCTCCTTCGCCAACCTGGGCGTCTCCACGGCGACCAACACCGGGGAGCTCTTCAAGGTGGGGGCCGGGACGATCACCGCGCTCACCAGCGGCAAGGTGGGCTTGGGGACGCTGACCCCGAGCGTGCTCCTCCACATCAAGTCGCCCAGCGCCTCCGACAGCCAGCTCTGGATCGACCGCGATTCGGCGTCCACGCAGAAGGCCGTGCTGAGCTTCCGCAAGCAGGGAGCCGCGCGCTGGAGCGTGGGCACGGACTTGAGCGACGCCGGCAACAACGACTTCTTCATCCAGGACGAGGTGGCCGGGGCGGTCCGGCTCTTCGTCAACGGCTCGGGCCAGATGGGCATCGGAACCACCAGCCCGAGCGCGGGCTCCAAGCTCGACATCGCGGGCGCGGGCAACGTGATGATCCGCAGCGCCAGCCAGTTCGAGATCGACACGAGCAACGCCGGCTACTCGGTCCTCACGACCAACGGAGGGGCCGGCGGGCTCCAGATCAACGGCGCGAACCTGACCGTCCCGGGGAGCGGCAACGTGGGCCTGGGGACGGCCTCGCCCGCGACCAAGCTCCACATAAGCTCAGGCGTGCTGACCATCGACGGCACGGGCTCCGGCATCACCGTGGGCGGAAACGCCGTCTTCCAGAGCTCGCTGGCCGTCTCCGGCGCGGGCCTGAGCGGGAGCGCGCCCATCTTCCAGGTGATGGGCGGGACCATGACCGTGCAGGCGGACGGCCTGGTCGGCATCGGGACCACAATCCCCACCCGCAGGCTGGACGTGGCTGGGGACGCCGTCGTCCGGAGCTCGCTGGCCGTCTCCGGCGCGGGCCTGAGCGGGAGCGCGCCCATCTTCCAG
>CAYHRV010000054.1:6848-15672 GCA_964359165.1 uncultured Elusimicrobia bacterium
GTGATGGGCGGGACCATGACCGTGCAGGCGGACGGCCGCCTCGGCGTGGGCACCGCGACCCCTCAGGCGCAGGTGGAGATCGTCTCGGCCGGCGGCAGCAGCCTGCGCATCGACACCTCCAACGCGGGCTACGTCAGCCTCCGCGTCGGCGGGACCGAGGTGGCGCGGCTCAAGCCGTAGAAGACCGTTCGCGGGAGGGGAATGCCTTCGTTGCGGGTGATGCAGGATGGCGCGGATGAAGCCGTGATGCGCTATCGGGAGGAGTCCATGAACGACATTCGTAATTTTTTGATAGGCGCGCTCTGCGGATTTCAGTTCCAAGGTTTCGGGCTCGCGCATGCGGCGGAGTTTCAAGTCGTCGATAAATTGACGGTCGATGGCCATTCGACTTTCCAAAGCTCGATCGCCGTCAGCGGCTATTCGACTTTCCAAAGCTCGGTCGGCTTCAAGACGACGGACGGCATCGTCATGCCCAATGGCAGCACGGCCCAACGGCCCGCCGTGCCCGAGACCGGCACGATGAGATACAACATCACTTTAGGAGGACCGGAATATTTCAATGGAACCGATTGGATCGCCATCGTCGGCATTTCCACGAGTCCCGTCGCCGGGGGCGGAGATGAGATAAAAGAGGTGGGCGGATATCGCATTCATACTTTTAATTTTTCCGGCACATTCACCGTGTATAAGAACATAACGGCTGATGTCCTCGTGGTTGCGGGAGGAGGGGGCGGCGGCGCCCACACCACGACCAATGCCAACGGCGGCGGAGGGGCCGGCGGCGTGGTCTATGCCCAGAACCAGGCGTTGACCCCCGGAAATTACACGGTAACGGTTGGAGACGGCGGCACCGGGTATTCCTGGAATACCAACGCGCGCGGCGTCAACGGACAGAATTCTGTTTTCGGCTCGCTCCCGGCGGCGATTGGAGGCGGAGGAGGAGCGGGTCAGGGCGACTGCGCCGGCAATAACGGCGGCAGCGGCGGCGGCTGCTGCAACGGCGGCAGCGCCGGAAATTCTACTCAGGCAGGCGGCGGCGGCAACATCACGGTATATGGGAATATGGGCGGGAACGTGGGCCAAGGCTGGACGGGCGGCGGCGGCGGCGGCGCCACTTCCGTCGGAGTGAACGGCAACGTGTGCAGCAATTGCCCTCCGAGCGGGAACGGCGGGAATGGAATTACATTGTCGATATCGGGCTCGACGGTTTGCTATGCCGGCGGCGGCGGCGGCGGCGGCAACAGCAGCGAGCGAGGCGGAGTCGGCATGTGCGGCGGCGGCCGCGGCTGGGGCAGCAACGAATACTATGACTATAGAATCTACCCCAAAACCGTTAACCCCGTAACACGGGGAAGCAACAGCCTTGATGCGCTTCCCCATACCGGTGGCGGGGGCGGCGGCGGCTCTTACTGGTCGAACAACGCAGGCGTATATCTTGGAGGCAGCGGAGGGTCGGGCATCGTCATCGTGCGCTATAAAATGCCGTAGCTCGCCAGGGCGGGAGCTGAAGGCGTTCGACGCGGCGGGGGGTGGTAGTATGTGTCCGAACCGGCCTGATATCGGTATAATCCGCCTGAGCGTATGCAGGTGAACCTCGGGCAAAGAATCCTCTTCCCGCTCTGCGCGGCGGCCCTCGCGCTCTGCGGATTTCAGTTCCAAGGTTTCGGGCTCGCGCATGCGGCGGAGTTTCAAGTCGTCGATAAATTGACGGTCGATGGCCATTCGACTTTCCAAAGCTCGATCGCCGTCAGCGGCTATTCGACTTTCCAAAGCTCGGTCGGCTTCAAGACGACGGACGGCATCGTCATGCCCAATGGCAGCACGGCCCAACGGCCCGCCGTGCCCGAGACCGGCACGATGAGATACAACATCACTTTAGGAGGACCGGAATATTTCAATGGAACCGATTGGATCGCCATCGTCGGCATTTCCACGAGTCCCGTCGCCGGGGGCGGAGATGAGATAAAAGAGGTGGGCGGATATCGCATTCATACTTTTAATTTTTCCGGCACATTCACCGTGTATAAGAACATAACGGCTGATGTCCTCGTGGTTGCGGGAGGAGGGGGCGGCGGCGCCCACACCACGACCAATGCCAACGGCGGCGGAGGGGCCGGCGGCGTGGTCTATGCCCAGAACCAGGCGTTGACCCCCGGAAATTACACGGTAACGGTTGGAGACGGCGGCACCGGGTATTCCTGGAATACCAACGCGCGCGGCGTCAACGGACAGAATTCTGTTTTCGGCTCGCTCCCGGCGGCGATTGGAGGCGGAGGAGGAGCGGGTCAGGGCGACTGCGCCGGCAATAACGGCGGCAGCGGCGGCGGCTGCTGCAACGGCGGCAGCGCCGGAAATTCTACTCAGGCAGGCGGCGGCGGCAACATCACGGTATATGGGAATATGGGCGGGAACGTGGGCCAAGGCTGGACGGGCGGCGGCGGCGGCGGCGCCACTTCCGTCGGAGTGAACGGCAACGTGTGCAGCAATTGCCCTCCGAGCGGGAACGGCGGGAATGGAATTACATTGTCGATATCGGGCTCGACGGTTTGCTATGCCGGCGGCGGCGGCGGCGGCGGCAACAGCAGCGAGCGAGGCGGAGTCGGCATGTGCGGCGGCGGCCGCGGCTGGGGCAGCAACGAATACTATGACTATAGAATCTACCCCAAAACCGTTAACCCCGTAACACGGGGAAGCAACAGCCTTGATGCGCTTCCCCATACCGGTGGCGGGGGCGGCGGCGGCTCTTACTGGTCGAACAACGCAGGCGTATATCTTGGAGGCAGCGGAGGGTCGGGCATCGTCATCGTGCGCTATAAAATGCCGTAGCTCGCCAGGGCGGGAGCTGAAGGCGTTCGACGCGGCGGGGGGTGGTGGTATGAGCCCTTGACATATCAAGGGTCCGGGGCCATACTATCCGCACCCCGAGGCTCCATGAGAACCCCTCTCTTCTTGGAGTGCGCCGTCCTTGCCGTCCTGGCACTGTTCCCCGCCCAGGCGTCGGCCCAAGTCCCTTCATCGCCTTTCGAGAAACGCTTCTATGAAGTCCGCCTGAAAGCCAAGACCGCCTATCTGGCCCGGTTGCCCATGGAGGAGGCGGTGACCGCCCAGGACCTCAAATCCCTGGAAGCCCCTCCGTGGGCCGGCAGCGTCGAGGAGGACGGCTGGGAGGGGGTCGACCGTCTGGAAAAGATCCGGCAGCTCGTCGAAACCCTGAAGGAGGCGTCCGATATCCAGAAGGGAACGGGACTCCAGGAAGACCGGGGACGGTTCTTGTTGAAATTCGACCGCGTGGGATTGCGGCTCTCCTTGGAACAGGGGGAGAAGTACAAGGCGGAGAAGCTCTACCTCAAGAAGAAGGAAGCCGGGCCGGAGGGAGAGGGTGCGGGGCCGGATAAAGCCGCCCTTGAAAAGGAGAAGGCGCAGATCGAGAAGATCCTCGCCGTGCGCAATCTCCCTCCCGAGAAACGCGCCGCGGCGGCGGCGAAGGCGCAGGCCATCGCCGAATTACTCAAAGGAGGGTCCTGGGAAGAGGCAAACGGGGCCCCGGTCGGGGCCTTCCAGGGCTCGGCCCGCCTGAGCCCCAGGGAGCTTAAGGCCCTGAACTCCATTCCCGGGCCGGGTCCGGGCTCGCTTAAGACCGCCGCGGTGCCCTCGCCGCTTTCCTTCGCCGAAAAACTCAAGGAGTACGGCGCCAAGCATGAGAAGGCGCAGGCGCGCCAAGAGGACAGACAGCAGAAGGTCCTCGAGGAGGCCAAGAAGCTCGTCCGGGAGAATCCGGGCACGGTGGGCGAGGCCTATAAGTTCTGGAACGATTGGGACAAGGAGAAGCCCAAGGACGAGTCCACGGCCGGACGCTGGTGGCGCAAGGGGGTCTCCAAGACCATGAAGGGCCTGCTCACCTTCAGCGGGCTCAAGGACGTGGAGGAGAGCGCCGGGAAGCTCGGCTACATCATGGAGAACAAGGACGTCTCTTCCCGGGCGAAATGGAAGCAGGGAGGAGCCCTGGCCTTGGACTCGACGATGTCCGCCTTGACCTTCCTGCCCGCCGCCTCCGGGGCGGCCCGCTTGGCCAAAGGGGAGAAATTCATCAGCCTGGGGGGCAAGGCGGGCGCCAAGATCAAAGGGGCGGTCGCGGTCTCCGATGAGGCGGCCGGCGCCGTGGCCAAACAACTGGAAGGGGCGGTGGCCAAGACCGCGGGCAAGCAGGCCACCCAGCAGGAAGCCCGCGCCGTGCTCAAGAACCTCAAGGAAGTGGGGAAGAAATACGGCATCGAGGTGGTGGAGGACCGATCCCTCCTGGGGATGGGGATGAGCGGGGGCGGTCCCGCCACCATCGTCACGAACACGCGCCTAGGGGCGGCGCATGAGGTCACGCACACGCTCCAGCAGCTCCAGGTGCGCGCCTCCCTGGTCCAGGATTACATGCTGCGCAAGGGCGTCAGCGGGAGGCTCCTCAACCCGGCGGAGATGAAGGAGGCTCTCCAGGGGGTGAGCTCCTTCGAGAAAGCCATCATCGCCTTCGAGAAGGGGGCGGGCTACGCGACCAAGAGCGGGAACTATAAGGCGGGGCTCCTGACCAACATCTCCGCCTTTCAGAAGGGGATCGGCGTCGGGCGCGTCCCGGCCCTGCCCGGCGGGATCGGACTCGACCTCTACAGCCGCGCCAACTACCTCTTCGGGTTCACCACGGCGCAGGGGCTCTCCAACGCCGCGGCGCTCTCCATCGGCACCTACAACACCCAGGCCCCGGCCCCGTGAACGCCGGTCTCGGGCTTCTGGCCGCCGGTCTCGGGCTCTTCGCCGCGGGTTTTTTCCTATCCCGGCGCTTCGCCGAGCCGCAGGAAAACGGGGAGCCGGGCTTCCGTCCCTCCGGACCTCCGCTCCGGGGATTTCTCGAATTCGCGGGAACGGCGCTGGCCGTTCTCGGCCTCTGCTCCGCCGGCGCCGGACTCTTGGTCCTCTTCCGCTGAGGAGAGCCGGGCTTGCGCCTTTTTCGAGAGCAGGCGCTCCCTCAGGGGGCGCGATGGAAGATCGCCGAGCAGAAGGAGACGATCCCTCCGCGGGGATCCTCGGCCTGGCCGTAGGAGAGCAGTTCGCCCGCGGCCTTCCCGGCCGCGGGCGCGTTCTTGCCGCCCATCGCTTTGATCAGGCGCAGGGCCGTGTAGAGGGCCGAGAGCCCGCAGACCTTGCGCCAATGCCCGTCTTGGACCACGGATAGATAGAAGGCGTCAGCATCCAGCTTCAGGGCGTGTTCCAGCGAGGACCTGTCTTCGGCCTCCACTTTCGCGCAGAGTCCTGGACCGAGCTCCAGGTCGTCCCCGAAATGCGGGCCCACATGGGCCAGGTCCACTCCCGCGAGCACCAGGATGCGCTTCTTGCCGGAGAGCGCGGCCAGCCTGCGTCCCATCTCGGAGAGAGCGCCTTCCACGGTGGAGACCGTGGAGGGCGGCTTGTCCGGACAGAAGCGCTCGAAGGTGGAGGTCAGGATGGGGACCCAGGGGGGCGCCGCGTCTTTCCATAGGGATTTGAGCCAGAGCGCCTGGAACTCCAGGGAATGTTCACGGCGATGCGCCCATTCGTCGTCGCCGGGGTCGTACCAGAGCGCGCCGCGCAGTTCATCGTAGAGGTCCGAATCCACTTTCATGGGCCCGTAGGGAGTCTCATACTCTTTCCGGGTGAAAGTCCATGGGGAAGCCGGGCTCTGGTGGGCCACCCCGAGGGCCACGACCGCGTCGGGCGGCGGGCACTCCGCCAGGGCGCCGTAGGACCATGCGTAGGACGTTCCGCCCCGATGGAGGTCTATGTGGGGGGCCACCAGGCCGAGGGGGGGGAGAGTCCGCGAGGGCTTGTCCGCCATGGGTCGGCCGGGACCCTTGGGGTCCTGGAAGAATTTGCCAAGGAAGGAGGCCAGCTCAAGGCCTCCCTGCGGATATCCCGAGCCTCGCAGGAGGGCTTTGCGGCATGATCCGGAAAGGAAACCCTCCAGGATGCGGCGGCGCGCATCCCGCACTTTAGGGGTCTCCAGGAATCCGGCCTCCTCCAGACGCGAAATCAGGCTCGCGATCTCGGAGGCCGCGAGCAGGGTGCCGCTGGCCTTGGTCGCGGCGGAGACCAGTTCCGGAGCCGACCGCCTTCCGTCGAGCAGGGAGGCCAGGAGCATGGCGGAGGGAGAGAGGGCCAGCGACCGCTCGGCGATCCCCTCCGGGTCCTGGAGCACGATCACGGGCTGGCCCTCGTGCTCGACCGGGAAGGCCTCTATGTCCTGCCTGAGCGGCGGAAGGGGCGCGTCCCGGGGATCGGAAGAGTCGGCCATGGAGCGAGTCCTATCCGGCGGTTTTTCTTCCGCTGAAATTCCAGGTGTTCTTGTTGCGGAAGAACACCCGCCTATCGAGGAGGCCGAGGGCTTCCATCCAGCCCTCCACCCTCGCCCGCGGGAAATACTCGGCCAGCGGGGCGTTGATCTGGTCCTGGATGAACGCGACCCATAGCTTGAAGCCGAGGCGCTTGAAGTGCATGGCGAGGAACTCGTAGTAGAAAAGATGCTCGCAGGCCCAGGCGTCGGCCGCGGGGTGGAGCGTGAAGGGCCTGTAGAGCAGGGAGAAGATCAGGTAGCTGGGGGCCCCCAGCGCCCAGGAAAGGGCCCATTTCGCCGCGGGAGGCAGGTAGCGCAGGAAGCGCTCGCGCACCGGGGTGAGGATATGGGAGAGCAGGAAGTTGTTCTCCGCCGCGTAGACGGAATGGACGAAAAGCCCTCCTGGAGCGCAGAGCGCGTAGAGCTTTCGCAGCCCCTCCTCGGGTTCAGAGACGTGCTGGAGCACCCCGAAGGTGAAGACGACGTCGAAACCGGGCCGGAAGGGGGGGTTGAGGATGTCGCCTATGACCGCGTCGACGCCCTTGCGTTTGGCGATGAAGGCTCCGGCCCCCACGTCGAAGCCGATGGCCGCGGCCGCGCCGTGCTTCTTCGCCGCGATGAGGTTGCGTCCGTAGCCGCAGCCCCCCTCCAGGCAGGTCTTGCCTTGGAGCGCCGAGCAGTCGAGCGGCTTCATGTACTCGGCGAACTCACCCTCCTCCCACTCCGAGATGTCCTTCCACCCGGAGAACTCCTTCCACTGCTCTCCGAAGTTCTTGGCGGTGAGCTCTTCGGCGTCCGAGAGCTTCGAGAGGAGGATGGGGACCCCGCCGCGCACCGGGTAGGAGCTCGCGCAGGAGGAGCAGGCGAGCTCACCCTCCACAGGATCAGGGGGGGTCCCGGGTCCGAGCCGCAGGCTCCCGCCGCAGCGCGGACAGCAGACGTAGTCGAGCAGCGACGGAGACATCCCGCTTTCTGGCACGGTGCGATGATATCAAAAAGAGGTCGTCCGAAAACCGGAAGCGGGTTTTCGGATGACCTCTAATATTGTATCGTCGAGCCGGATGACCGGAGAACGTCTGTCTTCGAAAAAGCTCCCTCTCGCCTTGGCCGCCGTCCTGCTTCTGGGATTAGGCCTGAGACTGCATTTCGCCTGGTCCTCGAAGGACCTTCCCCCGGCCATCGGCGATGCGGCGGACTATGCCTCCATCGCGGAGAACGTGGCTCGGCGGGGGGAGTTTTCCCTGGAGGCCGGCGTCCCCACGGCCCGCCGCCCGCCGGCCTATCCCGCGTTCCTGGCGCTTTTTCTGCGTTTCACTCCCACTCCATGGAACAGCGTGCGCTTGGTCCAAGCCGTCCTGGACACGGCGACCTGCCTTATCGTGTTCCTATTGGCTTGGCTCCACTATCGCAGGAGGGAGGAGGCTCTGCTCGCCGCCGCGCTCTATGCCCTGCACCCGGTCTTCGCCGCGTATGTCGGGGTCATCCTGACGGAAACGCTTTTCCTGGCCCTTTGGGGAGGGGCGGTCTGGTGCCTGGTCCTGCTGGCGCGCCACGGCGAGGAAGGGAGACCCGCCGCGGGGGCCGCGCTCTGGGGAGCGGCTGCCGGCTTCATGCTCGGCATCGCCATCCTCTGCCGCGCCAACCTCATCCTCTTCCCGCCGGCCGTTGCCTTTTTTTTACTCCTCTTCCACCGCAGGCCGCCCCCCGACGGTCTTCCGAGGCGGGCCGCTCTCCTACGGAGTCCGGCAGCGGCATTCCCTCGCCAAAGGGCTTGGTCACACTTCCTCGCGGTATCGCTCGGTCGGCCGCGCGGCCTGCTCCTGGGCCTGGCGGTCATGGTCCTGTGCTCCTATCTCGTCATACTGCCTTGGTCGGCGCGCAATCGGGCGGTCTTCGGCCGGCGCATCCCGGTGGGAACGGGGGGCGGCGTGGCGTTCTGGGTCGGTGCCCAGACAGCCCGCCCCTATCCGGACCATGTCGGCATGATCGAGAAGGTATCGGCCGGGCGCACGGATTCCGAGGCCGATGAGGAGTTCTACCGCTTGGCCAAGGAGGACATCCGGCGGAACTGGCCGGGAGTGCTCGCCGACCTCCCGAGGCGCTTCGCGCACTTCTGGCTCACCAGCCACTCCTCGATATTGGGCGTAGACGAGTCTCTGGCCGCGTACCGGGCTCAGGGGAGATGGGGACCCGTGCTTGGGCGGGTCCTGCTATGGGCTCTGCACCTGAGCCTGCTGGCGGCCGGAGCCTTGGGGTTGTGGCTGGCGCGCAAGAAGTGGAGTCCTCTGGCGACGATCACCCTCGCCGCTTTCCTATATTACTCCCTGCACGTGCTCAACGACTATTGGCCCAACCGCTACCACCTCCCCGCCCTGATGCTCCTGCTGGTCTTCGCGGCCGGGTCTTTGGTTCGTGGTGTCAGACGTTAACATAGTTATCTTTATTGACCAAGGACGATAATAAGTTAACTTT
>CAYHRV010000055.1:0-3150 GCA_964359165.1 uncultured Elusimicrobia bacterium
CGCCGCTGGGAGGTGATGATGAGGCTGCCCAAGCCGTAGTTGGCGTTGATGACCTCGGCCAGGATGATGTAGCCCCAGCCGATGCCGTAGGTCAGGCAGAGGTGGTCGTAGATATCGCCGAGCGAGACCGGGACGATGACGTGGAGTATGGTCTGAAGGCGCGTGGCCCCGAGCGTATAAGCGGTCTGCAGGAAGGCGTCGTCGATCTTGTCGACGGCGTCGACGACCAGGGGCAGGAGCAGGACGAAGGTGGCCAGGGCCAGGAAGAGGAATTTCTGCTTCTCGCCCAGGCCGAACCAGGAGAGCGTCAGGGGCACGAGCACCGCGATGGGGATGTAGCCCCCGATCGTGGTCAGGGGAGAGAAGAACTCGCGCACCGGCGTGAAGGAGCCCATGAATATGCCCAGGGGCACGGCCACGGCCGCGGCGATGAGGAAGCCCACCGTGGTGCGGAAGAAGCTGTAGGCGATGCTCGTCATGAGCCCGCGCTCATAGAGCGACTGCCCCCCCTCCTCCCCCCAGGCGAAGGAATTGAGCACGTCGAGGGGGTTGGGGAGTATCTGGGGGCTCAGGAAGCGGGCCTCTATGTCGGAGCCCCGCGTCAGCAGCCACCAGAGGAGGAGGCAGAGCCAGACGCTGGAGAAGCCCAGCAGGAAGCGGCTGCGCCTCTCGGAGGGGGCGCGGATGGAGAACTCCGAGAGCCAGGCGGGCCGCTTCACTCGGCTTCCGGCGGGTAGACCTTGATCTCGACGCGCCGGTTCTTGGCGTGGTCGGTCAGGGAAGCGGGGTTGTCCCAGCCGTTGCCCAGCACCGCCAGCTTGTTCGCGTTGAACTTGTAGCGTGCTTGCAGGGCCGAGCGCACCGAGTCGGCGCGCTTCTCGCTGAGCTCCTGCACGGCCAGGGACATCTCCTTGAAGACGCGGGGACCCTCGCGCTGGAACTCGATCTTACGGCTGGTGTCCACGTTGCCCTCGATGACGATGCGCGCCGCGGCGAACTTTCCGGCGAGCTTGGCCACCTCTTCCAAGATGTTGTCGATGGAGCCGTCGTACTTGCGGTCGAGGTCCCAGCGGTTGGAGGGGAACTGGATCATGACCGCCTTGGTGAGGATGGGGCCGCCCTCGAGCTTCATGCGCGAGATGTTCACCTTGTTGAAGGCCGGGACGTACTCGTCCTTGTGGTGCGGGAACTTCCCCTCCAATTCGGCCAGCACGGAGGTGTCGACGATCTCCTCGGCCCGCGCCGGGGCGCCGATGGACCCGTAGGACTTGTAGACATAGCTCGCCGCGGCCCAGGTGCGGGCGAAGTTGGCCGGGTTGTCCTTGTCGAAGAAGAACTTCTTGTTCTCCGCGAAGTTGGTCAGGTGCGCGTCCCCCATCATGGACTTGGCTTCCTCGGCCGAGACCCCGAAACCCTTGGCCATGAGGGCGGCGGTCTTGTCCGGGTCCTTGCGGGCGATGTCGTAGCCCTTGAAGATGCCCGCGGCCAGGCCCTTGATGATGTCGCGATGGTCGCGCGCGAAGTCCGCGCGCGCGGCCCAGACGTCGGCGATGAGCTGGGAGGCGTCCCGGGTGGTGGTGAGCAGTCGCGCCCCGGCCACCCCGCCCTTCTTGCCCCCGTAGCGCTCGTCGACGACGTTGTAGATGTCCGGCGCCCAGGAGACGCAGGCGTCGATCTTCTCGTTGTCCACGAAAGCCTTGGCGGCCTCGAAGGCGGTGGCGGTGAACATGAAGGTCACCTCGCGCGGCGAGATGCCCGCGTCGGTGAGCACGCTGAGGATGTAGTAGTGCGAGGGCGAGTTCTGCGCCAGCACGATGGTCTTGCCGCGCAGGTCCTTGGCCTCGTTGATGTGGGCGCGGACCACGATGCCGTCGCCCCCGTTGGACCAGTCGATCTGCTGGAAGACGATGGGCGTGGTGCGCGAATCGCGCGAGAGTCCGGGCGCGAAGAGGGCGATCATGTCGAGGGTGCCCCAGAGCACGTGGGACTGGCCCGCGGCGAAGGCGTCGCGCGCCGCGACCGGGTCGTCGATGAGCTTGAGGTCGACCTGGAAGCCGTATTCCTTGAAGAAGACCGAGTCCTTGTTGGGTCCGAAGCCGTTGTTGGCCGCCACGATGGGGGCCCAGCCTCCCCAGATGTTGATGGGGAATACCACGGTGTTGTCCTTGAACTGGTAGTTGCTCACGCCCTTGACCTCGGTGATGGACTGCTTGGCCACGAAGGCGTAGTTCTTGGCCGTGGTGGGGGTCTCCTCCCCCGCCCGGATCTTGTCGAGGGTCTCCTTGTCGATGGTCTTGGAGGAGACCAGCCCGCCGACCGCCTTGTCGGAGAGGAGCCCGAATTTATAGAGAGCCCCGAGCCCGAGGCCCAGGATCACGAGCAGCAGAGCGATCTTCCCGCCGATCTTCAGTTCCATTTCAGCGCTTCTCCTGGTCTTTCATGCCTATCGTCTTCTCGGCCTGCTCCTTCTTCTCCCCGGAGTCCGAGGCCACGCCCATCTCGGCCTGGAAGCTCGCGAAGAGCTCTTTGCCCTCCAGGGCCTCGGCGGTCTCATCGACGGCGACGGCCTTGGCGTCCACGCTCTCCGCGGCCATGGCCAGCCGGCCCTCGGATTCCGCCGACTTCTGGCGGAGCTTGCCGAGCATCTCGTCGTAGGTGGCGTCCACGCCGGCCACCTCGAACTGCTCGAAGACGTCGGCCAGCTCGGACTTCCACTTGCCCGCCTCGGCGTCGCGGATGGCGGCCATGGCCTCCTCGGTCTTGGCCTTCATCTCGCGCATGAATTTCTCCTTCATCTTGAGGAGGGAGTCGTAGCCCGCCTTGGCCGCGGCCAACTGCTCCTTGTCCCGCTCCAGGGCCTCCTGGGTCTTCTTTAGGCGGAGGGCGTACTGCGCCCCGAGGGATTCGTCCTTGTTGACCACGCAGGCTTTCACCTTGGCGATGAGCATGCGGATCTCGCGCTCGTATTGCTTGATCTCGCCCTCGATGAGGATGATGCCCCCGCGGGCCTTGGCCAGGCCCTGGTTCATCAGGGGGATCTTATCCTGCATGTCCCGGACGGTCTGCTCCAGGATGAGCTTGGGGTCCTCCATCGTGCTGATGAAGAATCCGACGAAGGAACGGATGACGCGCCTGAATCTCTCCCACATG
>CAYHRV010000055.1:3250-8969 GCA_964359165.1 uncultured Elusimicrobia bacterium
GCTGATGAAGAATCCGACGAAGGAACGGATGACGCGCCTGAATCTCTCCCACATGTTTCAATCCCCCTAATATCCCCGTGGTTTCGGCCGCTTGCCTCAACCATTTCCTCGCATTCGACCGCGAATGCTTCGGTCAAAAGCCCCCGCGACGCCGCAAGGAAAACGGCCGGCGTCTGTCGCGCGGGGGTCTACTCTATAGTCGCGTCCTGCGCGAAAACGAAGCCTTCGGCTCCGCCGTAGACGAAATTGACCTTCTCCTCCAGCCGCACGCGGTAGACCTCCACCTTGTCCACCGTGTACTCAACCTCATTGAACAAGATATGGTAGCCGTGTTCCAATACCTCGAAGCGGTCGGCCGGGAGGAAGCGGTGCTCGTAGGAGGAGTTGAGCTGGAGCGTCTTGAAGAGCTTTCCCCCGCGCTCCCCCCCGGGCGTGAACCTCCCCCAGCGTCCCTTACGGGAGACCGGAGGGGACTCGCTGAGGGCCGGGTCCTTGGACTCGTCGAACTTCGACGACTCGCGCTCCAGGGACTTGCGGATCTCCGTGAACACGGAGGCGAGCTGGGCCGGGTCGTTGGCGTCCTTATAGATGCCGATCTTGCGGAAGTTCCGGCTGGGCATCTGGCCGAAGGCGAAGCCGACCGCGTAGACCTTGATGCCGCGCTGCCAGGCCTCATCGGACGCCTGCGCGAGCAGGCCCTCGTCGCAGGTATCCTCCCCGTCGGTCATGATGACGATGCGCTTCTTGCGCGGCGAGTGCGCCAGCAGCGAGACCGCCCTGCGCAGGGAGTCGCCGATGGGCGTGCTCCCCTCCCCCCGGAGGCCCGCGACGGCGGTCTGAAGTTGGGCCCGGTTCTTCGGGTCGGATTTCCGCAGGGCCTGCACCGTCCTCGTCCCGCAGCCTCCGTTGAAGGAGACCAGGCCCAGGTTGACGTTCTTGGGGAGCCCTGAGATAAAGCCCCAGACCGCCTTCTTCGCGATGTCGAGCTTGCGCCCCCCCTGAACCGGATCGTTCATGCTCCCGCTGGTGTCGAACACGATGACGAGGTCGGTCTCCTCGGAACGGACCGGGGCGGCGCCCAGAGGGCCGGAAAGGAGGGGGCCCGCGAGGAGGAGGGCGGCGATCCCCGTCAGATTGACCATGCGCGCCCGATTCTAGCAGGATTGAACATGCCTAACAATACTATAATTTTGCCATGAGTACGGAATCCATCGTCTACCGCTACGGTGACGGGCTCTACGTCAATTTCACCAATCTCTGCCCCACGGCCTGCGCCTTCTGCATAAAATTCTCCTGGAAGATGCGCTACCGGGGCTATGACCTCCGGCTCAACCACAAGGAGCCCTCCGTGCCCGCCGTCCTGGCCGCGGCGGAGAAGGCCTATTCCGAAAAACCCTTCTCCGAGCTCGTCTTCTGCGGCTACGGCGAGTCCACCTATCGCCTCGAGGACATGCTCAAGACCTGCGAGCGGGTACGCGAGAGGCTCCCCGGGGTGCGCCGTCGCCTCAACACCGTCGGGCTGGGCAACCTCATCTGCGGCCGCTCCATCGCCGCGGAACTGCGCGGGGGATTGGACGCGGTATGCGTGAGCCTCAACACCGCGGACCCGGCCCAATGGGCCGAGATCATGCGGCCCAAGCCCGAGTTCCTCGACGCGGGCTTCTCCGCGGTCAAGGACTTCATCCGCGAATGCGCCGCGCAGATCACCCAGACCGCGGCCACGGCAGTCGAGCGGCCCGACGTCGACTTGAAAGCCTGCGGCCGCCTGGCCCAGTCGCTGGGCGCCCGGTTCCGCCTCCGTCCCCATCTCGACGGCTACGAGGAATAATGAGCGAGGCCAGCGCGCGGGCCAAGTGGCTCTTCTGGGGCATGGCGGCCGCCTCCCTCCTCCTGGCCGTCATCCCCTCCCTGGTGCTCATCGACAAAGCCCGGGAGTTCCACCGCTTCCTGACGGGCTGGCAGCCCGACACCCTGCGCCAGCTCACCATCCGGCGGGTCCCCCGCCACGATGCCGAGGACGAGAAGCAAGCCCCGCGGCTGGCCTTCATCGAGTTCTCCCTGCGCGCCCCGAAAGCCCGGAAGGTGCGCCTCGGCGGCGGCTTCAACCGCTGGAGTTTCGACCTGCCGATGACGCGCAAGGAGGGGATCTGGCGCGTGGTGGTCCCGCTCCCCCCGGGGCGCCATAGCTACGCCTTCGAGGTGGACGGGACTTGGACGCCGGACCCCAAGGCGAGGGAGAAGGACCTCTTCAACGGCAAGGAGGCCTCGGTGCAACATGTTCACTAGCGGGCCTAAATCGCGACAAACGCTTTCGCGTTTCTCGCGATTTAGGGGATTTGCTTCTCTTCTTCCGACGCCCGAGTCCCTCGTCCGACGTTTCGTCGGACAAGGGACTCGGCGAATGCGGTTCGCCGGCTGCGCCGTTCTAATAGTTTGGACACTTGGAGCCTCGGCTAAGGCTGGACCGGCCGAATGCGCGTTGATCTGGGCGCCGGCGGGGAAGCTCGACACTCCGGCCCTCTCCGCCCTTCTGGAAAAACGGCCGGGACTGCGCCTGACTCTCGCCCTGGCGCCCGAAAACGCCCCGGACCCGAAGACGCTCGCCGAGTTGAGCGGGCGGGGCCGCCTGGAACTGGCCTTAAGGATCGAGGGGGACCCCCTACTCCCCCTCATCGCGGCCTACCGGGGCGAGGACGCGGTGTTCCGGCTGGCCATCAGCCGGCAGAAACACAAGGAGGCATTCGGGGAGCCCGCCTCGGGCTTTTTCCCCGGCGCCGGAGCGTTGACCGACGCCTTGCTCCCGGCCTTGGCGGCCCAGGGACTGCGCTGGGCGGCCGCCGGGGATTACCGCGCCCTGCCTGACGACCCCTGGGCTGCCAAGGGGTCCTTGGTCCTAGTCCCCGCCCGGCCATTGAGCGCGGAGGCCGTCCTTCCTCCCGGGACTCGCGGCGTCTTCGTGCTGGACGAGACCGGGGCATTGCTCGGCCCGGGCGAAGGGATCAAGTTCCTCGCTTCCCTGCCCGAGGAGGCCGAGGAGGCCTGCTCAGCCACTGCGGGGGAGCTTTCCTCCGCGACGCTCCGCACGGACACTATCCCGCAAACGCCTCCGACCTTCGGCGGAGAGCTCTCGGTCTGGTCTTCCGGGGAGGAGCGCAAGCGCTCCTGGTCCCTCTATGGCGAGACCGTCTCGGCGCTCACCGCCTTCCAGAACTCGGGGAACGCGAGCCTCGCCGTACTCGACAAGGCGACTCAAGCGCTCTACGCGGCTCAATCTTCCCGGTTCTTCCGAAAGGACGGTCCCGAGGCCGAGCAAGAGGGCTCCGAGTTCCGAGCGCGTTTGCGCAAGGTCTACCAGACGCTCAGGCAGCCGGTCCCCGACGACCTGCGCGGGGACGCCCGTTCCCCCTCCGCCGGGGGGAAGGAGAACCCCTCCGGAAAGGCGGGCTCCGAGGAAGACTCGGGCTCGGTGGAGGGCGGCGTCGAGGGGAACCTGCTCTGGTTCTCCAACCCCGAGGACTCCACGGGCTATCGTCCCGCGGGAGAGGTGGGGCAGGCGGCTTCCGCCGACGCGTGGACTTTCCGGTCGATGAGCGTGAGCTGGGATGATAAAGAGGTCACCTTCTTCTTCATCCTCAAGGCCCTGGAGGCGTCGAAATCGACCCGCTTCGGTTTCGACCGCCTCATGGTGGACCTCTACGTGGACGTCAATCACCGGTCCAGGCAGGGCTCCATCGACCTCCTGGAAGGGCGGGAGGGCTTCGTGCCCCAGGCCGACGCCTGGGAATACGCGCTGGTCGCCTCTCCCTCCGGGGCCTGGCTGCTCCGCTTCGTCCCCGGGCAGGGTCCGGTGGTCGTCGACGGCCCCCGCGTCGAGGCGGACATACCCAACGGCGAGCTCCGCGTCTCGGTGCCTCGTTCGAAACTGCGCGGGAACCCGGCGGCGTGGGGCTATCTTCCCCTCGCCCTATCCCCGGCGGCAGAGGAGAACTCCCGCGCTCCGAGGACGGCGGCCCCTTGGCCGCCGCCCTCCCCGCGCGAGGAAAACTCCCGCGCGCCGAGGGCGGCGGCCCCTGGGCCGCCGAAACCCGCGCTCGGGGAACACGGCAGTTCGATATTGGGCGTCATCGCGCCCGGACAAACGCAGAAGAAACTGGGATCAGCGGCCTCCCGCCGCCGCTTCCCCTTTTTGCGCGTACAAAAGGGGACCCCGCGAACACCCGCAAGGAGCGAGCCATGATGACCTCCGTCCTATTGTCTTCCCTCATCCTATCGGCCGCGGGTCCGGTGGACGCCGCCGGCTCCGTGGCCAAGGCCCTGCAGCAGGAGTTCGCCGATACCGCCCGGCTCTCCCAGGCCGCCGTGGTCAACATCTCCACCATCCACGAGGAGGAGATACAGGTCGTCTCCCCGCATTTCTTTTTCGGGATCCCCGATGAGGGCTTCCTGGACCCCCGCTCCCCGCGCAGGACCTACAAGCACCGCACCGGCGGAGTGGGCTCGGGCTTCCTCATCGACGCCTCCGGGCACGTTATCACCAACGACCACGTGGTCCGGGAGGCCGACGAGATCAAGGTCACCCTGACGGACTCCGCCGGGAAGGAAGAGACCCTTCCCGGGAAGGTCGTCGGACGGGACCCCAACCTGGACCTGGCCGTGGTGCAGATCCAGGCCAAGAGGACTTTCCCGCATCTCAAGTTCGGAGATTCCGACAAGGTGCGGGTCGGGGACTGGGCCATCGCCATCGGCTCGCCATTCGCCCTCCAGCAGACCGTGACCGCCGGGATCATCTCCGCGGTGCGCCAGTCCCTCTCCATCGAGGGGCTCCCCTATCCTAACCTCCTTCAGACGGACGCGGCCATCAACCAGGGCAACTCGGGCGGGCCCCTGCTCAACATCGACGGAGAAGTCATCGGGGTCAACACCGCCATCTACTCCCCCTCAGGGGCGTTCGCGGGCATCGGCTTCGCCATCCCCGTCAACGAGGTGAAGCTGGCCTTGGAGTACCTGCTGGCCGGCCGCCGCAGCCCCACGGGCTGGCTCGGCGTGGACATGCTCCCCGTCGACCAGTTGGTGCGCCGGCGCTTCGCCCTCCCCCAGGAATCCGTGGTCCTGGTCAATTCCGTCATCTCGGGCAGTCCCGCGGAGAAGGGAGGGCTCCGGCGCGGCGACGTGATCTTGAAGCTCGATGACGCTCCGATCCAGAGCCCCCAGGACCTGGTGGCCAAGATCGCCCGCCGCAAGCCCGGCTCGGAGATACACTTGGAATTGTTCCGAAAAGGGTCCCTCCTCAAAGTCGCTCTCCGCCTGGGGGAGAGGCCGGACGCGCAGGACCTCGCGCGCCTGCGTCCGCAACCCCGTGAGAACGAGGATGCGGAGGAACCGGAGCGCGATTCCTTCACCTGGGAAGGCGTACTCTTCGAGACCGACCGGCGGGGGATAGTCCGTGTGGCGCGCGTGGAGCCCGCCTCCCCCCTGCGCGGGACTCTGCGGGAGGGCGACGTCCTGCGGGGCATCGACGGGACCGAGGTCTCGGACATCTCGGGCCTGCGCAAGGCGGCGGGCGGGGCCGACCTGCGCAAGGGCGCGGTGTTCGACGTATTGCGCCGCGGCCGCCCCCTCTATCTGAGCGTGCGCACAGGCTGATCCTGGGGTCAGACGTTTAAATTTGGGAAATATTAGCCTGTGGGCAAGAAAAAAAAATTCGAAAGTAAACCTCATG
>CAYHRV010000055.1:8979-15666 GCA_964359165.1 uncultured Elusimicrobia bacterium
TTATCCGGGGGCCAGAGTTTTACTTTAGGAACTTATTCGCCTTGGCGCAAGAAAACAAGTCCCTAAAGTAAACGTCGGACCCCAATATGAATCAAGGCTGCGACTATAGCGAAATCATCGGTCCGAGCGCCGAGGGCCTCGGCCTGCTGTCCTATCTCGCGGCGCGCTGGCGCCATTCCACCCGGGAGCAGTGGCGCAGTCGCATCGAGGAAGGGCGGGTGCTCGTCGAGGGGCGGAGGGCGGGGCCCGAGGACATCCTAAGAGAGGGCCAGAGCGTGACTTGGTCTCGGCCTCCCTGGGCCGAGCCCGAGGTCCCGCTGGGCTACGGCCTCCTCCATGAGGACGAGAGCCTCTTGGCCGTGGCCAAGCCCTCCGGCCTGCCCATGATGCCGGGGGGCGGTTTCCTGGAGCACACTCTCCTGGCTCTGGTGCGCCGGACGCACCCCCGCGCCTCCCCCGCCCATCGCCTGGGCCGGGGGACTTCGGGCGTGGCGCTCTTCGCCAAGACTCCGCGGGCCGCCCGCGCCCTCGCCAGGTCCTGGCGCGAGCGGGGGGTGCTCAAGGTCTACCGGGCGCTCATCGGGGGAATCCCCGCGGAGGACTCCTTCATCGTGGAGACGCCCATCGGTCCGGTGTCCCACCCGGGCTTGGGAACGGTCCACGCCGCCAGCCCTCGCGGCAAAGTCTCCCGCTCGGATGTCTCGGTGCTCGAGAGGCGCGCGGGCGTCAGCCTCGTGGAGGTCCGCATCGAGACGGGCCGGCCGCATCAGATCCGCATCCACCTGGCGGCCTGCGGACATCCCCTGGCGGGCGACCCGCTCTACGGTCCCGGAGGCGTTCCCAAAGCGGGCGCGCTTCCCGGCGACCTGGGCTATCTGCTCCACGCCATGCGCCTCGCCCTCCCGCACCCGGACACCGGGAAAACTTTCGAGTTGGAGTGTCCCCCGCCCGCCGAACTGCTCGCGCGGGGCCGCGGCCGAGATTAGCGTCCGATGCCGGCTTCGATGCGGGCGGCCATTCGGGCGACGGCGGGGGCTTGGGAGGTCTTGGCGGCGGCGAGGACGCGCAGGGCTTGCTCACGGCTGGGGCCGCCGCCCGCGCGCTCCAGGACGCGCTGGGCTTGGCGCAGGGCGACCAGGGCGGGATAGGCCAGGGTGACCTCATCGCCCGCTTCCGCCGCGGTCTTCGCCTTTTTCGAGCAATCGGAGAGGCTCCGGCACGGCGGCTCAGCCGCCGCGGCCGCGAGGAAGTCCCAATCCTCCCCGGAGCTCGGGTTTTTTCCCAGGAGATAGACGATAGTCCCCCGCTCGTTGCGCAGCTCGGGGGCGAGCTCACGGTATTTCGCCCGGAAAAGACTCTTCGCGCGGGGAGAGAGGTTCTTGAACTCGCTGTCGAGCCTGGGGTCGTTGTCGTTCTTGGCGGCCAGTATCCTCTCGAGCGTCTCAAGCTGCGCTCGCGCCCTCGACTCCTCGGCATGACCGGAAAAGCCCGCGGGCGGCGCATTGCGCGCCGCCCGCCAGAGGGCGAAGGCCGGCAGCGCCAGGAGCAGCGCCGCCAGGGTACGCCTCATCGATAGAGGTCGTCTTGGATCTGCCGCCGGGCGCCCGAATCGGTGACCCGGTTGAACTGGTCGTCGGCGTAGATGCCGGCGTCCATCTTCACCTTGTCGGTGCAGTTGGCGCAGGACTTCTGGATGTTCTTGAGCATGATCATCGAGGAGCCGTAGGAGCCGAAGGGGGTCGAGTCGCAGGCCGGCTCCCCGGCCAGGCGCGCTCCGGTCCAGATGCTGGTCATATCCTTGCCGCTGGCGTCCCGAAAGGGGTCCGGGCAGTAGGCGTGGGACCAGTTCCCGTTGCGGACCTCGGTGTGGCGGGATTCATGGAAGACCACCATCATGCGGGCCACCTGGGGGTGGCTGAACTTGACGTAGTTCTGGGTCAGCCACATCCTCGAGGAGCCCAGAAAAGGGATCACGCAAGCCACCGCGTTGCCGCCGCCACAGCTGTTCATCCCGATGCCCCGGACCCGGGACTCGAAGAAACGGGTGTAGCCCGGCCCGTCCACCCCGCCGAATATCTGCTGGTGGAGCTTCGAACCCGCTCCTCCCTGGATGCCCCCGATGAAGGCGAGGTCGCCGCGCACCTGCTCCTGGATGGGCTTGGGAACGTTGGAGTCGAAAGTGTAGCCGAAGGTCCCGATGGCCTCGGTCTCGACGGGAGCGCGCTTTGCCGCTTCAGCCGCTTCCTCCGGAGTGAAATAGTACAGATCGGCGCTCGGCTTCTCAGCGGGCCGCGCCGGAGCCGTCCTACCGGCCTTCTTTCCCGCCTCCCGCAAGGTTCCCAAACCCTGGAAGAGACCCTCGCTCCCCCCCGCCCCGCTATCGAAGAAGCCGTCCAATCCGGGGTCTTCGTAGGCTTGGGCGGGCGTGAGCGCGGGAGCCAGGGTCCCGGAAAGGATCAAAATGGACAAGAGCGTATGGACGGCGGGGTTTCGAACCATGCATTCTCCTATCATCTTAGAGTGTCTAGATCCGGCTGATAGGAGTCATTGTACCCCGAAGACCCAGGTTTTTCAGCGGTCTGGGGACCTATTGGGAAATAGGCCATTGGACCTACACGCGCCCGGCCGCGGGCGTTATTGCTTTTCTAGGACGATGGTGCGGTTGAGGACTTTGCTGTTGCCGCGGAGGTCGGAGACCTCGACGCGGATCGCGTTGGGGCCGAACTGCAGTTCCAGTTCCGAGCTGAAATTCCCCTCGTCGTCGACCGGGACTTTCCGTCCGTTGACCCGGATCTCCAGGCTGCGGTCGGTGCGGCCCATGACCCGGTAGGACCGGGAGCGCGCCTTCACCGTTTCCTCGGCCGGACGCACGATCTCGAAGAGCGGGTTGAACAGGGGCGCGGCCGGGGCCGCCTTCCCCCCCACGAGGTATTCCTTGGGGGTCGAATAACGCCCGCGGCTGCCCAGCAGGTCGATGATGGCGGCCCGGACATAATAGCGGCCCTTGGCGAGGCGGGCCTCGCGCAGGGAGACGGTCTCGTCGGACTCGAAGGTCTTCTCGAAGAGGATCTTGTCGAACCCGACCCCGTCGGAGACCTGCACATGGACGGCGGCCACGGGCACGCCGACCTCGAGGTTCTTGAGGTCGATGAGCAGGGACTCGGGGATGTCCGCGTCCGCCCCTTCGCCCGCCGCGGGCCGACGCAGGGCGACGGCGGATTCACGCATGCCGATCTCGGCGATCTCGGGAGGGAGTTCGCCCACGTTGGGCGCCTTGGTCGGCGGGGCAGGCGCGCCGTCCAAGGGGACCTCGGTGGCGAAACCCGCCTTGACCTCGATGGCCTTGCCGATGGGCAGTCCGTCCTTGACCGCCTGGACGTCCGCGGCACCCTTGTAGACCTGCACGCGCGTGCTCAGGTCGTCCATGACGCGCGCGGTATATTTGGCGTCCGTGCCCTTGGGCACGATGCGGGCCGAGGGGGTCACCACCCGGGCCAGGGTGGTGTGCACGCCGCCGCGCATGAGGCGGATGTCGTGGTCCTCTTTCTGCTTGGCGTTGGGGGACTTGAGCACCGCCATGGAGTTGGGCTCCAGGCTCAGGAGGAAGCCCCCGAAGAAGCGGACCCGCGCCCATGAGTCGGCCATGGTGCGCAGTCCGTCGCCGTGGAATATCTGGAGATTCAACCCGGCGGGCTTCCACTCCGCCTTGTCCTTGAGGCGGAAAAGAACTTTCTTGACCATGTGGATGATCTCGGCGGCGCGCAGGTCCTCCTTGATCTCCTCCTTGGGCACCCGCAGCGTCATGCCGGGGAGCGCGATGGTGGGATCGGAGGTGGGCAGCTTGTTGTGGCGGACGATCACGTTCCAATGGGTCGGATCCTTGAGATATTTCTGGGAGATGCTCCAAAGCGTGTCGCCGGGCTTGACCACGACCTCCTGCATCTCCTCCGCCCAGGCCCCTCCCGCCCCGGCCAGTAACCCTCCTAGGATCAAAGCCGCGGCGACGCCCCATCTTTTTATGCGGCATGAGAGGCTCGGGCCGGTGTCGGCCGACCTGGCCCCGTGGAGGGGGGCCCCCGGGGGGGAACTCCGAGTTCCCAGGGCCCGGGGAAAGGCGGCCGAGCGCCGGACCGAGTCTCTCATGCACTTTTCTCGACTGGCGCGAGCACGCACACTTCCCCTGCCTCGTTCTTCCCCAACCCCTTGGGGAGGGTGAAGAAGAACTTCGCCCCCTTGCCCAGCTCCGACTCCACCCAGATCTTGCCGAGATGGGCCTCCACGAAGCTCCTGCCGATGGTCAGGCCCAGTCCGGTCCCGCCGCGCTTCTGGCCGGGCACCTGCTCGAATTTTCCGAAGATCAACTCCAGGTGCGAGGAGGGGATGCCGGGACCCTCGTCGACCACGCTGAAAAGGAGGTGATCCCCCTTGTCCTCGATGGCCATCACGATCTTCCCGTCGTCCGGCGAGAACTTCACCGCGTTGCCAAGCAGGTTCTGGATGACGCGGGCCATCTGATTGGAGTCCAGAGCCAAGGTGAACTCCTCCTCGGCCTGAAGTTCCATGCGGATGCCCCGGCGCTGGGCCACGCCCGAGAGGATGTCGATGGCCTGGGAGCAGATGCCGGCCAGGGAGGCGGGCTTCAAGTCCACCTCCAGACGCCCGGACTCCATCTTGGCCAGGTCCAAGATGTTGTTGACCAGGGCCAGCAGGCGCGTGGCGGACTTGTGCATGGACTCCACCATGGAGATCTGCTGGGCGTTGAGGACGCCCACCACGCCCTTGCGCATGAAGTCCAGGAAGCCCAGGATTGAGCCCACCGGGTTGCGCAGGTCGTGGGTGATGGATTGGAGGAACTCCTCCTTCATCTTGTCGAGCTCTTTCTCCAGCGAAACGTCGTGCAGGGCGCAGACCACGCCGAGCCTCATCCCGGTGCCCGGGGAGAGCAAAGGCTTGGCCGAGAGGCGCAGGAAGAGCCTCTTGTCCTCGGTGGAGAGGTCCACCTCCTTGACGATGTCCTCCTGGGGCTTGGCGACCACGTCGAGGGTGGCCTCCGAGAGGGGCGAATCCTGGGGCAGGACCTCAGCCAGGGGTTTCCCCTCGATGGCCGCTTCCCCCTGGCCCAGGAACTCCTTGGCCTTGCGGTTGGCCAACTGGATGACGCCGTCGTTGTCCACCATGAGGATGCCGTCTCCAATCGAGAAGAGGATGGCCTCGGTCTTCTTCTGCTCCAGGATCAGGCGGTCGACCTGGATCTTGGCGTAGCTCTTGAGCCGGGCGGTCATCCGGTTGAAGGTGTCGGCGAGGTCCTGGAGCTCGTCGCCCGTGCGCAGGACGATGCCTTCGGGGAACTCGCCCCGCGCCATCTGCTCCGCGGCCCGCGTGATGAGGAGCAGTGGCTTGGTCAGGTTGCGGGCCAGGGTGAAGGCGATGGCCACGGCCGCCAAGCTCAGGAAGACGATGATCCACAATGCGGTGCGCTTCATCTCGGCATACGCGGGGGAGGAGAGATACGCGTCGTCCTTGGCCTGCTGGGTGAGCACCGCCCCGGCGAGCTCGGGCACGGGAGCGTAGGCGCCGACCATGGCCCGTCCGTCGGGCAGGGAGAACTCGCTGGAACCCACGGAGACCGCGCCCAGGGCCGCGATGACGATGGGGCGCTGGGAGAAATCCTTGCGATCCGCTTCAAGGAGCAGGTCCGGGGGGTAGAGGAGGGGCTCCCCGTTATGACGGATGAGGGTGAGGAAGCCGCTCCCGCCGATGCGCTCCTCCGCGATGGATTGCGCGAGCTTGTTGAGTGCCACGGAGATGCGGATGTCCGTCACCGGGGAAAGAGGATAATAGACCTGGAGCCGGGGGACCTTGCCCGGGGCCGCGTCCACCCAGATCGTCCTCTGCTTCTTCTTGGCGAACTGACGGTAGCCTTCCGGATCGGGAGGGGCGGTCTCCGTCCCGCCGCTGAGCTTCGGGTTGTAGACCTTGAGCAGTTCCCTGCCGTCGCGCAGGAGCACGGACACCTCCTCGATGTCCGTGTGGCTCTCCACGAGACTGCGCAGGAACTCCTGGCGCACCGGCCAGGAGATGTCCTGCCTCTGCAGGGCGGAGATCGTGAAGCGGAGCTTGTCGTCGAGGGCGGCGACGTATTGGACCACGCCCTGGGCGGTCTTCTCGGCGAGCTTGGTGTGGAGTTCGAGGACGGAATCCTGCATCCCTTTGCGGCTGATGCGCAGGAGCTGGAACCCCATGAAGATGGAGGGGAGCAGGGCCAGGGCGGCCATCGCCAGGATGAAGCGCTTGAAAAGGCCCGAGGAGAGGAAGTTCATGGGGTGGCTCTACTAATTAAAGGCCATGTACTCCCTTTTGTCAATACGAAGGGGACCGGGATCGCGGTAATTCTAGGTTGCCTGAATTCCCGCGATCCAGGGATATGGGGAAACGGAGTCAAGAAGACAAACGGAACGACGACAGGAAACGGGACCAAACGGCCTCATCGAGCTTGGGCTTCTTGAGCAGGGCCCCGGCCGTGACGGTGTAGCTGAGCACGAAGAAACGCTTCCCCGCGGGCAGGATGCAGAACTCCTTGAGCGCGCGGTACTTCTGGGTCCGCGCGACCTCGGGACTGCCCGCCTCGCCCTCGTACTCCAGGCGGTATCGAGAGGCATCCTTCCCGGCCGCCTTGACCTTTCCCGC
>CAYHRV010000056.1:0-3052 GCA_964359165.1 uncultured Elusimicrobia bacterium
GAATTGGCAACGCGCAGATGCTGTCGCTGGGGATGAGGTGGTGATAGAGGCTCGCATCGTTCTGAGGGCCTGGCGCTGAGTGCGCAAGGATGTTGTGATTCGTTGCTAAGCGGCGGCAGCACGATTAACAACGTAATGCAAGGTGGCGAAAGCCAAGGGGGGCCATGCCCCACTTGCGGCCCTCTGCGAGAGTAGCTGACTGGTTCCTGTCGTGCTCGGACAGAAAGTTATAGATCATGTGTGCGCTTTGGTGACCGGTTTGGAGCAAAATACGCGCAACCAAGAGCAACCAACAGCAAACATGGGGGGCGGTTTCTCGTCGGAGAACGGCTAGGATCGGGTTTTCGGGGGTCGGCGGATCTGCTTTGCAGACTCGCCCCTTAGACCGCTTGGGTACCGCACCGATGAGGGGATTCTATCGCTTTCTCGCCAGGAGAGGCAACCTATGGCCGCCAGGAGAGGCGTTTCATGACGTCCTCATAGACGTCCCGGCGGTCGATGACGCCGAATACCCAGATCTCTTCGCCTTTGATCTTGAACACGGCGCGGGTATCGCCCACGCGCAGGCTCCAGTATCCGGCAAGACTCCCACGCAGGGGTTTGCCGTGAGCTTCAGGATGAGTCGCCAAGCGTTCCTGGATCGCGCGCCCCAAACGGGAGCGGATGTTCTTGTTGAAGCGGGAGACGTCCTCTCGCACCCGGGGATGGTAGAGAAGGGTGTAGTTCACTTCCAGACTTGATCGTGGGTCAGGGCGCGGGACCGATCGAAGGTCTTTTCCCGTTCCGCGGCCAAACGCACCAGGCAGGCGTCCTCATACTCCTCGAGGGCTTCTCGGACCAGGTCGCGGACCTTCGTGGATAGGGATACCCCGTCCTTGGCGGCGAGTTTGCGCAGGGTCCGATAGAGCGGCCGTTCGAGGACTACGTTGACGCGGGGGCTCGTGGTAGGCACATGATAAGTGTACCATAAGTGTTACACCTTGTCAAGGAGCAAAAGGGCATGGCGGGTTCCGGATTCGCATCCGGAACCCGCCGCCTCAAAACTCGCGCTTGAGCCAGGCTTCGGGGTCCACAGCGTCGCCGTGCACGTAGACGCCCCAATGGACATGGGGGCCGGTGGAGAAGCCGTGACTGCCGATTCTGCCGATGAGCCCGCCCTTGGGGACATCCTCGCCGGGCTTCACCGAGACGGTCTTTAGATGCAGGAAAGCGCTCAGCACTCCCTGGCCGTGGTCGAGCACCACGACTCCGCCCTGCACCGGGTAATGGGTGGCCAGGGCGACCAGGCCGTCGTTGGGCGCGAGCACCGGGGTGCCGGCCGGGGCCGCGATGTCGATGCCTTTGTGCCAGTCCCAGGCCTTCTTCTTGTTGACCGTACGGCTGTGTCCATAGGAGGAACTCTTTCGGCCTTTCTCGACTGGAAGGCGGAAGAGGCCTTTCCAACGCTGAGGAGGCGTATGGGCCGCCAGGGCGGCGCGGATCTCGCCCAGGGCCTTGCCCGCGTCCGGCCTATCCGGGAGAGACGCCTTGTCCGGGGGGAGGGAGAGGTTCTGCTTCCCAAAATCCTTTCCACGCAGTTTGAAGGCCAGCGTCCTCAATGTTTCTCCGGGCCTATCCTTGCGTAAAACATGCAGCTCCATGGCTCCTGAGGACGCTTTGACCGTAAACCCCAAAAGCCCCCGCAGGCGCTTGGGTCCGACCGGATATAAAGGGAAGAGGCGTTCTCCCATGCGGATCTCTAAGGGAGCTTCCTCTTCGACCGCCCGGACCTCTACGCGCAGCACCGAGCCTTGGCGCACTTCGGCGGGATCGAGAGAGGCTTCGATAGCCGGAGTTGAAAAGGCAAGGGTCGGCAGTGCCGACAGAACGGCAAGAGGAAGGATACGGGTCATTGAGAAAGATTATACACAGCGACGAAAGTCGCTGTGCGTTGAGAATGAAGGCGCCCGTCGGGCGCGACCTTGGAAACGCGCAGCGCACTTTGTGCGCCGCGTATTAGGATACAAAAATGATGGAGGAAAAACGCATTTCCCATGAAACGCCGCCCCGCGGGAAACGCGGGGCGGGGGGAGGGTCATTGCTTTTCCCCCATCGCGTGTGCTATGATAATTGAGACTTAGTATCAATAACAACCCGATCCCATGACCACGCAGGCTCCCGCGGCGCTTCGGCGCATCGTCCTCGTCGGACGCCCCAATGTGGGCAAATCCGTGCTCTTCCACGCCCTGACCGGCGAATACGCGACGGTGTCCAACTACGGGGGGACCACGCTGGACCTGCGCCGCGCCCGCATCGAGGGAGCGGGCCTGGAGGTCCTCGACACTCCGGGGCTCTTCGCGCTTTCGGCGCGCACCGACGACGAAGCCGTCACGCGCGATGAGCTGCTCACGCAGACCCCGGAGTGCGTGGTCTGCGTGGGCAACGCTTCGGATGTCGAGGGCGCCGCGGCCTTCGTCCTCGACCTCGCGCGCCTTCGAGTCCCCGTGGTGCTCGTCCTCAATCTCCAGGATGAGGCGGCGGCGAAGGGGCTCTTCCCGGACGCGGAGGCTCTCTCGACGCTTCTTGGAGTCCCGGTGATGGCGACGGTGGCCACGCTCGGGCGCGGGGTCCGGGAACTCAAGCGCGCCATCGAGGAGCGCCGCGGGAGCGTGCCGGCTTTGGCCCCCATGCCCGTGGAGCTCGAGCGCTCGGCTTCCCGGCTCGAGGCCGCCTTGCCCCAGTCCTGCCGGGCCTTGGCCCTTTTGGCGCTGACCGGCGACGACGGGATCCGCCGCGGCCTCAAGGCCGCGGGGCGCTTCGACGAGGCGGGCTTGGAGCTCGTTGAGAGGGAGAGACGCACCTTCTCGCGCAATCCCTCTTTCCTCTATGCGAACTCCGCTCGCGCGTACGCCCAGGAGCTCGCCGCAAGGACGCTCAAGCGCAGGGAGCCCGGCGCCGGCGCGGGAGCGCGTTTCCTCGAGAAGCTCGGGCGCTGGTCCTTGGGTCCCCGGTCGGGCCCGGCCCTCGCACTGGGCGTGCTCTGGCTCCTTTATGAGTTCGTCGGGGTGTTCGG
>CAYHRV010000056.1:3152-15652 GCA_964359165.1 uncultured Elusimicrobia bacterium
GGCCACCTCGGCCTTCCTGGTGGGCTTCTTCCGCAGGGACTACGGCGCCGCGGGGCTCTTCCAGATGCATCGCGAGGGGATGCTCTCCCCCAGGCAGGTGGCGGTGAGCCTGGCCTGCATCACCCTATTTATGCCCTGCGTGGCCCAATGGTTGGTCACCCTGCGCGAGCACGGGGCCAAGGTGACGGCGGTCATCACCGTCTTCGTCTTCTCCTACGCCCTGCTCGTCGCCGCCTTCATCAATCATGTCTGGCTGCATTTTGGAGGAGTGTGATGACGAGTCCGGGCGCTCGGCGGCAAGATGGCGTCTTCGCCGTGACTGACGCCGAAAAGAACGGACGGCGGAGAGCGCGCGCCCTCCCCCGGTTCCCGCTCGTTCGGGTGGAAGGCGCGGGAGAGGGGGAGCGGCCGCGCTCGCCCGCCGTCGCATGGAGACGATAAATGGAGAATAAGCGCTTCCCGCTGCCGACGCCGGAAGAGGAGGGCTGCGAGGAGGCGCTCAGCCATTTCTGGGCCCTGCGCGAGAAGGGCGTGGACACGCGCGAGCAACTCAGGGCCGGCATCGCGGAAAGCTCCCACGAGAACGCCCTGGAAGACCTCCTCGCGCGCGGGCTCGCCCTGGAGAAGGAGGGGAAGGTCTTCCTCAGCGAGAAGGGGGAGAGCCGGGCCGCCGAGATCGTCCGGCGCAACCGCCTGGCCGAGCGCATGCTCACCGACGTCCTGGAGATCCCGGCCGACAAGGTGGAGGCCGAGGCCTGCCTGATGGAGCACGTCATCAGCTCGGGCGTGACCGAGGCCATCTGCACCCTGCTCGGCCATCCCCCGGTCTGTCCGCACGGCATGCCGATCCCGCGCGGGAACTGCTGTGAATACTCCCTCGCCCGGGTGGAGTCCGTCCTGCGGCCCCTGGACCGGCTCAAGGAGGGCGAACGCGGCCGGGTGGCCTATCTGAGCTTCCCGGACCGGCCCGAGACCCAACGGCTGCTCTCCATGGGGCTGGTGCCGGGCGCCCCTCTGCGCCTGGACCAGCGCTCCCCCGCCTTCGTGGTGAGCGTCGGGGAGAACGTCATCGCCATGGAGTCCTCCGTGGCGCGCGGCATCTTCGTGCGCGTATGAAAAATGGTATTCTGTGCGCCTGGCGTCCCTTCGGGAGCCGGGAGGTCCCATGTTCCCCAATCTAGGCTACGGCGAACTCCTCATCATCCTCGTCATCGCTTTGCTCCTCTTCGGCGCCAAGCAGATCCCGGAGGTGGCGCGCAGTCTCGGGCGCTCCATCAACGCCTTCAAGGGCGGGCTGAAGGAAGGCTTCGAGGAAGGCCCGAAAAAGGACGACCCCGCCCCGCCGCCCGGTCCCGAACAGACCCCCAAGTAATCCCGACGGGATGGACATCCGCATGATCGACGTGGGCGGAAAGCCGGTCACCGGCCGCGCGGCCTCGGCCTGCGGCCGCATCCACATGTCCGCGGCGGCGCGCAAGGCCCTTCTCTCCGGAAAACTCCCCAAGGGCGACGCTCTGGCCGCCGCGCGGGTGGCCGGGATACTCGCGGCCAAGCGCACCAGCGACATCATCCCTCTCTGCCATCCCCTCCCCCTCGATTCGGTGGAGATACGCCTCTTTCCGGCTCCGGGAGGGCTTGGCGTCGAGGCCGCCGTGCGCTGCAGCGGCAAGACCGGGGTCGAGATGGAGGCGCTCACCGCGGTCTGCGCGGCCTGCCTGACCGTCTACGACATGACCAAGTCCGTGGACCCGGCCATGACCATCGGCCCCGTCTATCTGCGCGAGAAGAAGGGCGGGCGCTCGGGACATTTCCTGAGGACGGATACCCCGGGCCTCGCTCCGCGGCCCCGCATCGCGCGCGAATGAAGGTCCGCGTCCTTTTCTTCGCCGCGGCGCGGCAATGGGCCGGGAGCTCGGCGCTGGAGCTCGGGCTTCCCGAGGGCGCCTTGGTCCAGGACGCCTTGCGCAGCGCTGAGCTCGCCTGCCTGGCGCCCCGGCTCTCCTCCATTCGCCTGGCGGTCAACGAGAGATTCGCGGCCCTGGACTCCCCGCTCCAAGACGGCGATGAGCTCGCCGTGCTCCCGCCGGTGAGCGGAGGTTGACCCCTCTTCCGCCATGGACCCCCTGCGCATCCGCCTGACTCCTTCCCCCTTGGACATCGGCGAGGCCTTTCGCTGCGTCGCAGAGCCCGGGCTGGGGGGCGTGGCGCTTTTCGTCGGCACGGTGCGCGGCTCCGAGGAGGGCCGTCCCATCGGCGGCATCGGCTACGAGGCCTATGAGGGCATGGCTCTCAAGGAGCTCGATGCCTGCGCCCGCAAGGCCGAGGAGCGCCACGGCGCCAAGGTGGCTGTCTTCCACCGCGTGGGGACTGTCCCCGTGGGGGAGGCGAGCGTGGTCGTCGCGGCCGCCGCCCCGCATCGCGCGGAGGCCTTCGCGGCCTGCCGGGAAGTGATCGAGTCCATCAAGGAAAGCGTGCCGATCTGGAAGTCTTCTTTCCCTGAGCCCGGGGCGGCGGGAGGATGAGACTGCGCGTCGGCATCTTGACGGTGAGCGACCGCTGTTGGCGAAAAGAGGCTCTCGACGAGGGCGGTCCCCTGCTGGAACGCCGCGCGCGTTCGCTCGGCTGGGAGGTGGCGGCCCGGGACCTGGTGCCCGACGACCCCGCCCGCATCCGCGCCGCGCTCAAGCGCTGGAGCTCGGGACGCTCGGCCCTGGACTTGGTGTTGACCACCGGAGGGACAGGCCTGGGCCCTAGGGACCTGACCCCCGAGGCCACCCGGGCGGTGCTCGACAAGGAGGTGCCCGGCCTGGCCGAGAGGATCCGGCGGGAAGGCGAGAAGCATACGCCCCTGGCCGCGCTCTCGCGGGGAGTCTGCGGGGTGCGCGGACGCACTCTCGTCATCAATCTCCCGGGAAGCCCCAAGGGCGCGCGGGAGTCCCTCGACGCGGTGGAGGGGCTCCTCGCGCACGCGGCCGCGATGCTGCGCGGCGGGGATCATCCGCGCGGGCCCTAAGAATGAAAAGGAAATTCCCGATGAAACGGTGTGGGCCCCCCGAAGGAAGCAGACCCCCGTGGGGGGTCCGCTGATATGAGCGGTGGATTGCTCCACCCTGACAAGGCCCTGCGCCTCATCCTGCGCGGCGTCCGCCCCTTGGGCAGCGAGCGCGCGCCCCTGGAGGAATGCGCGGGACGGGTGCTGGCCGAGAAGATATCGGCTTCCTGCGACCTGCCCCATTTCGACAATTCGGCCATGGACGGCTACGCGGTGCGTTCCCGCGACCTGCGCGGCGCGCGAAAGTCGGCGCCCGCCCGCCTCGCCCTGCAGGAGACCGTTCGGGCGGGCCGGACCCCGCGTCGCCGCGTAAAACCCGGACACGCGGTCAAGATCATGACCGGAGCGCCTCTGCCCGAGGGCGCGGACGCGGTGGTCATGCGGGAATGCGCCCGGGAAGAGGACGGGAAGGTCGCCTTGTTCCTCGCTCCCGAGCCGGGCGAGAACGTGCGGCGCAGGGGCGAGGACGTGCGCGCGGGGGACGCCTTGCTCGAGCCCGGGAGCGTCCTGCGCTCCTATGAGATCGCCCTGCTCGCCTCGCAGGGCGTCGCCCGGGTGAGCGTGGTGCGCAGGCCGCGGGTGGCCGTGCTCGTCTCCGGCGACGAGCTGGTGCATCACAGCAGGAAGCCCGGGCCGGGCCGCATACGCGACTCCAACGGCCCCGCGCTCCGCGCCCTACTCTCCCGTTGGGGCGCCGTGGTCTCGGGCGGAGCTGTGGTCCGCGACTCCTTGAGCGCGTGCCGCAAAGCCTTGTCGCGCGCCTTGGCCGGGGCGGACGCGCTCGTCGTCAGCGGAGGAGTCTCGGTCGGGGATTTCGACCATACCCGCGAGGCCCTCGCCTCCCTGGGCCTGCGGGAAGTCTTCTGGCGAATCGCCATCAAGCCCGGCAAGCCCCTGCTCTTCGGCCTTATCGGCGGCAAGCCGGTGTTCGGGCTCCCGGGCAACCCGGTCTCGAGCCTCGTCTGCTGCGAGGAGTTCGTGCGCCCGGCCGTGGAGAAGCTCGCCGGACGCGCGGCCGGGGTCCCCAGCTACCACATGCGCGGGGTGATGGCCAATGAATATCCCAAGCCCGCCCATCTGCGCCAATTCGTCTTCTGCACCGTGCGCTCCGAGGGGGGGAAGTTCCTGCTCTCGGCGATACGGCCCCAGGGCTCGGCCATGCTGGGAATGTCGAGCCGCGCCCGGGGGCTCGTGCGCGCGGACATCGGGCTCAAGCGCCTGCTCCCCGGCATGGAGGTGGATTTCCGTTGGCTGAAATAACCGACCGGGAGATGCCGCTCACCGAGCACCTCGAGGAGCTCCGCCGCCGCCTCATCGTATGCCTCCTCGCGCTCGCCGCGGGCACGGCTCTGACTTGGTCCTGGTCCGGGGAATTCCTCTCCTGGCTGGCGCGGCCCGTGGGGGGGCTGGTCTTCCTGACGCCCACGGAAGCCTTCTTCACGCGCCTGAAGACCGCGATCTACGGAGGATTCCTGCTCACCCTGCCCATACTGCTCCACCAGGCTTGGGGGTTCACGGCCGTGGCCATGGGGCGGGGGCTCAAGCGCGCCTTGGCCTCCATCGTCCCGGCCTCCTACTTCCTCTTCCTATTCGGCGTCGCGCTCTCGCTGTTCGTGGTGGTTCCCGCGGCCATGCGCTTCCTGGTCGCCTACGGCTCCGCGGACATCCGGCCCATGCTGACGGTGAGCGCTTATCTGGAATTCATCACCACGCTTTCTTTGGCTTTCGGCGCCGTATTCCAGATCCCCCTGGTGCTCATCCTGCTCCAGAAGGCGGGCATCGTCACGCGTGAGGGATTAGCTTCCCGCAGGCGCTATGTCATCCTGGGAGCCTTCATCCTGGGGGGGGCCTTGACGCCCGGGCCGGACATCTTCTCGCAGGTGTGCCTCTCCATCCCTGTTGTTATTCTCTTCGAGATAGCCCTCCTGGTCATGGCCTGGCAAAGCCCCAAGCCAGGCGCCCCGTTCCCGCGTCCAGAATAGCTGAACGCCGCGCCTCCTAAGCCGAGCCTGCTCTTTATCATGGCCGGCCATGACGACTGCATGGCGGGTTTGTTGCATAATATCACTAGATGGGGGGAACAATCATGGAAACCTCGACCTTTCTTCCTAAAATGTTGAAACCAAAATGCCAGGATTGCGTCAAGCAATCCAAGGGTCCTTTCTGCAGTCTCAGCGAGCAGGTGGTGGGCGCTTTGGACCAGAGCAAGACCTGTTCGCCCTACGCGCGGGGCCAGATCCTTTTCCAAGAGGGGAACCCCCCGGTCGGCGTCTACTGCCTGGAGACCGGGCTCGTCAAGCTCTATAAGATCGGCGTGACCGGGAAAGAACAGATACTGCGCATCGCCGGGCCGGGGGAGCTGCTGGGCTATCGGGCGCTCATCGCCGGGGAGACCTACGCTCATTTCGCCGAGGCCTTGGTGGACTCCACGGTATGCTTCATGCCTGCGGAGACGGTGAAGCCCCTCCTGCGCAGCGCCCCGGACTTCCTCTGGAAGCTCGTGCACACGCTCCTCGACGAGGTGGCCGAGATGGAGGCCCGCTACGTGGACCTCTCGCAGATGCCCGCCGAGGCGCGCCTCATCCTCTTTCTCCTGCGCTATGGCGGCAAGCTCGGCCGCACCCCGGAGGGGAAGACCGCGCTGGGGCGCGTGGGCGCCAAGGGACAGATGGCGCTCAGCCGCCAGGAGATCGCCGACTGCATCGGCGCCGCTCCGGAGACCGTGATCCGCACGCTCAGCCGCCTTCAGAGGCGCAAGCTCATCCGCGTCGAGGGCCGGGCCATCGAGATCCCCGACCCCGACAAGCTCCACGACTTCCTGCATCAGGAGTTGCTCAAGCCCTAGCCTGCGGGGAAGCGCGTGCGCTTCTCTGCGAGCGTTGTTTTTTGGGTCTTCTGTTCCTTATTATGATGTGTTCTAGTCATTTTTATGACAAATATCATGGTCGTCTCCGTTTCCCAAGGGTATACTCCAAAATAGCATGCTTAAAGAAAAAGACGACCTTTCCTGGTATTCCCGCAAAGCCCTCTCGTTGAAAGTCCCCGACGGGACGGCGCCTCTCGATGGCAAAATCGCCTCGGTCCCGGGGCGCGTCAAGGCTCTGCTCCAAGAACTCCAAGACGCGGGCATCCGGGGCAGTGTCGAGGGACGGACCCTCTATACGCGGAAGATTCCCCTGGGCTGCAAGGGCTGTCTTCTCGGCCGCGGCACCAACGTCTACATGACCGGTCTCTGCACGCGGGATTGCTTCTTCTGCTTCAACGCCAAGCCGCGCTCCGATGAGATCGTCGCCCATGGGATCAAGGTCAAGGAGCCCGAGGACATCCCCGAGATCGTCTCCCGTTACGGCCTGCGCAGCGTGGGGCTCAGCGGCGGAGAGCCGCTCCTTTATCCGGACCGCCTCCTTCGCGCAGTGCGCGCCTTGCGGGCGATGCCCGAGCGCGTGCGCATCGAGCTCTACACCAACGGGGACCTGGCCACCGACGATACGCTCGACCGCCTCAAGGAGGCGGGTCTCGACGGCATCCGCTTCAACCTGGTGGCCAACGACTTCGACACGGCCCCGGTCCGCCGCGCCCTGCGCCGCTTCCCGGAGACCGCGGTGGAGATCCCGGCCGTGCCCGCCCTCATCCCGAGGCTCGAGCGCATGGTCCTCGAGCTCGACGAGCTCGGTTGTCCCTACCTGAACATCCACGAGCTCTTCGCCTGCCGGGAGAACCGGCGGGGCATGGAGGGCGAAGGCTATCAAGGGAAAGTGGGAGCCGGGTCCAAGGCGCTCTTCTGGAAGCCGGCCGAAGGCGCGGAGGAGGCGGCGTTGGGCCTGCTCCTCTTCGCCCTCAAGAGAACCACCCGCCTTTCGGCCTACTATTGCTCCTGTTCCACGCAGGAGATGATCAGCCGGCATGGATTCACCCGCCGCATGCGCAAGGCGCTCTCGCCGGCGGCGGCCTCTCCTTCCCAGCCCCTGTGATCTGGGACGCCGTGGTCGTGGGCGGGGGTCCGGCCGGGCTGAGTGCGGGATTCTACCTGAGCCGCGCGGGATTCCGGACTCTGTGCCTGGAGAAGGAACGCGTGGGGGGGCAGGCCTCCCGCCTGCCGCGGATCAGCAATTACCCGGGCTTTCCCAAGGGCGTGGGCGGAGCCGCCCTGATGAAGCGCTTCCTGGAGCAGGCCCTCAAGTACGGGCTCAAGACGCGCAAGACCTCGGTGCGCCGCGTGGATGCCGACGGAACCGGGACCAAGCTCCTTACCGACAAGGGGACGGTCCGCTCCCGGGCCGTCATCCTGGCCACCGGTTCGAGATTCCTTCCCCTAGGCTTGCCCGGAGAGTCCCGCTTCCGCGGCCGGGGTCTCCACCATGCGGTCTTCGATCGGGCGCGCCGTTTTTCCGGCCGCGTCGTGGGAGTCGTCGGCGGAGGGGAGACCGCGGCGCACCAGGCCTTGGCCCTGGCGCGCCACGCGAGGAAAGTCCTCCTCTTCTGCCGCTCGGGCGCCCTCAAGGCCATCGCTCCCTTGAAGGAAGGCGTGGCCCGGCATCCGCGCATAGAGATGTTCGGCGGGGTGAGCGCCCGGCGGCTCCTCGGCAACGGGAAGCTTTCCGCCGTTGAATTCGCCGGGGCGGATTCTCGGCGCGGGGTCCCGGTGAAGCTCGACGCGCTCTTCGTCCTGGCGGGCAAGGAGGCGGCCGCCCCGCCCGTGCGCGTCCGTCGCGGAGGGAGAAAGGCGATCTTCACGGCCGGGGAGGCTCGCGGCGGGTGCAAGAGGCAGGTGGTGGCCGCGGCCGCAGACGGCCTGAGCCGGGCCATGGATTGCGAGCGATACCTCCGGGGGACCCGGTGAGCGGCGCGCGGCCCGAGGAACTCAACGCCAAGGTCTTAGCGATAGTTCCGTGCATCGCGACGCTTTATCTCGCGGAGCCTCCCGGCGGCAGGGGAGCCTTCGAGTTCGTCGACGCCGTGGACCCCGGGACGCCGCGGGAGGATAAGTGGGTGGTCATGATCTCCACCCAGTACGGCTGCGCCGTGGGCTGCCGCATCTGCGACGCGGGCCTCGCGGGCTACGGCGGGAACATCGAGGCGGACCTCCTCCTCGCCCAGATCCGGGCCGCGCTCGCCTCGCATCCCGGACTGGACCCGGCGCGCGTCCCCAAGCTCAAGGTGCATTTCGCGAGGATGGGAGAGCCCAGCTTCAACCCCGGCGTCCTGGATTGCCTCTCCCGCCTGGCCCGGGACGGGGTGGGGGAAGGCCCGCTCCCGGGTCTCTTGCCGAGCCTATCCACCGTGGCGCCCGCCTGCTCCGTATCGAGGGATTTCATGGAAGGGCTCGCCAAAGTCAAGGAGGACTGCTTCGCAAACGGGAGCTTCCAGCTCCAGTTCTCGCTCCATTCGACCGATGAGGAGGCGCGGCGGGCCATCATCCCGATCCGGACCTGGAGCTTCCAAGAGATCGCTCGCTACGGGGAACGCTGGTTCCGGCCCGGGGACCGCCGCATCAGCCTCAACTTCGCCCTGGCCGCGGGCATCCCCTTCGACCCGGCGGCGCTATCGCGCGAATTCTCCCCGGAGCGCTTCCTCGTGAAATTCACCCCGGTCAACCCAACGAGCAGGGCTGATAAGAACGGCCTGACCCGGGTCTGGCTCGAAGCGCCCGAGCAGATCGCCCTGTTCAAGGAAGACCTCGAGCGCAGGGGTTTTCGCGTCATCGTCAACCCCGCCTGGCCCGAGGAGATCGAGGGACGGGTGACCTGCGGCCAGCTCGTGGCCGCCGCGGCCCGAGGTAAGGCTCAAGAAGCCGCGGTCCCGGCGTGATCTCACCCCGGCGCTACGCCCGGCCGGTCCCGCGGCTGAGGCGCTCCAAGAGCGCCTTGCTCGTCGTGGACATGCAGGGCTTCTTCCTTGACCCGCGCAGTCCCGCGCATCTTCCTGCCTCGGCCAAGGCCCTGCCCGGGACGCGCAGGCTCATCGAGGCCTTCCGCGGGGCCGGACGTCCGGCGGCCTTCACGGTCTATGCGACGCCCGAGGGCGGGCCCATGACCCGCTGGTGGAACAAACCCTGCCGCAAGGGCAGCCCCCATGCCCGTCTTTTCAGAGGTCTGGACCCGGAGGGGGGCTATCCGGTGTTCGTGAAAGGGGGCTACAGCGCCTTCCGGGGGACCGGGCTTTTGCGCTGGCTCAAGGCGCGGGGCATATCGGACTTGGTGGTGGCGGGGGTCATGACCGACCTCTGCGTCGAGTCCACGGTGCGCGAGGCGTTCGAGAAGGGGTTTAGGGTCTTCGTGGCCCCGGATGCCTGCGCGTCGAAGGATAGGGCCCTGCACAACGCGGCGCTGGCCGTCATGGCCCGGGGCTTCGCCTATCTGGCCGCGAGCGGCGAGCTTTCCAAGGCGGTGCGATCATGAAGAAAGTCCTTTTGACGAGCGTGTGCAGTCCCCTGGGCCCCAAGCACGGCGACGGCGAGAGCGTGGGCTATGAGCTGCTCTTCGGGCAGGTCACCCGGGCTCAGGGGGTCTTCAGTCCCCGCGCCGTGCATAAGCATTTCGCCTTGGAGTACATCTCGGCCAACCTCGACGCCCCGGCCACCGTGCTCCAATTCCCCTCCAAGCGGCGGCTCATCGCGGAACTGCGCAGGGGCTACGACTTCGTCTGCGTCTCCTTCATCCTGGCCACCGCCCACCGCATGAAGGAGGTCGTGGCCCTGGTGCGGGAGCATTCGCCCAAGGCGAAGATCGTCCTGGGCGGCTACGGGACCGTCATGAGCGATGAGGAACTCAAGCCCTTCGGCGACTTCGTCTGCCGGGAGGAGGGCGTGGCCTTCATGCGCCGGCTCCTGGGCGAGACGCCCAAGGAGATGCCCTACGAGCATCCGCTCATCGTGAGCAAGCTCAAGGTGTTCTCCCTGCCGGCCTCGAAGACCGGCATGGTGTTCGCGGGCCTGGGCTGCGCCAACGGCTGCGATTTCTGCTGCACCTCCCACTTCTTCAAGCGCCGCCACATACGCCTGCTCCCGACCGGAGGGGACATCTACGGCGTCATCAAGCGCTATCTGGAGCTCGACCCCCGGATGGCCTTCACCGTCCTCGACGAGGACTTCCTCCTCAACAAGAAGCGGGCTATGGAGTTCCGCGACTGCGTCCTAGAGGGGGGCAAGCCCCTCTCGCTCTTCGCTTTCGCCAGCGTGCGGGCCCTGAGCCAGTACACCATGAAGGAACTGCTGGAGATGGGGGTCGACGGGGTCTGGATCGGCTACGAGGGGACGCGCTCGGGCTACTCCAAACAGCAGGGACGCCCCGTCGGTGAGCTTTTCCCGGAGCTCTACCGCCACGGCATCATGACCCTGGCCTCCATGATCGTGGGCTTCGACTACCAGGACCGGGAAGTGGTGGCACAGGAACTGCGCGGCCTCCTGCGGCTTCGGCCCACCCTGGCCCAATTCCTCATCTACGGGCCCACCCCCGGCACCCCGTTCTACGAGCGGGTGCAGAGTGAAGGCCGCCTGCGCGAGGACCTGGCCGCGGACCGCGACAAGTATCACCACAGCTGTACCGGGTTCAACGCCATGGTGCGCCACCCCAAGCTCGCCGCGCCCGAGATCGAGGAGCTCCAGCGCTGGTGCTTCGAGCGGGATTTCCGCAGGTTGGGACCGGCCATCTACCGCTCCGTCCGGGTATGGCTCGCGGGGCATCGCACGCTCAAGGACTCCCCGCATCTTCTCCTGCGCGGGAAGGCCCTGCGCTACGCCGCCGACGCCCGCCGCGCCATGCCGCTGTTCCTGGCGGGCAAGCTCCTGGCGCCCAACGCCCGCGTGCGCCGCTGGGTCGGCGCGCTCGAGCGGCGCATGCACCGGGAGCTGGGACCCGCGACCCTGGCGGAGCAGGCGCTATCGTGGATCGCGCTGGGGGCGGCGCTCTGGACCAAGTTCACGCTGAGATTCGACCTCTTCCAGCATCCGAGCCTCGCCCCCCAGCGCTACCGCTGGGACTACCTGGGCGAGATGCTCATGCGGCTCCTCGGCGAGAGGCGCGGGGGGGCTTGCGTGGCCGAGCTCCAGGCCTATCTCCAGCGCGAGGGCGCCCAACTCAGGCTCCGGCTGGAGGGCGCCATGGACGGCAAGAACACGCGGGAGCTGGGCCGGCGCATGCGCGAGGCCCTGCTCGCGCGGCGCGAAGGCCTGACCATCCACATGGAGAAGCTCCAGCACATCGACCGCAAGGGCTTGGCCGCCTTCTACCGCGTGTTCCGCGGGCATAAGAGCCGGGTCAGGCTGGTGCTCCCCCAGGGGCCGCTGGGGAGCATGCCGGACATCCGGCGGCTTGCGCGCTGGTTCGCGCCCGCTCCCGAGACCGCCTGAGTATCGCCCTTTCCCGGGAAATCTTCGATTTCCCGGGAAAGGGCTCTTATCCCGCCGTTCAACCTTCGCGCGGTTCGAATCCTATCCGGGCAGCCAATTTGGACGAGAGAGCCTCTCGCCTTCGCGGTGAGGGGCTTTTTATTGGAATCAAAAAGGTGTCCGGCGTCGTGGTGTCGCAAAAGGCGACACCTTTGAGACGCTCCTTTGGCGGACACCTGCCGTTGGTGTTCACTTAAGAGGGGATCGCGATGGTTTCGGGCGGGGAACTATTTAGGGGCTCATCCGTACTTGAGGGCATGGGCGAACCTCACCTGGAGGGAATAGCACGGAGCATCTTCATTATCAGGGGACGGCGGGTCATGCTGGATGCCCACCTTGCCGGCCTCTACGGTGTCCCGGTCAAGAGGCTCAACGAGCAGGTTCGCCGCAACCTCCGGCGCTTCCCCGAGGACTTCATGTTCCATCTCAGCGCGAGCGAGTTCGGCTCTCTAAGGTCGCATTTTGCGACCTTAGAAAAAGGCCGCGGCAAGCACAGGAAATACTTGCCGTTGGTTTTCACCGAACAGGGAGTAGCCATGCTATCGAGCGTCCTCAATAGCGAACGCGCTATCCAGGCAAATATCTGGATCATGCGCGCATTCCTCACTCTAAGAGGAATGCTTTCAGCCGACAAGGACCTGGCCAAGCGGGTGGACGCTTTGGAGGAACGATATGACGCCCAGTTCAAATCCGTGTTCGACGCCATCCGGGAGCTGACGGCGCCTCTCAAGGAGGCGCCGCGCCGCATCGGGTTCCAGCCTTAGAGGGAGGTTTTAGGGGTGAGGCGTTCTTCGAGGGTCTTGACCGCCGTTTCCAGGGCCTCGACGCGCTTTTCGAGCTGGGCGAGGCGGTCCGGGGCGGCGGAAGGCGCTGCCGCGGCCGCTGCAAATCTGTGTCCGCCGGGCGTTTAGCTCCGGCCGCTGCGCTTAACGTCGATAGAGCCGACGTTAGCCTTCTCTGAAACTCGGCCACGCCTCGTTTTCAGCTATCATTGCCGCCTCTCCGAGCCAGCCTCAATGGTCTTTATTCAATATCCTTGATTCGAAAGTTGTTGCGCCGCGT
>CAYHRV010000057.1:0-15577 GCA_964359165.1 uncultured Elusimicrobia bacterium
GAGGAAGGCGATGGCCACGCGCGCGGCCGCGGACCCGATGAAGAACTGCGCGTACTGCCAGTTCTCCCGGAAGCCCGTGGCCGGGACCCCGATGATGGTCATGGCGCTGATCTCCGTGGCGGTGAAGGAGAGCACCACCGCCCACACCGGGATCCGCCGGCTGCCCAGGAAGAAGTCGGAGGTGGACTCCTCCCCCTTGCCCAGCCAGAAGCCCAGGATGAAGAGCATGGCCACGCATGCCCCGACCACGAGGAAGTCGGGCATCGCGAGATTCGTCGCGCCTGGGAACCATGTTTCAACCATATCGCCTCCTGGATGGGGCAAGACTCGGTCCGCGGGACATGCACGCCAGAGGGACGGGCATGCGGCCCGTGACGGTCAGCATCCCGGCCAAGGCGCGCGCCGCGGCCCGCTGGGAGGCTTCGCAGGGCGAGAAGGCGCAGAGCCCGGACTCCCAGCCGCGCAGTTGGTCGAATATGAAGGGACTGCCGAAAGAAACGAGAGTCCCCTTTCCGGCCAGAAACGCGCGCGCGCGGCGCGCGAGCTTGGGCTCGTAGCGTGCTCGGCCGCTGTAGGCGCGAGGGCCGAGGAAGGAGGCGACGACGGCCGCCTCCTTGGCGCCTTTTCTCCAGGGCAACACCGAAACCCCGTGTTTTGAAAGCTCCTCGACGAAAGCCCGGCCTTTTCCACCGATCTCCGAGTACCGCACGCGCGAGGGAAGCCGCCCTCGCGGGGGCCGGACCCAGGTGAGCGACGCCTCGGCCATCTCGCGCGCGGCTTTGCGGTGCCGGGCGCAGCCCAGGACCCCAAGACCCCTTCTCGGGCGCCGCGCAGTCCCGGAGCCCGCGCCGGTGGTCTTGAAACGGCGCACGCGCTCCAGAGCCGAGCGCACTTTCCGCCGCAGTTCCGCGTCCCCCGCGCTCATGCGCGCAAGGGACGCGCACAGAAGAGCCGGGTCCTCGGGGACCAGGAGCACGTCCGCTCCCGCCAATAGGGCCAGGCGCGCGGCCTCGGCTTCGTCGAAACCCCTGGAGACCGAGCGCATGTCCAGGGCATCGGTGGCCACGACCCCCCGGTAGCCCAGCCTCCGGCGCAGGAGCCCACCCACCACCCGCCGCGAGAGAGAAGAGGGCAGGCCGGGCTCATCCCCGACCGCCGGGACATGGAGATGGGCCAGCATTACGGAATCGGCCAGGCGCGCGGTGGCGGCGAAGGGGGCCATCTCCCTGCCGAGCAGGGCACCCCGTCCCGCCTCCAGCCTCGGGAGCGCCAGATGCGAGTCGAGGCGTGTCTCCCCATGGCCGGGGAAATGCTTGGCGCAGGAGAGCGCTCCGCCCTCGCGCAAGCCCCGCATGGCCGCGGCTCCCATCCGGGACACCAAGTCCGGGTCCGCGCCGAAGGAACGGATGCTGATGATGGGATTATCGGCCCGCCCCCCCAGGTCGAGCACCGGGGCGAAGACCCAACGCACGCCCAAGGCTCGAGCCTCGAGGGCGGTGAGTCTCCCCTTCAGAAAGGCCAAGTCCTCGCGCCCCGAAGCTCCCAAGGCCATGTTGGATGGGAAAGCCGTCCCTCCCTCCACATGGGAGGCGATCCCATCCTCGTAGTCCGCGCAGAAGAGCAGGGGCACGCGCGCCTTGCGCTGCAGGCGCCGCGTGAGGGCCGCGACCTGAGCGGCCTTCCCATAGTAGACGCAGAAGCCGCCTACCCCCATCTCAACGAGGCCTTCGGCCTCCCGGGGGTCGTCGCGGCCGATGCGGAAGCCGGGGAAGACGAGTTGGGACGAGAGGTCTGTCATCGAAGGCGGCTATTATATCTATAATACGCTCATGCTTGGGGTAGCCCTCGCCGCCGTCCTCCTCTCGGGTCCGATCCCGCTGCCCGCGCTGGCTCAGGAACCATCCCTTTCGCGATTGGAAAACGACTGCGCTCCAGGGGCGGAGCGCCCTTGCGCTCCGCCGGCTTTGACCGAGGAGGACGCGTACTTCCTCTCCCGCGGAGGCTACCGGGTCGAGCAGGGACGCGTGTTCGATAAAGACTCCACCCAGCCGCTCTCACAAGAGGACATTACCTTCGCCTTGGAGGCTGCGCGAAGCAAGGTGCGGCTCAAGGCTCTCATGGAGCTCAATTTAGTGCTCAACCGCTACGGACCCTCCGAAAAGCTCTCCCCGGAGGACTTGGCCTCGGTGCGGCGCATCTGCCGCGAGAATTGGGGCGTGTGGACGCGCGACACGCGCGAGACGCTCAAGCAGTACTTCTCCCTGCGGGAACTCCAGGACATGCCTTCGTTGACGGGCGGCAAAGCCGCGGCCCCAACCGCTACAGGGACGGCGGCTCCGGCGCCGTCGTCCCAGGAGCGCGGTCGTCCTCCACTCGCGGGGGGGCCGGCGGCGCCTTTGCCTCCGCCCTTTCCGCTCACGCCGCTCGGCTTGGCTCAGAAAGCCGCCCCGGCGGCGGCCCCTTCATCCATGAAGGATGAGCCGCCCCCTCTGCCCGATGAGGCGGAACTGTCCGCGGCAGTCGGGGATGCGCACCCGCAAGCACCTCCCCAAGCGCCGCCGGCGCCGCCCGTCCAGGTCCCCCAGGCGGCGCCTGCCGCCGCCCCCCTCGCGGTCCAGAGCGAACCGGCGCCCGTGCCGGCCCCACCCTCAGCCGCGCCCCCCGCAGCGGTCCCTAGCGCCGCGATGCCCGCTGTCCCGGTGATCCCCGCGCAAGCCGTGGCCGTGGACTCCCAGGCCTTCGCCTCGTTCTTGGAGACCGCGCCCTATGGCCGGGACGTGAAGCCGTTATTGGCCCTCTTGTCCCTGCACGCGCGCGAGCCCGAGCGCGGGACCGCCCTGGGCGTCGTCCTCGGACAACTGCCGCACATCACCCTGGATTCCACCCGCTGCGGCGCGCGCACGCGACACGCCCTGCTGGATGCGGGTGAGCCGCGGCGGCAGATCGCCCTCAACGATCTCCCCCTCCTCGTCGAACGCCGCCATCTGCTCGCCAAGACCGCGGCGTGGCTGCCCGATTCCCCCCGCTACTATTCCGACCGCGCCATGCCCCCACCGCGCTTGGACGCGCTCCCGCGGGAAGCTCCCTCCGAGAAAGAGGAGCGGACGGACCGCGGGCTCACCCGCATCTACAAGGACGGCTCCATGCGCCTGCGCCTTTCGCAGGAGCAACTCGCATCCGAACTGCTCGTCGCCCTGCTCGACCTCGATGGAATTCTGCGCGGCTGGGAACCGGGCCTGCATACGCGCCTGCGCTCCGAGGCCGCGCGTTTCCGCTTCCTGCGCTCCTACGCCAAGGACACGGGCAAGTCGCCGGAACTCGACCGGGAGCTCCGCGCGGGCCTGGGCGAGTGGATCGAGCGCCCCGAGGACCGCATCGATCTCCTCCTTCAGCTGGATGCCTCGGAGGCCGAGCGGGCGGCTCTTGAACTGACCGCCCTGGAATCGGCGGGCGTGCTGGAGGAACAGGCCGCCTCCGCCTTTCGCAAGACGCTTCCCGCCTCGAAGGCCGAGGCTCCCGCGGTCCGGACCGGCTCCCCCGCGGCGCGGGAGGCCTGGCTCGCGACCGAATCGGCGGCCAGGAGCGAGCAATGATCCAGGTCCTGGCTGCCGCCGCCCTCTTGCTTGGATCCGCCCGAGCCGCGGACGCCCCGGCCTGGATGAGCTATTCCCCGCCCTCGCGCGCGTTCTCCTGCGAGATCAGGGCCTGGGGCTGGTCGACCTGGGAGGAGCGATCCGTGCGCGGGATATCCGCGCATCTGCTCGGGCCGAAAGCCGCCGGCCCGATCCGGCCCGCGTACCACATCCATCACTTCGAGAAGAACACTCCCGGCTACGCGCCCATCGAGCAGACGCTCCGGCGGGCCCGGGAGAAGGACCCCGCTTCCCGAAGGGAGAGCACCTCCTTGGTGTCCTGGAGAGTGTCCCGCAAGGCCTCGAAGGTCTTCGAAGTCCGCGAATGGCGGCTCTTCCCCGCCGACACCCTGCCGGCCATGGAGGTCCCCCTCCACCACTTCTACGCCTTCGTGCCGGTGAGCGAGAGCGATTACTTCATCATCAAGCTCACGGTCTCGGAGGAAGACCTCCACGACTTCCGCCCCGAGTTCCGCCGCTTCCTGGAATCCTTCCACATCTTCGGCTATTAGGCGGGTGTGATCTTTCCGAGCACCCGGGGTCCCCGCGCGCCGGTGGCCTTGGGGCAGTGGTTGACGCGCCCCTCGATGGCCAGGGCGGCCATGAGAGCCATGGCCGCGGGCTCCTTGGCCAGGGGCGCGATGCCGAAGTCCGAGATGATCCGCACCGGCAGGGGGTGGAGGAGCCGGCGCAGATACGAGACCAGGGCGCGGTTGAGGCTGCCCCCTCCGCTGAGCACCGCTTCGCGGACGCGGACCCGGGGGAAGACGAAGCGCCGATAGGCGTCGGCGATGGAGAGGGCGGTGAAATAGGTCGCGGTGGCCATCAGGTCCCGCGGCCTCTTCCCTCGCGCGGGGAAATACCGGGCGAGGAAACCCGGGCCGAAGCTTGAACGGTCCAGGCTCTTTGGCGGGCGCCGGGAGAAGAAGGGCAGTCTCAGCAAGTCCCTGGCCCGAGCCTCATCGGGCCTGCCCCTCAGCGCCAAAGCCCCGCCCCGGTCATAGGCCAGGCGCCCGCCGCTGAGCCTGCGCGCGGCCAGATCCATGAGGCAATTGCCGGGTCCTGTGTCGAAACCGAAGGTCTCGACGCCGCGTCCGGCCAGGGAGGCGTTGGCGATGCCCCCGATGTTCTGCAGGACGCGCGCGGGACCCGCGCCGAAGACGAACTCATCGAAGAACGGGATGAGAGGCGCCCCTTCCCCGCCCGCCGCCATGTCGCGGGGCCGGAAATCCGAAACGACCGGGACGCCCAGCTCCTCGGCGAGGAAGGCGGGCTCTCCCAACTGCAGGGTGGAGGGCGCTCGTCCCTCGGGAAGATGGATCACGGTCTGGCCATGGGAACCGGCGACTTCAAGACGCCCGCGGAGGCGGCGCCCCTGGAGGAAACGCTTCGCGGCCCGCGCGAAGGTCCTGCCCAGCTCGAAGTTCAGGGAGCACAGCTCCGCGGCGCGGGCCTCGCCCGCGCCGAGCACGCGCTCGCGCAGGCCGCGCGGATAGGGGAAGGTGTCGTCGGCGAGCACGCGCAGGGACCTTCCCTCCACGCGGACCAGGGCGACGCTCACCCCGTCGGCGGAGGTGCCGGACATGAGGCCGAGGGAAAGCATCTACCCGCCCTTCATGGCGCGGCCCAACAGGGGGAAGGAGACGTCGAGCCGGGCGGCGGTGTCGAAATGCCCCCCGGGATGCTCCTCGTAGCGGTGGGGGACGCCCAAGGCCTTGAGCGTCCGGGAGAAACGCCGGGCGCCCAGGTGGAGGGCGTATTCGTCCTTGGCCCCGCAATCGAGATAGAGCGTCTTTAGCTTCTTGAGGGCCGGGGCGTGGGAGCGGGCCATGGACACCGGGTCCTCGCCAAGCCAGCGTTCCCACACCGGCGCGTCCAGCTCTCCGGTCCAAGGGTCGAAGGGCAGGGCGAAGCCCCAAGGGCTCTTGGGGTCGGGAGAGTAGCAAGCGGACATCGCGACCATGTTCACCAGCGAGTGGGGAAAAGCGTCCTTGACCCGCGCGGCCTTGAACTCGGCCAGGAATCGGTCCACGCGTCCTCCCCAGCGGGAGAGCGCGTCCACGCATTTGGGTATCTCCAAGAGGACGCTCGCCTCAAATCCCATGTCCCCGCTGTGGGACGCCGCGTGCGCGAAGACCTCGGGATGGCGCATGGCGAGCCTCAGGGCCCCGTAGCCTCCGCTCGACTTGCCCAGCACCCCTTTTTGCCCGGTGCGATAGCGCGAGTCCAGGTACGGGACCAATTCTTGGATCAGGTGGGTCTCATAGAGGCCCACGGCGGGGGAGTCCATGTATTGGCTCCCCCCGTAGAGGGTGAAGCAGTCGGGGATGACGAGGATCATCGGCGGGGTCTTGCCGCTTGCGATGAGGCGGTCGAGGCGCTCGATGGGGTTCTCCTTCCACGGATGCTCGGCCGAGGCCGAACGCGCGGTCCCGGTGAAGCCCGGCAGGTAGTAGAGGACGGGGAAAGGGCGCAGGGGCTTGCGGAAGTACTGCGGGGGAAGATAGACTGGGACCTCGCGCAGGCGCGGGTCGCCCAACGGATTCCCCTTGAGCGCCACGCTGCCGACCGTCTCCAGCACGACCTTTCCTAAGATGCCCATGTCAGCATCCTCCCCACGGGAGGCCGAGGGCATTCCTTAAAAATCCTCCGCTCGCCTTCAGTCGCGCCCGCGCCTGCGCGGGTCCTGCTCCCAGGCGGGCCATGAGCACGGCTGTCTTCGCGTCCCACCGCGCCCGCAAGAGCAGGGCGCGGGCGCGCGCCGGACTCACCCGGCCCAGGTCGCAAACGATGCGCACGGCGCGGGCCTTGAGCTTGAGCGAGACGGGCTTGAGGTCCACCATCCAGTGGCCGAACGCCTTCCCCGAGCGGATCATCGCGGCCGTGGTCAGGGCGTTGAGCACCAGCTTGGCCGCGGTGCCCGATTTAAGGCGCGTGGAGCCGCTGAGCACCTCGGGGCCCACCCGGGGGGAGATGATGATCTGCGCGGGCGCGGCCGAGACGCCGGCGTTGGAGGTGACCAGGGTGGTGCGGCATCCCAGCCTCCGGGCCGAGGCGAGCGCCCCCCGGACGAAGGGGGTGATGCCGCTGGCCGCGACCCCGACGACCATGTCGCCGCGCCGGGCGGCGGCCCGCAGTCGCCGTCCCCCTTCCCGCGCGTCGTCCTCGGCGCCCTCCTTGGAGCGGAAGACCGCGCTGCGCCCGCCGGCCATGACCGCACGGACCAGCCCCGGAGGAATGCCGAAGGTGGGCGGACACTCCGCCGCCTCCAGCACTCCCAGCCTCCCGCTGGTTCCGGCCCCGACGAAGATGAGGCGTCCTCCCGAGCGCAGGCAGGAGACCGCCGCGTCCACGGCCCGGGCGATGTCGGCGCTGCACGCCCGCACCGCGGCCGGGACCCGCGCGTCCTCGCGGCAGATGACGCGCAGGATGCCCCGCGCGTCGAGGGTGTCTATGTCCCGGGAGGCCGGATTGTGTCCTTCGGTGGGCAGCCTGCGGTAGGAAGCGGCGCGCATCTATTCCAGGTCGTCGGCCGGCTTCTTCTTTTCCTTGCCGTAGAGGGAGTCCAGCTCGTCCTCGGCCGGAAGATCCGGCTCGGAAGGCTTATCGAGAGGGCTTTGCGCCTCCGGCTCCGCGGCATCGGAAGACACCGCGACCTCGTCGAGCACGCGCACCGGCTCATCGACCCAGTCCAGGATCTTGCCGGAGATCTCCTTGTCGGCCGCCAGGATCTTCGTCCCGTGGCGGATGGGGACCTTGAGGATGGTCACATTCTCCTCGCCCAGGTTCTGGCGCGCGATGCTCGAAAGGAGGCCGGTCGAGAGGCCGGAGGCGCGGTCGTCATCGGCCACGACGAAGAGCAGGGGCCTGCCCTTGAACTGGCGCATGGCGTTGACGGTGAGCACATCCCGGTAGCTGAGCCCGGCCGAGAGCAGGAAGACCAGGGGGATCTCCTTGTGCACCGCGGCGTACTTGAGCGCCAGGCTCGAACCCACGTCCGCCCCGCCCAGGACCACGTCCTCGGGCGCCACCCCCTTGCCTTCGAGGAAGGCGAGCGCGGCGACCAGGTCCTCGCGCATGTTCTCCCACTCGTTGTTCCCCTTGCTCATGCTGAACTTGTTCCACTGGGCCGGCTGGCCCTCCGGGGCGTTCTGGCTCTGCCCATGGCCGCGGAAGTCGACGGCCAGGAAGCCGAAACCGCGCTTGAGCGCGGCGGCCGCGAGCGGATGCCAGTCCTGCCTGCGCGCGCCCACGTCGTGGAGGAGGAGCAGGGTGGGCCGCTCCGGCTCGGCCGGGCGGTAATTGGCGGTCAGGGTCCAGCCGTCGCGGGTCTGGAGGCTCACTTCCTCCCCCGGGAGATTGCGGATCTTGCGCTTTTTGGCGGCGGGCGCGGCAAGCGCCGCGTCCTTGACGGCGCTCCCTGCGGTGAGCTTGGCGGCCTCGGCGGCCGCTTTCTTGTCGGCCGCGCGGGCGGCCGGGAGGAGGGCCGCCAAAAAGCCAAGGGAAAAGAAGAGGAACCGAACGGGCCGGCTCATTCGCCGGCCAGCTCCTCCGGCTTGAACCACAACCGGACCTCGCGCTCCGCGTCCTGAAGATTCCCCGAGGCGTGGATCACGTTCTCGAACTGGCCCTGGGTGGTGACGCGGCCGAAGCTCCCGCGGATGGTCCCCGCCTCGGCAATCTCCGGGTTGGTTGCGCCCGCGACCTTGCGGGCGAGGGCCACGGCCCCCTCTCCCTCATAGACGAGGGCCAGGATGCGGCTCCTGGGGATGGCGTGGAACTCCCCGCGGATGTAGCGGATGAGGTTCTCGAAGAACGGCTTCTCGCGCAGGTCGCGATAATGTTCGCGGGCGAGCTCCTCGCTCACGGGCACGACCTTGGCGGCGATGAGCGAGAGGCCGGCCGAGTCCAGGCGGTCCATGGCGAGTCCCGTGAGCCTGCGTTTGGCTCCATCGGGCTTGACGAGGATGAGGGTGCGTTCGATGGCCATAAAGAGTCGGTCTCCTTTTTCTTCCGGATGCTTCGGCATCATTCTATAATTGCTGGTTCCACCCCGCAAGCGCCGCGACGCGCTCGAAGCCAAGTCCTCATAACGCCCAGCCCCTGCAACCACGGACCAGTCGAACGACGGCCGCGGGCCGTCGTTTGACTGGTCGGATTCAATCTAGTAGACTCGACGAGATGGCCTCCATACTCGTGGTCGACGACGAGCGGGACGTGGTCACGCTCATCAAGTTCCTGCTGGAAAAGGACGGCCACACGGTGTCGACGGCCTACAACGGGGCTGAGGCCCTGGAGATGCTGTTCGCCGCCGCTCCCAAGCCGGACCTCGTGATCTTGGACGTGATGATGCCTCAGGTGGACGGCTACACGGCCAGCCGCAAGCTGGCCGACAACCCCGCGACTCGTCCCGTCCCCATCATCATCCTGACGGCCAAGGGGCAGATGAAGGACCTCTTCGACTCCTCCCCCAACGTGGCCTCCTACGTGGAGAAGCCCTTCGACCCCAAGACGCTGAGGGAGACGGTGAAGACCATCCTGGCCAAAAAGAAATGAACGAAGCACGACCAACGACGGCCCTCGGCTTTGCCTCGGGCGACATATGATGGGCACGATCCTGGTCGTCGACGACGAGCCGGAGATCGTCACCCTCCTGCGCTTCGTCCTGGAGAAGGACGGGCACCGCATCCTCGAGGCGGGCAACGGGCAGATCGCCCTGGAGCGCCTAGGCGTCGAGCCCCCCTCGCTGGAGGCCCCGCACCCGGACCTCATCATCCTCGACATCATGATGCCGGTCATGGACGGATACACGCTCAACAGCCGCCTCCAAAAGGAGGAGAAGACGCGTTCGATCCCCATCCTGGTCCTGACGGCCAAAGGCCAGAAGATGCGGGACCTCTTCGAGATGGCCCCCAACGTGGCCGCCTACGTCCAGAAGCCCTTCGACCCCAAGATGCTCCGGGAATTGATCCTGGGGATACTCTCCGGCCGCAAGAACTGATTTTTCCAGTGGAAAACGAGATCATAGGGCTCAAAGTCGAAAAGGCGCGCGAGCTGCGGGCTCGCGGTATAGACCTCTACCCCCCCCGCTGGGAGCGGACGCACTCGGCCGAGGACGCCCTGCGCCTGGCCGAAGGGCTGGCGGAAGGGGCCAAGACGGAACCCGTGCGCGCGGCCGGGCGCCTGGTCCAGATCCGCGAGATGGGGAAAGCCTCCTTCGCCCACATCCAGGACGGCGGGACCAAGCTCCAGCTCTACCTCAAGAAGGACGTCCTCGGCCCCGAGGCCTACGAGTTCTTCAAGAAGGACCTGCACCTCGGGGATTTCGTCGGCGTGGAAGGGCCGATGTTCCTGACCAAGACCAAGGAGCGCACCGTGGAAGTCCGCTCCCTGACCCTCTTGGCCAAGGCCCTGCGCCCCCTGCCGGAGAAATGGCACGGCCTACAGGACACGGACCTGCGCTACCGCAAGCGCCATCTCGACCTCGTCTCCAACCCGGAGGCGCGGCGCATCTTCACGGCGCGCTCCCTGCTCATCGCCTCCATCCGCAAGTCCTTCAACGCCCTGGGCTTCCTGGAGGTGGAGACTCCCATCCTGCTCCATCAGGCGGGAGGAGCCACCGCGACCCCCTTCAAGACCCACCACAACGCGCTCGACGCGGACCTCTACCTGCGCATCGCCACCGAACTCTATCTCAAGCGCCTGATCATCGGGGGCTTCGAGAAGGTCTACGAGATCGGCCGCATCTTCCGCAATGAGGGCCTCGACACCCGCCACAACCCCGAATTCACCATGCTCGAGGCCTACCAAGCCTACACGGATTTCAACGGCATGGCCAAGCTCTTCGAGACCGTGGTGGGCGAAGCCTGCGCCGCGCTGGGCGTGGAATCGGTCTCCTACCGCGGCGAGACCGTGCGCCTTACGCCCCCGTTCCGCCGGTTGGACCTGCCCCAAGCCTGGAAGGACGCCTGCGGGGAGGACATCCACGGCGTTCTCGAGGGCAAGGGGTTCCGCCGGGAAGGGCTCCTCTCCCTTGCCCGCGCGCTCCATGTGGAGGTCGGCCCGGACACGCCCAGCGCCAAGGTCTTCGAGCGCATCTTCGACGCGAAGATACTCCCCGGCCTCGTCGAGCCCACCTTCGTCATGAGATATCCGACCGCGATCACCCCCCTGGCCAAGTGCGTGCCGGGAGACCCCTCCCTGGTGGAGCGCTTCGAGTGCTTCATCGGCAGCGAGGAGGTGGCCAACGCCTACACCGAGCTCAACGACCCCTTGGATCAGCGCGAGCGCTTCGAGGAGCAATCCCGCCAGAAGGCCGGCGGGCACGACGAGGCCGAGCTCCTCGACGAGGACTTCGTGCAGGCCATGGAGTGCGGGATGCCCCCCACCGGCGGCATCGGCTTCGGCATCGACCGGCTGGCCATGGTGCTCACGGCCACGCCCTCTATCCGGGAAGTGATACTCTTCCCGACCTTAAAACGGGAAACGGCATAGGAGTCCGTCCGAGTAATAGGTTCCATGGCGAAACTTTGGATTCTGAGCCGAGCCAAGGAGGGAGGAGCGCGCATAATGACCGAATTATGTAAGCGACGAACGACGCAGGCACAGGCCAGAAGCCGAAGTTGCAGACCGGAACATATTACTCGGACGGACTCCTAAGCCCTCCGAACGGAGGCAGCCCTCCGCGGGAGGGCCGCCGACATGCAATTTGAATTGTTCGTCGCCCGCCGCTATCTCAGGACCAAGCGCAAGGGGCTCTTCACGCTCGTCACCACGGCCATCGGGGTGCTCGGCGTCGCCGTGGGAGTCGCCGCCCTCCTGACGACGCTCTCCGTGATGAACGGCTTCCAGTCCGACATCCGAAAGAAGATCGTCGGCGCGCAGGCGCATCTCCTGCTTTTCGCCGAGATGAAGGAACCCCGGGCCGCCCGCCTGCGCGAAGCCCTCGCCCGGAGGCCGGAGGTGGCCGCGGTCTCCCCCTTCGTCCTGGGACAAGCCGTCATCACGGCCCAGGGACGCTCCATGGGCATCGTGCTCAAGGGGATCGACCCGGACCTGGAGTTTAAGGTCAACGACCTCGCCAAGAGCCTGACGGCGGGGGATTGGGGCGGAATACGACCCAGCCCACCGCCTCAAGGAAAAAAAACGCCAAGAAACGAGGCCGGGAACCGCCGCGAATCGGCGGCTCCCGGCATCGTGCTCGGAGAAGAACTCGCCAAGAACCTGGGGGTCTGGCTGGGCGAGGAGGTCATCCTCGTCTCCCCGCAGGGCCTGAGCAGTCCCATGGGACTCCTGCCCGCGCTCAAGCGGTTCCGGGTGGCGGGGACGTTGCGTACCGGATATTACGAGTATGACAGCGCCACGGCATACGCCTACATACTGGACGCGGCCTCCTTCCTCAAGACCCCCGGAGGCGCCTCCGGTCTCCAGGCACGGCTGGACGATCTTTCCCTGGCCGAGCGCGTGGCGGGAGAGCTGCAAAGGACGGTCGGAATGGACGCCACGGTCCGCTCCTTCTCGCAGATAAACCGCACGCTCTTCGCGGCGCTCAAGCTCGAGAAGCACGTCATGTCCCTCATCCTCGCCTTGATCATCCTGGTGGCCTCCTTCAACATCGCCTCCAACCTCATCCTGATGAGCTCCGAGAAACTGCGCGACATCGGCCTGCTCAAAGCCATGGGGGCCACGGCCTCGCAGATACGCCGGATCTTCCTCTGGGTGGGCCTGCTCATCGGCGGCCTCGGCGTCGGCCTCGGACTCCTCCTCGGCCTCTCGCTCTGCTGGATCATCCACCGCTACCCTCTCGTCGAGCTCCCGCCCGACATCTACTATCTCTCCCGCGTGCCCGTGCAGGTGCAGTGGACGGATGTGGCGGGAATCGCGGTCTGCGGCATGGCCCTCTCCCTGCTCGCCGCCCTCTATCCCGCGGCGCGGGCGGCCAAGGCCGACCCGGTGGAGGCCATCCGCTATGGCTGATTTCGTCCTGGAGGCCCGGGAGCTGCGCAAGTCCTACGCCCAGGCCGGGGGACCGGCGGTTGAGGTCCTGCGCGGCATCGACCTCGCCCTGCGTCCCGGCGAGTTCGTTGCCGTGCTCGGGCCCAGCGGCTCGGGCAAGTCCACCCTCCTGCATCTGCTCGGGCTCATGGACGAGCCGACCGGCGGGGAGGTGCTGTTCCACGGGCGGCCGACCCGCACGGCGCCCGACGACCTCCGCGCCGCCCTGCGCAACCGGGGCGTGGGATTCGTCTTCCAGTTCGACTCCCTCCTGCCCGAGTTCACCGTGCTGGAGAACGTGATGCTGCCCGGGCTCATCCCGGGGCCCGAGGGCGCCCGGCCCTGGGCCGCCGTGGAGAGCCGCGGACGGAATCTCCTCGAGCGCCTCGGCCTCTCCTCCCTGGCCGGACGGTTCCCCTCCGACGTCTCCGGCGGGGAGCGCCAGCGGGCGGCCCTGGCCCGGGCCCTCGTCAACGACCCGGCCGTGGTGCTCGCCGATGAGCCCACCGGGAACCTGGACAGGGAGAACGGCGAAGCGGTTTTTGGTAAGATGCGGCAGTTGGCCGTGGAGGCGGGCGTGGGCATCGTTCTGGCGACCCACAACGAATACGTCAGCCGGTTCGCCACCCGGATGACGAGACTCAAGGACGGGAGGCTCTCATGAAGATATACATCGACGGGCGGCATTACGAGAAGGACGATGCGAAAGTCTCCGTCTTCGACCACGGCCTCCTCTACGGCGACGGGGTCTTCGAGGGGATCCGCGCCTACAACGGGCGCGTCTTCCACCTGCGCGAGCACCTGGGACGCCTCTTCAACTCCGCCAAGGCCATACTGCTGGACATCCCCATCGCGCGCGAGAAGCTCGAGGCCGCCATCGTGGAGACCGTCCGCCTCAACGGCCTCAAGGACGCTTACATCCGCGTCGTGGTCACCCGCGGCGTGGGGGACCTCGGCCTGGACATGCGCAAGTGCCGCAAGGCCACGATCATCATCATCGCCGACAAGATCGCGCTCTACTCCAAGGAGGTCTATGACCGGGGGCTCACCCTGCTCATCTCCCACCTGCGGCGCCTCGGACCGGACCAATTGAGCCCCTCCATCAAATCCTTGAACTACCTCAACAACATCCTCGCCCGTTCCGAGGCCACCCGCGCGGGCTGCGACGAGGCCATCCTGCTCAACCGGGAAGGCTACGTGTCCGAGTGCACCGGCGACAACATCTTCTACATCCGCGACGGCAAGCTCTACACCCCTCCGGTCTGGGCCGGGATACTCGAGGGCATCACCCGCAATGTGGCCATGAAGCTCTCGCGCGAGAAGCTCGGCCTGCAGGTCGTCGAGGACGTGTTCACCCCGCTGGAGCTCTACCGCTCCGAGGAAGTCTTCGTCACGGGCACGGGCGCGGAGATCATCGGCGTGGTCAAGATCGACGGCCGCCAGATCGGCGACGGGAAGCCCGGGCCGCTGACCATGCGCCTCATCGAGGCGTTTCGGGCCTACGCCAACTCGACCGGAGTCCCTATCTACGAAGAAGTGAAGGTATAGAGGACCGGAAATCGGATAAATCGACATGCGATTTATCCGATTTCCGGGATAATGGTGATCTGCACAAGGTGCGGAAAGAACCCGGTCGGCGTATTCTTCCAGCAGGTCATTGATGGAGAGCTCACCCAGTTGAGCCTCTGCGCCCCCTGCGCGGAGGCCGCGGAACTCGCCGCCGCCCCTCCCCCCCTCTTCGGCCTCCTCGGCAAACTCGCCCTCCCCCGGAACGCGCCCGCCGCCCAGCCCGCTTGCCCGGCCTGCGGATCGCGCTGGACCGAGTTCCGCAAGACCGGGAGGCTCGGCTGCGCGGGCTGTTATGAGGCCTTCGCGCGGCCCCTGGCCGGCCTGCTTCGCCGCATCCATGGGGCCCAACGCCATCTGGGAAAGACCCCGCGCGCCTCCCCGGCGGAGTCTCAGCGCCGTCTCGAGGACTCGACCCGGCTCAAGGAACTGCTTCGAGCCGCGGTGAAGGCCGAGCGCTTCGAGGAGGCCGCGCGCCTGCGCGACCGCCTCAAGTCGCTGGAGGGCTGAGTGCAGTTGGCCAACATGCTGCGCTTTAAGATGGGCTGGGCCGTGCCCTCCGGCCCCCATCATGAGATCGTACTCTCCTCGCGTATCCGCCTAGCCCGGAACCTGCGGGGCCATCCTTTCCCCAACCGGGCCTCTTCCAAGGCCCTTGCCGCCGTGCTCCGGGAGATCTTCGACGCCGCCCAGAAGACCAAGGCCCTGGCCAAGGCGGCCCGCGTGCTCCTCGACGAGGTCGACGAGCTCGACCGGCTCTTCCTCGTGGAAAGGCGCCTGATCAGCACTCTGCTCGCGGCCGAGCCCAAGCACCGCGGGGTGAGCGTCGGGGAGCGGGAGGCGCTGAGCCTCATGGCCAACGAGGAGGATCATCTGCGCCTGCAGGGGGTCGATTCCGGGCTCTGCCTGGAAGACCTGCTCGGCCGGGTCGGAGCCTTAGACGACGAGCTCTCCTCCCTGCTGGACTTCGCCTTCCACCGGGAGTGGGGCTACCTGACGGCCTGCCCCACCAACACCGGCACCGGGCTCAGGGCCTCCTGCCTGGTCCATCTGCCCGGCCTCTCGCTCACCGGCCAGATCGAGCGCATCCTCCAGGGTCTCTCGAAGCTGGGCGTGGCGACCCGGGGCATCTACGGGGAGGGCTCGAAGGTCATGGGCGATTTCTATCAGGTCTCCAACTCCACGGCCCTCGGCCCGCCCGAAGGCGCGATCGTGGAGACGGTCTCCAAGGTGGTCGGGGGGCTCATAGCCAGGGAGTCGCAGGCCCGCCGCGACCTGACCGAGGGCTCCCAGAAGCTGCGCATGGAGGACTTAGTCTACCGCTCCCTGGCCGTGCTGCGAGGCGCCCGCATCATCTCCTATGAGGAGGCGATGAGGCACCTTTC
>CAYHRV010000058.1:0-4098 GCA_964359165.1 uncultured Elusimicrobia bacterium
ACAGCGATCGCAGGCTCCGCTCCATGCGCAAGAGCGCGTCGAGCACGTCGTCTCGCGCCATCGCGCCTCGCTGAGCTTCCGCCAGCACCTTGCGGATGGGCTCGGCCGCATCCGCCGGGTGAAACACGGCGCCCGGCAGAATCGAGAGCCTCGCAGTGGGCCAGGGTGACGACACCACGCGGGCGTCAAACGGTCCCGCTGCGGCCTCGAGCGCGTCGCGCATTCCGGCGTCGAGATCGTCGATGACGAACTCCGCCGCCCAGAGCAAGTCCCGCACGACCTTCGGCTCGGCGACGACGAACAGCCCCCGGTGCGCCCCTCCGCCGCTCAGCTGACTGGCCTCTTGGCGCTCGACGCCATCAAGCGCCTGGTGCCGACCTCGATGAGCGCGGGCTCCGGTTCCTACACCGAAGCCCTGGCGCGCTACCTCTTCACCAAGCGCATGGCCACGGCATCCCAGGAAGGCCTCGAACAGCAGGTCCCCTTCTTCGAGAAGTTCCTGGCTAAGGCCGCCTCCATCCTCGACCTGGCCTTCGCGGACCTGGACGCGGACGTGGCCTTCGTCTCCTCCCCCGGCTCGGAATCCGGGGAGGCGGTGATGGCGCGCAAATCCCGCGTCTACGCCAAGCTCCGCGAGCTCGCCGTCGAGGGCGCGGCGGTCTATAAGCAGAAGGTGGAGTGGAGCAAGGGCTCCACTGAGAACATCGACGCCATGAAGACCTATTACGGGGGCCTGGAGACCATCTACTCCAAGAGCGGCGAGGCCCTCGACGCGGAGTACAAGGCCGCCCAGACCTACATGGCCTCCCTGCAGAAGACCGCCGACGACCTCGCCAAGCAGAGAGAGACCGTCGCCGGCTGGCTCAAGCAGCTCAACGACCCGCATGAGAGCGCGCTCAACCGCATCGCGCAGAACCTCTCCACGCTCCAAGACAAGACCCGCTCGGTCCTGGAGTCTAACGTGGAGTACCACCGCTCCCGCGGAAAATTCGATGGGTCCGATGAGGCCCTGCGCACGACCCTCTCGACGCTGGAGAAGGAGCAGGCCGTCCTGCGTGAGTCCCTCAAGGGCGTGCGCCTCGATGACCTCAATCCCTCCGTCGCCGCGCGCGTCGCGGACCTGGGCCTGGAGCAGCCGGGCTGGCTGGCCGCCGGCGCCAAGGCCCCCCAGACCCTCATCCTCAAGAAATCGGGCTTCGCCGCGTTCCTGGGCGAGATGTTCTCCTCCTTCGACCCGGCCTCCTCCTCCCGGGACATCGTCCGCCTGCGCGAGGAGCTCCTCAAGAACCCCATGGCCCTGGCCCAGCTCCTGCCCAACTCGAAGATGCTGGAGGTGGGCGACGACCCCAACGGCTTCTATCTGGTCTACAGCACCGAGTTCTCCACCCCCCACGGCCTAGAATCCTCGAGTCAGGTGACCCTGGGCAACGTCCTGCGCCTGGGCGACAACAACGTGAGCCTCATCGGCCACCGCTTCGCCAGCCCCCCCTCCCCGGGCAACGCCCCCTTCGGGGACCAGGGCATCACCGTGCAGGTCGAATCCCTGCAGGGGAAAAACTGGGTCAACTACCTCGACGTCACCTTCCACCGCCAGATCCAGGACATCCCGCGCGACATGACCCCGGTCTCCCAGGCCCAGGAATCGCGCATGATGGTCTTCGACGATTTCGCCCTCATGCTCGCCGGCGACCGGCTCTATTTCGGCGCCACGGGCTTCGGCGACATGGCGCTCTCGGACATCGGCGCTTCCGACCCCAAGAAGCCCTACTATTACGGCGGCAACCTCAAGGCGTCGGTGAAATTCAACCAGATCATGAAGCTCAACGCGGAGCAGACCCTCCTCTTCGCCAAGGACCCGCGAAGCTTCCTGCAGAAGGTCAATCTGGATTTCACCCAGTACGACCCCTCCCTCAACCAGGACTTCATCATCGACGCCCGCGGCGAGAAGAAGGAACTCCGGCGCGAGAAGGTCGGCGTGCAGGTCGACCTGCAGAAGGCATTGGAGACCGCGAACAACTTCACCGTGGACTTCTTCCTCTCCCAGCTCAACGGCACCGACGACATCTCCCAGAAGTCCCTGGGAGCCACGGTGGTCAAGGGCTTCGAGTTCCAGGTGGGCGGGGTCCCGGTGAACACCCAGGTCTCCGGCACCGGAGAGTTGGGCGAGAAATACAACACCGGCACGGCCCGGGTCAGCTTCGAGCTCCCCAATCAGGGCGTGGTCCTCGCCGGCAGCGGCAAGATCATCGGGGACGCGGAGAGCTACCTCATCGAGCTGCGCAAGAAGCTCGGGCCCAATACCGGGGCCTTCGTCTCCTGGGGCAGCCCCTACATCGGCCTCAACAACCGCCTCTCCATCGGCGCGGACACCGTCTTCACCCTAGGCGAGCTCTGGCGCTCGGTGGTGGGCAACACCGCGCAAGCCCTTCTCGGGGGAGAAGCGCTCAAGCCCTTCAACGAGAACCTCGACGCTTTCTTCAAGCGGGACTCCCCGGACAGCCCGCTTTTGGCCGAGCTCCAGCGCGTCTTCGAGTCCGATACCGGCAAGAAGATGCTCTCCCTGGAGATCGGCCGCCTCTCGCGCGACATCGGGGAACTGCGCAAGGCCGGCGCCTTCCTCGACAACACGCGCCTGCGGGGTATGGTCGGCTTCGTGACCAACCCGGTGGGGACCGATACCGCGGACCGGGCGGTCGGCGGCGGCTTCCAAGTCGGCACGAACACCGAGCTTTCCCTCAGCAAGACCCAGAAAGCCCTCATCGAGAGCAAGACCGCCTCCCTCTTCTCCTCCGGACTCTCCCTCCAGACCCGGCTCCTCGACCTGGCCAAGCTCTGGGAGCTGACCGTCGTCGAGATGCTGGAGGCGCGCTGGCGGCGGGACCTCGCGCTCTACATCGCGCAGAACGCCCAGGATGAGACCATGGCCAAGGAAGGCGTGACCATCGCCCTGGAGGCCGCGGCCGCCTACCGCCAGGCCGGCCTGCGCTACAACCAGCTCACCGGCCGGCCTCCGGATTCCGTCCCCCCCTTCGCGGAGGCCAACCCCCAGGACATGGACTACCTGATGACGGCCATCGGCAAGCTCCTCAGCCGCCCCGAACGCTTGAGCGAGATCCTGCGCCGCATGGACCCCGAGGTCCTCGACCGAGCCGACCCCGGCTTCAACGTGCTCGACTGGATCCCCTGGGTCGAGCGCTTCACCTTCAGCTTCGGGGTCCAGTTCCACGACATCCTGGCCAACCAGGTCATCGGCGCCGGGATCTCGGTGCGCCTGCCGGTCTACGACCCCAACAGCTCGCTCCAGGACAAAGCCCTCCGCTTCGAGGCCCGGGCCACCCTCTCCGACATGCTCGCCGCCTACTCCGGCTACCGCCTCAAGGCCGAGCAGGAATACCAGCAGACCCTGGCCTACGACGCGCAGATCGACCTCTTGAAGAAGGAAGCCCCCCGGGCGGCCGACGCCCTGGCCGACGCCATGCGCGGCTACCGCAACACCCTCGTTCCCGCGGCGGAATTGCGCGAGTCCTTCCGCCGCTGGTATTGGGCCGTCTCCAGCCTGCTCGAGGCGCGGGCCCGGGCCTCGCTCAAGACCGCCTGGACGGTGATGGACCTCAAGGAAGCCGGGGCGGGGCCCGTCGCCTCGGAGCCCGGCTACGGCCGGCCTCGGGTGGGCGGGCGCATCGACGACCTGGATTCGGCCCTCAATGCCGTCGAGATGAACAGCGATTCCCTCGAGTCCGTGGCGTTGCGCTCCGAAGCCGCCCAGGAGCTCATCGACGCGGCCTCCCGGCGTATCGAGAAGGTCACCGTGGACCTCAACCTCGGCGTCAACCTCACCGCGGCCGGGGTGGCGTGGATACCGGCCTTCGGCATCACCGGGCTCGGGCTCTTCCCCATCGTCTCCGTGCGCATCAAGCCCGAGGAGCTCAAGGAGCTCGAGACCAGCCGGCGCACCGGCGAGAGCGCGATGTACGCGGGGCTCAGCCGCAACCTCCAATCCCAGCTCGCCATGCAGTTCTTCACCGCCTACAACGGGTATCGCTCGGCCAAGGAGGCTCTCGCGATCTACGAAGGCGAGATACTCCCCGAACTGCGCCG
>CAYHRV010000058.1:4108-15451 GCA_964359165.1 uncultured Elusimicrobia bacterium
CCTGCGCCGCGCCGCGCAAGCCGGCGGCGCGGGAGCGACGCAGTACTGCGCCCCTTGGGTTGTGGGGTGGGGGGGCTGGTGCGGGGGCGCGGGGGCGCTGGGGCAACTGGCCGCGGCCGAGGCCCAGTTCGCGGGGCTCAAGGGGGAGCAGGGGCAGACCTTGTCCCTCCTCAACCACCTCCTCGGCAGGCCCGGCGACCATCTGATCATGGACGAGCTCGCCATGGAACGGGCTCTCGAGCAGCTCAAGGCCCGCTTCACCCAGGACTCCCCCCTCGATTCCCGCCTCTCGGTGCTCAAGAGCCGGGTGGAGACCGCGCGCGCGGTCGAGACCATCGTGGACAAGAACCTCAAGCTCCAGGACCTGCGCGCAGAGCCCATCTCCCTCATCGGCCGCTCCTTGGGCCGCCTCATCGACGCGCTCTCGGGCAACGGAGACCCCTCTCCGGAGCTCATGGCCATGGCCCGCCACCAGACCCTGGAATCGGAGAGCGAGCTGAGGGCCTTCGAGCGCTCCCTGCCCGCCCTGCGCGCGCGCATCCGTTTCGAGCTTGCGCGCACCGCGCGCGGCCTCCAGGAACTCGAGGGCAAGCTGGACGGGCGCAGCCGCCTGGCCGCCGCGGCGCTCCGGCGCAGGCTTTACGATCTAAAGGCTCAAGCGGAGTTCTACGGAGCCCAAGAAACGGACGCCGGGCAGGGGAGCTCCGCTTCCCTGCCGGAGTCATACTCCGAACTGGAAAGCCGCCTGGCCGCGGCCTTCCAGGAAGAGACCCCCGTCTCCGGCCTGGGGGCCGCGGGCACTCCCGAGGGAGAGGGCACCGAGCCCATCGCCAAGGGCTTCTTCCGCTGGTACGACCTGCGCACCTCCCTGGGCAAGGACCCCATCGGCCGCGCCTTCACCGAGGGCTGGGTCGAGGTGAGGCTCAACAGCCGGACCACTCCGCCCGAGGCGCTCCTCGCCCTGGCCGCGCTCCAGCAGGAGAAAGCCGATCAGATCCAGAAAGTCACCTTGAGCCGGGCCCGCGCCGAGTCGGGCATGCTCGCCGCCCGCCTGCGCATGAACGCCAACCTCCTGCTCTGGGCGCGCAAGAACTCCAAGGACGCGGACTTCCTCGCCGAGCTGGAGACCGAGGTTCGCAAGGACCTCTCCGAGGCGGCCGCGCACCTGGGGGTCGCTGATTTCTCCCTGCAGAAGCTCCTGGCCATCGTGCCCGCCGACGAGACGGCCGACCCGGAGGCCGCGGCCGCGGAGTACTCGGCCGGCATCGGCCGCCAAGGAGTGGAGGCCATGCGCGAACTCCTCTTCGAGCGGGGTCTCCCCGAGGAGTGGGCCAAGGCCGCCGACGCCCTGGTCCAACTCAAAGCCAACGTCATCGCCGAGAAGATGAGCTACAAGGGATTCACTCCGGTCGGCGCCTTCGGCATCTTCCGGGGCAACTGGACCGGCGGGGTGTTCCTCGAGGCTCCGGACCCCGAGCGCGTGCGCCGCAGCCTGGAAGGCATCCTTGATGAGGCGCTGTTTCGGGAGCTCGAGTCCCAGGACAGGACCCGGGGATTGTCCCTGCGCCTGCACTCCCTCATGGCCTCGGTGGCGGACAAGACCAAGCTCCTGGCGGCCCAGCAGGAGCGCCTGGGCAGTTCCCGCCGCGTCCTCCAAGGCCTGAGCATCCAGTTCCAGAACGGCATGAGCGGCGCCAAGGCCCTGCTCGCGGCCCGGCGCGAGAGCGCGGACGCCTGGAAGGATATGGTCCTGGCCATGAGCTCTCTGCGCATGGACTTCATCCAATTGGTGACCGAGCTCAAGGCCTTGGGCTACCCGGCCCGTTCCTTCGAGGCGAAGGTCCCCGCCCCGGGGCAGGAGCGCTCCCCTCTCTTCGCCCGCGATGAGCGCGGCGAGCTCCTGCGCTATCTCTCCGAGCGGATGGCGGACCCGGCTTTCGCGGGCCGCCTCGACCGCCTCTTCGACGGCACCGGCCTCCTGGCCGATCCCCAGCGCGTGGACCTCGCCCGCTTGGCCGAGCTCTACCGCGGCCTGCGCCAGGACGCCGACGCGGTGCGCCATCACGAGGCCTTCTCCCCCCAGCAGAGGCTGGAGCTCCTTAAGAAGGCCGACGTGGAAGGCCGCAGGCGGCAGATCGAGGCCGCTCTCGGGGCCATCCTCGACTCCGTCGAGGCCAAGGAGAACGCGGGAAATCCGGCCCGGAAAGCCCTTTTCGCCTTTCTGATGGGCGACGTCGAGGGGCAGGCCGGCAAGGCCTCCTCCGCGGCCGACTCGGACGACTATCTGCTCGAGAGGATGCGCGACGGGTACTGGCGCTCCGCCGGCCGCTCCAAGCGCGCGGACGCGGCGTACCGCGGGCTCGGCCGGCTCCAGGAGCGGGTCGACGACATGCGCATGATCCTCATGGAGAGCTACCTCGACGGCAAGAACGGCCCCGAGTCCTTCATCCTCAAGGACGCGGCTCTCGACGCCTACCTCAAGGCCCTGATCGCCTTCGACGAAGGGGTGCTCAAGGTCTACGCCTCAGACACCTTCCGCAAGGACCCCAACGCGGCCCGCTCCCTCAACGACCTCTTCTCCCTCTCCACGAGCGTCGAACGGCGGCGGGCCCTCCTGCGCTACGGCCGCGGGATGCTGGCGGCCGAGGCGTTGATCGACGTGGAGCGCGCCCGGCTCGGGAGCCTCCGCCTCAAGCGCGCCGCTCCCATGGAGGTCGACCTCTCCAGCCAGCGCCTGGCCTATCTCAAGGACCTGCGCGAGCGCTGGCTCAAGGACCCGCGCGTCCTGCCCGCCGTCTACGCCGTGCTCGACGGCGACGGGGTCACCGAATGGATCACCCGGGAGGACTTCTCCGACTACAAGCGCACCTATCGCCTGGTGAACTCACCCGACGGCCGCCAGTGGCTCCTGCCCGCGGCCGCGGCCCAGGAGGGCAAGAGCGTCTGGGGCATCGAGGAACTGCGCAAGGCCAAGGCTCAGGAAGTCCTCGGCGGGCGCGACGCCGAGACCGAGGACCTCGAGGCCGCGCGCAAGCGCCTGGCCGAAGCCGAAGCCGCCCGCGCCTCCGCCGAGTTCCTCAAGCGCTCGCCCTTCCTCTTGATGGGCTCCGATGGGATGCCCCTGCGCGGCATGGACCTTCCGGAGCTGCGCCGTATCGAGGCGGAGGGCCGAGTCCTCTATTTCTCCGCCCAGCCGGATTCCTCAGGTCTGCATCGCGCCGTGCACCCCCTCACCGCGCAGACCATGACTCCCAAGGACTTGGTCATGCTCCTGCGCCCCAATGGAGACGTCCCGGCCGGGCGCTACGGGAGTCTTGAATCGCTCACGCGCACCGGCGATAAGGGCTTCTATAGGATCAACACCGGGACGCAGGGCCTCAAGGCCCTGGCCGCGGAGGCCGAGCTCAAGGCGCGGCTCTCCGAGAGGCTCGGCTGGATCAATATGAAGCTCGAGGCCTACGCCTTCGCTCTCGACAAGGACGGCCGCATCGCCGCCGTCTACATGGACGAGAAGGAACTGAAGAGCGCGAAAGAGAAGCCCTCCGAGGAATCCTCGCGCGGCGGCTGGAGCCTGCACAAGGCTTCCGACCTGGAGCTGGGCCTGACCTCCAAGGGCCTGCTCGCCTCGGTGCGGTTGGGCTCTTTTAAACGGAACTTCACCGGCGCCGCCGACCGCTGGGTCGGCGGCGAGATTTGGGCCCTGGAGCTCGACGGCGAGGGGCGGCTGGCGAAAGTGTTCGACTCCCGCAGGGAGCTCGAGAAGGCGGCGGCGGGCTGGTGGATCGAGGACGTGGAAGGCCGGGTGTGGACGCAGGAGCGCCTGAGGATCTCGCCCACGATGCGCCTCAAGCGCTACATCGACCCGGAGACCAGGCTTCCGGTGCTGTTGGGAAGGGTCTTGCTCCAGGACAGAATGGAGGAGGCTGCCGATGAGTTGGCCGCGAACAAGCGCTGGGCCTACATGCCCGGCAACTGGGCCAACATCATCCTGGAGACGCCCCGGGGCATCGTGAAAACCCCCATCGAGCTCATCACGGGCCGCGACCCCAACCAGGAAGGCTACATCGGCAGGGTCTACATGCGGCGCTCCGACGGCGGGGCCACGGTCCGCCGCGGGTCCATGGGCAAACTGGTGCATTTCCTCGACATCTTAGAGATGCTGCCGGACCCGGTGCGGCGCTTCCACGACCCGAGCCAGTATCCCCGCGAAGTGACCAACGACTCCCCCCTGCTCCCGGGCGAGCTCGAGCACGAGAAGAATCCCGTCACGGACACGGAGAACATCCATTTCGGCGCGGGCGCCCTGCTGCGTTCCATCCGCTACGCCAAGGAAGACTTAGAAGACGCCCGAGGCCGCATCCTCGGGGCCTTCAACGGCGGGGTGAGGGAGGCATTCCTTGAAACCGTTCGCGGTCGAGACGGTAATTATGTGGACTCCCGCATACGCAACCAGAGCGGCTCAGCGGCCCTGGACGCGGCCATCGCCGAACTGGGCGCGCTCGCCGGAGCGGAGGGCGACGCTCTCCTCGACGTGGACCCCGAACACATCGAAGTGGAGCGCGTGCGCGGCGAGGTCCAGCTCCGGCTGGGCTCAGAGCAGTATGCCGCCCGCGCCAAGGCCCTGCGCGAACAGGCCGAGAAGCTCGCCGCCGAGCCCGAGACCGACATCGCCGAGCTCCGGCGCGAGGTGGCGCGCATCGAGGAGCGCCTGGAGCGGACCGTGGTCCCCCCCGTGATCTCCGCCGTGACCCGCGCGTTCTTCCCGTACGCGGGGTTGGTCCCCGCCAAGCTTCCGTTGTGATCTTGGGATTTCGCGGCAAATGCGTTCCGCATTTTCCGCGAAAGTCCCGCGAATGCGGGTCTAGAAACAGGCTTGATTTCATTGGGTAGCCGTGCGATAATGAGGGGACGCAAAGGGGGTGGGTGGTGGCCCGATATATCCTTGCCGCGATAGCGTTGCTGGCGTTCGTTCCTTCCCTTCCGGCCGTTGAGCCGGATTTCGACCAGGGCGTGCGCGTTCAGCCGGTCCTAGAGCAGGCGCGCGAGAGCTCCGGCGTCAAGTCCATATCGCCTAAACAGGAGGGAGTCCCGCAGGCCGACTCCGACCTCTGGATCGTAGTCTCCAAGCAGGATGCGGCCGCCCTGGGCTCCTCCTTCGGCTTTGACCGGAGAGTGGCCCTGGCCGCCAATCCGGTGGCCTCCCTCTATCAGACCAAGGAGTCGGAGATCGGCGAGCTCACCGACCTCATGCACAAGCGCTTCGGCAAATGCGGCGGCTTTTTCGCCTTCGACTCGCGCGAGAAGGCCCTGGCCGCGCTCTCCGCGCCCGAGGGCGCTTCGGCCCCGGGAAAATACTCGGTGGACCAATCCGCCCTCGTGGAGCCCATGGTCGCGGCGGTGCAGGAGGAAGGCGTGCGCGGGGTCATCGAGCGGCTCTCCGCCTATAAGAACCGCTACTACAAATCCGACACTGGGGCCGCTTCGGCGCGCTCCATCGCGGACCAGTGGAAGGGCCTCTTCCCGGGCCGCTCCGACGTCTCCGTGGAGCTCTTCAGCCATGCCTGGGCCCAGCCCTCCGTGATATTGACGCTCCAAGGCTCCAAGAACCCCGAGGAGATCGTGGTCCTGGGCGGCCATGAGGATTCCATCTCCGGCTGGTCCGGCTCGGATGCGACCGCTCCGGGCGCAGACGACGACGCCTCGGGCATCGCGTCGCTCACCGAGGTCCTGCGGGTGATCGCCGCCTCCGGCTACCGCCCCGGGCGGACCGTGAAAGTCATGGCCTACGCCGCCGAGGAGGTGGGTCTGCGCGGCTCCAAGGAGATCGCGGCCTCCTTTAAAGGGCGCGGCGTGGTCGGAGTGCTCCAACTCGACATGACCAATTACCAGGGCTCCTCGGAGGACATCTACCTGATCGCCGACCACACCGACGCCGCCCAGAACGCCTTCCTGGGCAAGCTCATCGACCGCTATCTCTCCGGCGTCAAATGGAGTCAGACCAAGTGCGGCTACGCCTGCTCCGACCACGCCTCCTGGAGTTCCAGCGGCTTCGCCGCCTCCTTCCCCTTCGAGGCCAAGATGGGCGAGGAGAGCCCGCACATCCATACCCCGAAGGACACGCTCTCCCAGTCCGGAGGACACGCCAAGCACGCGGCCAAGTTCGCGAAGCTGGCCGTGGCTTACGTCGTGGAGACCGCGAAGTAGGAGACCCCCGCCTAGGAGGCCCCATGGGACACACGGCGAACGTCCTGAAGAAGACGGTGCAGACCGTCTCCCCCCAGTCCACCGTGCTGGAGGCGGCCAAGGCCATGAAGAAGGCCAAGATCGGCTCGCTCTTGGTCGGAGACGCGTCCGCGCCGGAGGGCATCTTCACCGAGCGCGACATCGCCCGCCGGGTGGTGGCCGACGGGCTCGACCCGGCCCAAACCCGTGTCTCGGAGGTCATGTCCAAGAAGCTCGTCACCCTCGATGCGGCCGAGCCCCTGGAAAAGGTGTTCGACTGCCTGGCGCTGGGTCATTTCCGGCACCTTCCCATCACGGAGAACGGGCGCATCGTGGGCATCGTCTCCCTGACGGACCTGGCTAAGATGTTGAAGGAACTCGCCCGAGAGGGAAGGTTCTTAGAAACGTTCACAGGCAAGGTAGAGTCCTAGAAATACACGGACCAACAAGCAGGGGAGGGGGCCTTTCGGGGCCCCCTCCCCTGCTGATTATAGGCCGTAACTTAGGAGGTATTCCTTCTTTTTGTCCAGGAGTTCGCGGGTTTGCGGGTGGGGCGCTAAGAGTCGGGCTATGGTGGTCTTAAAACTAAGGCCGTTCTCGGCGATCTCGGAGGTGTCCAGGATCACCGGGGGCGGCTCCTCGCCGGGCGGGAGATCCTCCGGGAGAGGGACGCTCTCCTCGTATAGGAAGAGCTTCGGCCTCAGAGGGTGCCCGAGGTTGGGCCGGACGACGATCCCCTTGCGCCCATCCTCGAGCTGGACCTGGCTCCCCACCGGATAGAGGCCGACGCAAAGGCTCAGGAGCTTGAGCAAGATGGGATCGCGGCCGACGCCCCGGGAGTTGAGGAGCTTGGCCAGCATCCTGTCCTGCCTATGCTTCCTCCAGTAGTATCTGTCCGAGACCATGGAAAGGTCGTAGGCGTCGGCGAGGGACAGGATGCGGTGGAAGACGTCCGGCTTGTATTCTCCTTCCCCGGTTCCCCCATGGTTTTCATGGTGCATGGCGGCCAGCAGAGGGACGTTGAGGGGCAGGTCCGAGGTCTTGTTGAGGAGCAGGAAGCCCCAATCACCGTGCTGGCGGGCCACGGAGCGGTACTCGGCGCTCAGGGGCTCCTTGTCCTGAGTCCACTCGATGGGGATCACCAGCCGCCCCATGTCATGGAGCATGGCGCAGAGGCAGAGCGTGTTGATCTGGCCGGAATTGAGCCCGTAGAGGTCCCCCAGGGCGCAGCAGAGCAGGGAGACGTTGACGGCATGGGTGTGATGGGGGTCCATGTCCCGACCGAGGAGGGGTAGGAGCAGGAACGGGTCGAAGCCTTTGTTGCGGATGGTGGCCATCATCTCGTCGATGACGCGGTGCAGGGGCTTGAGGTCCACGGGCCAGCCCCCCCGGTAGCCCTCTTCGACGGTCTTGAGCGCGGCCGCGGCCTTTCCGTACCAGTCGAAGAGAGTCTTCTTCTTGGCCACCTTGGACTTGCTGCGCACGTCGTCGACGTCCGCCTCCACGATGTGGATGGTCTTGACCCCCTTGTTCTCCAGGAGCTCGGCGTGGTGCTCGGTGGTGGGCTTGGTGGCTTCCGCGTTGAGGATCTGGAAGAAGGTGAGGAGGTCGTCCTTGGCAAGGCCCTTCATGAACATCAGGTATTCCACGCGGCATTTAGAGAACCGGTCGACGAGCATCTGGTTGGAGGCCGTCTCCTCGAGAGAGACGGCTCCCTCGATATAAAGGAGCTGGTCCATGAACCCGAAGCCCATGTCCTCCTGCTCCTCGAGGATGGGGGTGAGCGTCTCGTGGAGCTTGTCCACGACGGAAGTAACCTCGGCGTGCGTGGGCGGGTAGAGCCGCACGTTGTTGAAGGCGAAATTCATCGTGCGCAGGGCCGAGACCATGTTGTCCCAGCGCTTGTTGTCCGCCCGAGACTTCCGGACCCGGCGGGCCATATGTCAGCGCCCCCCCCGCGGGGGGGTGCTTCCTTCGGGGGGCCTGTGCCGTTTTATTGAGAGCTTCATCGGGAGTTCCTTCTTCATCAGGCCTTCCCGTCCTTGCGCAGGCGCTCGAGCGACTGCATGGCCGCCTCGTGCAGTTCCTGGTTGCTGCCCGTGAGTATCTGATACCAGCTCCGCCGGGCTTTTTCCACGAGGAAGGGGATCACTTCCGGGGATTCCGCGATGCGGCCCAGGGCCGAGGCGATGCCGACCTGGATGCCGTAGTCCTGGGTCCGCCCGAAGGAGACCATCAGGCGCTTGTCGAGGCCGGGGTGTTTGGCCTGGGAGAGGGCGATGAGGGCGGAGAGCGCCTCGGCCTCGGAGCCTTCCTCGTCGGAGGCGGTCTCCACGAAAGAGGCCAACCCCTCGAGGGCGTCCGGCCCCCCGGACTTCACCAGGACGCGGACTGCGGCCTCGCGGACCTTGCGGTGGCCGTGCTTGAGCAGGGGCGGCAGTTTCGCGAGGTCGTCGGGCCGCCCCATCTCCCCCAGGATGGCGACCACGTTGGAGACCACGAACCAGTCTTCCTCCGAGAGCCGGTCGAGGAGGGGCTTGGAGCCGGTCCGCAAGCAGACCGAGGCCAGCACGGAGCGGAGCTTGTGGCGCTTCTCCTTGTCGGCCAGCTCGCGCATCTGGTCGATGAGCAGGGGCACCATGGCGGGCCCGATGAACCGGATGAACTCGTCGAGGGCCTCGAGCGCGGAGGACTCCGCCTTGGCCAGGAAGGCTACGAGCTGGGAGGCGACCGAGGGGTTGGCCACGGCGTCCTTGACGCGCTTATGGAGGGTCTCGAAGAGCCCCCCCGCCAAGCGCTTGTCCGCGGCCATGGCCTTCCAGCGCGCGTGCTCCAAGAGGAGCCTGGCCACGTCCCCGCCCCGGCCGAGCTCGCCGATGAGGCGCGCGTAGGCCGAGACCGTGTGCTTGAGCTGGGCCGAGACCGCCGGGTTGTCGAGCAAGGCATGGGTCTTGGCGAGGGAATGGCGGAGGGCTTCCTCTCCGTCAAGGCCCCGGTGGTCCTGGAGGGCCTGGAGGTCGCTTTCCTCGAAGACGAGCGTCCATGCGCCCAGGTCCGTGAGGCTCCAGCCGGCCCCCTGCGCGAGCGGAGGATATCTGCGCTCTGGCGGGGCCGGCAGGCTCGCCGTGCCGGGCTCCCTCGGGAATGATGTTGGCGCCTGGCCCGGGGACGGCGGCCCCTTGGCCGCCGCGGCCGAGAGGGCGCGGCGGCGCGCGCGGACCTTGGGCTCCCAACGCAGGCCGGCGGCGAGCTCGTCGAAGCGGGTCCGGATGCGGGGATCATAGGAGGCCCAGGGAAATCCTTCGATGAACTTCTCGAGGGTCAGGTCGCGGTAGCGCAGGGAGTCCAACAGGTCGGCGACCTTTTCCGCCTCCTTGCCTGAGAGCTTCTCGTTCTGGTGCTGGAGCAGGGCCAGGAAATCGGGGAGATCCCTCGCGGCCGAGAAGGCGGCGATCTGGTCCTCGGAGAGCTGTCCGGGCTTCTGCTTCTGCTCCTCCTCGCCGGTGACCACGAAGCTCAGGATGAACATCATCTGCAGGCCGTCGATGCGGGTGCCTTGGACCGCCTTCTGCAGGTCGGTAAGGGTGTTCTTCTCGTCGGGCTTGAGCAGGAGGACGCGGAAGAGCTCCAAAAAGCCCTCCGGCGTCACGCGGTTGGTGAAGAGTATCTGCCCCACACCCAGGGTGTGGAGGCCGGAGGCGAGGCCACATATCTCCTCGGTGGCCGATAGCGGGGTTTCCTCGAGGACCAGCTCCTTGGCCTTGATGTCCAGGGTCAAGGTGGGCTCCCGTCCGAGCGTATTGAGGAGCACGGCATGCATGCGCTGGGCAAGGGCGATGACGTTGGGGTGGCCGGGCTTGAAGAGGCCGGCCGTGCGGGAGTTGCGGTAGAGGGTGGTGATGAAGAGCTCGACGGCGGCCTGGTGCTTTTGGGCCGCCGCTTGCTCACCCGTGGCCATGAGGGGAGTCTAGCTAAATGGTCCCTGGAAAGTCGAGATGCACGCGGCGCACGCTGTGCGCCGCGCTATTTAAAGGTGGCGCCCAACGGGCGTTACCTATTCAAAACGCACAGCGACCTTCGTCGCTGTGGATGTAGGACTAAAGTCCTAAGTGGGCCTAGGTCCTAGGCTCCTGGGCCCTAGGCCCTTTAGGGAATATATTATTGACCGAAGGGCCTGAATTGGACGCTTAGGGAGGTGGTGGATGTCCAAGACGATCCGGAAGTCGACGGTCGCGCTGATCCTCGCCGCGGGAATGCTCGCTCCGGCCGCGGTACGCTCCGAGCAGAACTCCCCCGGGACCCATATCCTTACCTTCCAAGAGTCTGTCCCCCCCGCCGAACGCGCGCGCTTGGCCGCGGCCGCGGGCGTGGAGGTCGTCAAGGAACTGCCCTTCATCGACGGCCTGCTCGTCCGCCTCCCGGCCTTCGCTCCCGCCGCCTTGCAGCTCCTCTCCGCCAGCCCGGCCGTGGAAGGGCTCGAGGAGAACGCCTACCGGAAATGGATCGAAGCCGCTCCCGCCGCGCTTTCGCCCGCCGAACCCCTCACGCTCGAGACCGCCCTGATGAACACCCTCGGGCGCATCGAGTTCACTCCTCGGCCGGCCAAGCCCAAGGAGCAGGGCTCCGAGGTCCCCTGGGGCATCGAACGGGTGAAGGCGCCCAAGGCCTGGGCCAAGACCCAGGGCGCCGGGGTGAAGGTCGCGGTCATCGACACCGGGATCGACTTCAAGCATCCCGACATCGCCCCCAACTACGGCGGAGGCGTCAACGTGGTCGAGGAGGGCGCCTCCCCCATGGACGACAACGGGCACGGGACTCATGTCGCCGGGACCATCGCGGCGGTCAAGGACAACAAGGGCGTCGTGGGCGTGGCGCCCAAGGCCAAGGTCTACGCGATCAAGGTCCTCGACAAGGACGGCGGCGGGGACACCGAGGGCATCGTGGCGGGCATCGCCTGGGCCGTCAAGAACAAGATGCAGGTCATCAATATGAGCCTCGGAGGGCCCTCCAGCGCGGCCATGACCAAGGCGGTCAAGAAAGCTTACGACGCCGGCGTGACGGTGGTGGCGGCGGCGGGCAACGACCCGGACGCCCCGGTCTCGGCCCCGGCGCGCTATCCCC
>CAYHRV010000059.1:0-15263 GCA_964359165.1 uncultured Elusimicrobia bacterium
AGACGCTGGCTGGGTTTCGCCCGAGAGGGTGGCCGGATTTGGCCGGAATACGCAGCGCGCAGCAGGGCCGCGCGCAGGTCCGGGGAAGTGAAGCTGAACATCGCGATGTCGATGCTCTCGCGCGCGGCGTCGACCGCGCGCAGGAGCCAGGCCTCGGCTCCGCCCTTGGGAGAGAAGGCGTAGGCGGGAAGCGTCTCTCCCCTAAAGGACACGGGGCGCGCCGGGTCGGCCGGAGGGGTCCCCCGAGGCCCCGAGGGGGCCTGGTCGCCCAGCGGCTTGGACTGCTCCCACATCCACTTCCACATCTCTCGATAACCCTCCAAGCGGTGCGCGTGGTCGATGAAGAGGGCGTTCTCGAAATGGCTCCGGTCGGCGGCGCGCGCCCAATTATAGGAGCCCGTCTCCAGAAGCTTTCCATCGAAGAGAGCGAACTTATTGTGCATGGCCCCGTGGGCGTCCCCCCCGCGCAGGGTGCGCAGTTCGAAACCCTCGTCGATGAGGCGCTGGACCTCGCGGCTGCGCCTCTGCCCGGGTTTCTCCGGATAGACGTGGTGGCGGTTCATGACCAGGCGCACGCGCACGCCCCGCTCCTTGGCGCGCGAGAGGGCATCCATGAATTCCGAGAGGGCCAGGCCGTGCAGGGCCAGGTCGATGGATTCCCGCGAGGCGTCGATGGCCGCGATGATCTCTTCGCTGATGCGCGCCTGGTCGGAAAATACCTGATGGGGGAATTCCCTCCCATTGAAGTCCACGCCCGCGGCGGCGGCCCGGACTGGGACCCCCGGGGTCCCCGCCCCGATCCCGCCGTCGAAGAAGGATTGAAGGGAGCCGTAGGACCGGCCCACCGCGGGCAGGGAAGCGCCGGGAAATACCGGCGCCGCTCGGATCGCAAGCAGGGGCACGGCCGACGCCGGGAGAGCCGCGGAGAACGGGAGCGCCGCCCGCTGGGCCCGGGCATCGCCCCCCGCGAGCAGAAAGGCGAAAAGCGCGAGGACGCTCCTTCGCATACATCTATATTAAAGGAAACGCCCGGGGCGCGCATGAGGCATTCGCCCCACCCGCGCCCCGGGTCTTATAGGTAGGGGTTCAGCGAGCCGCCAGCTTGGCGGCGTCGATGAGGCCGTTGCCCTCCTCTTCCTTGGCGAGGCCGACGGGCGCGGCGGCTTTCTTGAGGGCCGCGCGCACGCCCTCGGGACCGGAAGCCCCCAGGCTCACGGCCAGGGCCGCCAGGCCCGCGACGTGCGGCGCGGCCATGGAGGTCCCGGAGTAGCTCTCGTACTTCCCGCCGGGGACGCTGGAGAGCACGTCCACCCCGGGGGCGATGAAGTCCACCTGCGGGCCGCGGCTGGAGAACTCCGCGATCCGGTCCTTGGAGTCGCTGGCCGCCACCGCGATGGCGTCCTCGAAGGCCGCGGGATAGCTCACCGAGCCGCCCGAGTTGCCTGCGGCCGCGATCACGGCCACGCCCTTCATCTTCGCGTAGGAGACGGCAAGGCGCATGAAGACGCTGTTGACCGGGGCGCCGAGCGAGAAGTTGGCCACGTGCATCCCGTTGCGTCCGCACCAGATGAGGCCCTTGATGATGTCGGTGAGGTTTCCGCCTCCCTCCGCGTCGAGGACCTTGACGGCATAGAGCCGCGCCTTGGGCGCCACGCCGACGACGCCCTTGCCGTCCTTGACCCCGGCGATGGTCCCGGCCACGTGGGAACCGTGGCTGTTGTCGTCCATGGGCGGCTTCTTCGAGTCGACGAAATTCACCCCGCCCGCGTAGTTGGCCGCCAGGTCCGGGTGCGTGAAGTCGATGCCGGTGTCCACCACCGCCACCTTGGCGCGCTCGCCCTGCGTGCGGGGCCAAGCCTTCTCGGCGTTGACTCGCGCGATGCCCCAGGGGATCTCACCCTCGGTCTTGCCCTTGACCTCGAACTTGGGAAGCGCGGACATGACCTGGGAGAATTCGGGCAGGGGAACCTGATGGAAGCCGACGGCGGCGTTCTGGAGCCAGTTGACGCGGACGTCCTCCTCGGCGTAGAGCACGCTCGGGTCGGACATGATCCTCATGGCCGAGAGGCGGAACTTCCCCTCGGGCGCCTCGGCGATCACGGCGTTGAACGCGCCCAGCTCCGAGACCTCCTTGAGGCCGAGCCCGTCGAGCGCGCTTTCGCGCGCGGCCTCGCCGACGCCGGGCCGGAAGGCGACGATGAGCCGCTTGGGCTCCGCCGCCGCGGTCTCGGCCGCCCCCAAGGCCCCGGAAGCGGCACTTCCTCGGGTTAGCCCTCGGTCGGCCGCAAGGACGGCCGTCGTTCCCCAGAGGCCCGTCGAGGCCAGCAGGATCGTCAGTAGATGTCTCATCATCGTTCTCCTCGGTTCGAGTCTATCGGTCCTTCGTCGCGATAGTCTACCCAAAGGACCTATGCCGCGCCTGGGTCAAAGGGGCCCATGCGGAAATGGGGCCGCGGTCCCAGGTTGTTGAGATAGTCCTTGCGGCCTGGATTTCCGTGGGCCGAAAGAATCTCCCGAGAGGACCGGACGGCTCAAGCCCGCCGCCCCGCTAAGGGTTATGCTTTCCTCACGGTAACTCATCCTCAGCTCAGGAGCCTTGAATGAAAGGACACGCCCGCGCATCCCATAAAGCCTCCATCCTCTCGCTCGCCCTCCTTTGGACCGCCGCTTCCCTCTATCCTCCGCTAGCCCTGACCCAGAACTCGGCGGTCGCACGCGCCGTTGTCCCGGTTTCCCAGGTCTCCGGCGCGGTGGGGGCATCCATCCGGTCCCTTTCCATGCCCTCCGGCTTCTCCAGCCTCGGCCAAGGCGGGGTCTCCATGACCGCTCTTCCCGCGGGACTCTCCTTGCCCGCCGCCATCACCCCGCAGGCCCGCGCCTCGGCGGCTCGCTTCCAGGCTCCCGCGGCCGCGGCTTCCATCCAGGCTCCGGCTGTTTCCGCGGCCGATGCCGCGCAAGCCGCGCCCTCGGCGGTCCATGTCGCTCCCGGACTGAGCATCGTCCCGGCCGGGCAGGTCGCCGAACGCGCCGCTCCCGCTCCTTCAGGGCAAGGGTCTCGAACGGAAGCCCCCGAAACCGCCCCGGCGCGCCGGGGGACGATATCCAGGGTCGCCAAGGCCGTCTCGGGCCGTTCGACCACGGAGATGTTCACCGGCGGCCGGACCCGGGGCGCGGGGATACTCCGCGACGGCTCCCCCCAAGAAGAGGGGCTCGACCCCGCGCCCCAGATGCCGGCCGAGACGGAAAGCCCGCGAGTCGGCTGGGAACGGCTCACTCTGGCTCGGGCGGATAAGCCGACGCTGTTGAACCGCCTCTTCGGCTGGCTCCGCCGCGAGTCGGCCGAACCCGTCTCCCTCCCCGGAGACCCCCAGGACGCGGCTTCCGTGGAGGCCGCTCTGCGTTCCATGATCCGCGCGCAGGCCGGGCGCTACGGCGGCATCAACCCCGATTCCTTATATACGGTGCTAGCCACCAAGGTGGAAGGCCGCTCGGGCGCGGCGGACACGGTGTACGTCAATTTCGTCCAACAGCACGAGGGCGTCCGGGTGGAGGGGACTTACCTGAGCTTCATGGTCCGCCTTTCCGGCGGGAAGACGGTGATCGCCGCCTCCTCGGCCCAGCTCTATCCGGAGCTCGCGGTGGACACCGCCGGCAAGCTGGGCGAGGAGCAGATCCTGGCCAAGGCCGCCGAGCGCCTCGGCCGGCCCGCCTCCGGCGGCGAGTTCCTCGACCAGGGCACCCGGGTCATGCACCTGGGCGGAGCCTGGAGGGCCGTGCGCCTGCTGCTCTCGCAGACCAAGACCCTGATGGCGGCCGTGGACGTCAACACCGGCGAGACCTTCGCCTGGGACCCGCGGGCGCGGGCGGCGCGCATGGGCGCGCCGTCCTCGGAGCGCGGCAGTTCTCCTCTCGCGCAGGGGGCCGCGGCACCCGCCGGAGAAGTCACGGGCAGAGGCATCGCCGACGGCCCCATCGACGGGGCGACGCCCTCCATCCTGGCCCTAGGGCACGTAGAGATCAGGACCTCGGATGGGAAGTCCTTCTTCGCCGACGCGCAAGGGGCTTTCACCGTTCCGGGCGAGGGGACGGACCCCGTCCAACTGACGGTGCGGCTCAGCGGCCGCTACGCGGCGGTGCACGACCAGCAGGGCAAGGACCTCGTCGTGACGGTCACGGCCAAGCCCGGGGAGACCCTGCGCGTCGTGTTCAACCCCGACGGGGCTGAGGAGGGCCTCCTGGCCCAGGTCAATGCCTATTTCCACACCACCTTCGTCCATGACTGGCTGGTGAAGGCCGGCATCAACCTCGACGCCCTCAACTCGCCCATGCCGATCAAGACCAACATCGACGACGAGTGCAACGCCTACTACACGCCCTACAGCCCGAGCCTCAACTTCTTCCGCTCCAGCGAACGCTGCGCCAACTCCTCCTACAACGACGTCGACTACCACGAGTACGGCCACGGCGTCGACGACGCCGCCCACCGCGGCATCCCCAACGGAGGCTTGAGCGAGGCGATCGGCGACATGCTGACCATGTTCATCACCGGCCAGCCGGTGGTCGGACGCGGCTTCCTCAAGGGAAACGCCCGCGACTATATCCGCCACGGCGAGAATGACTACAAGTACCGCTCCCGCGACGAGGTGCACGACCAGGGCCAGGCGGGGATGGGCTTCGCCTGGAAGCTGCGCAAGGCCCTGATGGCCTCGCTGGGAGAAGCCGAGGGCGCGGCCACGGCCACCTCCCTGGTCATCCCGGCCATACTCGCCTACAACCGCGACATCCCGGCCTTCATCCAGAGCGTGCTCATGCGCGACGTGGGATCGGACGGGAAGGCCGCGCACTACAAGGAGATAGCCGCCGCGGCCAAGGCCCACGGGCTCACAGTCAAGGAGCCCAAGCTCGGGGAGAACGGGCCCCTGGTCAGCGTGGACGCGGATTCGCTCCCGGCGAAGGCCGCGCGCGCGGCCGCGGCCGCCTTCCGCCTGCTTACGGGCTTTTGAGAGCGGCGCGCGCGCGGGGAGCGTCCGGGTCCTTGGGCCAGAGCTTGAGGAACTCCTCGAGCAAAGGCCGGGCGCCGTGCGCGCGCCCCGTCCTCAGAAGCAGACGGACATAGGCGTATTTCGCCGCCGTATCGCCCGGCCTGAGCGCCAAGGCTTCCTCGTAGCGCGCCTGAGCCTCCAGCGGGCGTCCGGTCTTCTCCGCGATGAGGCCCAGGAAGACCCGCGTATCAGGGTCCCTCGGGGAGAGCTCCGCCGCCCGCTTGAAATACGACTCGGCGCGCGCCGGGTCTCCTCCATCCCAAAGGACTTTTCCCAGATGGAAATGCGGCTCGGACAGCCCCGGCCCGAGCCGCGCCGCTTCCTCAAGAATCTCCTCTGCCTCCGTTTTCCTTCCCCTTTCCAGAAGGGAGATGCCCAGCGAGGCGAGCCCTTTGCTGTGCGGGTTGACCCGCGCCGCCTCTTCCTGGAAACGGCGCTCGTCGGCCCATACCCTGTTCCTGGCCGCGCTCAAGCCCCCATACCAACCCAGCAAGGCGAGGACCGCGACCGCGCGCCAAGGCATGCCGACCCGAGAGAACGCCATGGCCAGGGCGAAACAATAGCCGATCGAGGGCATGAAGAGCGCGCGGTCCGACCCCAAGACCGCGGAGGCACCGAGCAGATTCGATTCCGGCAGCCAGAGAAGGAAGGCGAAGAGCGTCCAAAACGCGTAGCGCGACCTTTGCCGCAGGACGCCGCGGATGGCCCAGCCGAGCAGCACCGCTGCGGCGAGCAAGACCGCCCAGGACGCGAGGTCCGCGGGCCGGGAATCCGGGAAGAAGGGCCGCGCGTAATCGCCCTGGAGTCCCGTGCCGCTCACCAAAGGAAAAGCGTAGTGGCTCAGGGAGAAGCGCGCCATGGTGAGAAGACGGACCGGATAGGACAGGCCCTCGAAATAATCCGGGGCGCCCGCGGCGGCTCCCCCCGATATCCATCGGCCAAGGACGAGCCAGGAGAGGGACATCCCTGCCGCGCTCAGATGCACCCAGCGGCGCGGGGGATGCCAGAACCTGCGCCGAAGGAAAACCCAATCCTGCAGAGCGAGCAGGATAGGAAAAAGCAAGGCCTGCTCCCGGCTGGCCAGCGCCAACCCATAATAGAGGAAGCCCGGCCAAGGCCTGGGCCGGCGCCGCCCGAGTTCCCGCCAAGCCAAAAGGAGGAACAAAAGGAGGAGGAGTTCCCCGCGCTCGGAGGCGTAGGCGACCACCGAGCAGTGGACCGGCAGAACGGCGAAGAGGCAGGCGGCGGCGAAAGCGGTCCGGCGCGAGCAGAACCTCCTGCCCACCAGGAACAGCAGAGCGCAGTCCGCGGCGTAGAGCGCCGTGTTGACGAGATGCTGGACCCAAGGCGCGGGCCCCGCCGATTGGCAGGAGAGGAAATAGCTGAGCATGGCCAATGGACGGTAGGCGGGGGGCGCGATCTCCGTCCCCAGGGGCCCTTCCCACGGGCGTCCCAGGAGCAGGGCGGGGAGCGAGGACCAAGCGCTCAACAGGGGGTTCTCGGCCAGCAGTTGGAAGTCGGAGCGCACGAAACCCCCGGCCAGGGTGTTGCCGAAGACCGCCGCGGCCAGCAAGGCGGCGAGCACGGCCCAGGCCGCGTCGGTCTCGGGCAGGAAGCTGGTGGAAAGCCGGTCGCGGGCCATACCGCCTATACCCAGCGGGCCCGCAGGAGTTCGACTCCCGCGAAGCCGTACATGCCGAAGAGCACCATGGCCCCGATGGAGAGGAGGAGGGATATCCAGCCGGAGGCGATGAAGAGGATGTCGTCCTCGATGATCCCGACCGACAACAATAGTCCGGCCAGGGCCGGCGGGAGGCCCAAGGGCGGGGGGAGCGGAGGCATCAGGAGCGCTCCTGCCAGCGCGAGCGCGGCCCCGTTGAGCCTGCGCACGCCCGGATGTTCGGTCAGGAAGAGGCCTCGGGGACGCACCCAGCGCTCCAGCGGACGCAGGAGCACGGCCATCGAATGGAACGCCAGCCGGAAGAGCGTCGCAGGCAGACGCCGGTCGAGCAGGCGGCGGGGGATCCAGGGGCCCTTGCCCAGCGCCATGCGCCCGCCCGCCATCGCCACCATCGCGCCGAAGGGGATGGAGAGGCCCAAGAGGGGGACCTGGGAGGCGAAGACCACGCAGAGGAGGAGCGTGAGCAGTCCATGGTCGCGCGGCGTCATGCTCCCCAGGAGCGCCCGGAAAGTCGTGTCCGGACCCGAGCAGAGGGACGCCAAGCGCTCGAATTCCTCCGAGAGGCGCGCCAAGGGCTCCGGCTGGGGCCTCGGGCGTCTCCTTGCGTGGAGGGGGCGCACTCTACCTCTCGACGCGGGGCAGATAGCCCCGCGCTCGCATACGCTCGAGATAGACCCCGATCTTCTTGAGGGTCACCGGATCCGGAGACCGGGAAGGATGCAGGCGGTAGGGGCTCGGCAGGGCGGCCACCAGCGCCACCGCTTCCTCGGGACTCAGCTCCGCGGCATGCTTCTCGAAATAGGCCAGGCTCGCGGCCTCGGCGCCGAAGATGCCCTCCCCCCACTCCACGATGTTGAGATAGAGCTCCAGTATCCGGTCCTTATCGAGGGAACGGTCCAGGTGCCGGGCGATGAGCAGTTCCCGGAGCTTCCTCGCGGGACTGCGCCGCGGGGAAAGGAAGAGGTTGCGCGCGACTTGCTGGGTGATCGTGCTCGCGCCGCGGGCGAGCTTGCGCCGCCGGAGGTTGTAGCCCATCGCCTGCTTGAGCGAGGGCCAGTCCACGCCCCGATGGGAGTAGAAGGAATCATCCTCGGCCACGAGCACGGCGCGGCGGAGATAGGGGGACATCTCCTCCAAGGGGGTCCATCGCATCGAGACCATGGGCTTGCCTCCGCGCTGGAGGATGCGGCGCACGTAGAGCTCCATGTATTTGGTGGTCTTGGGGTTCTCAGACCGGAGCTCCGAGACGTCGGGCAGCCAAGCCCAATAGGCCGACATGAGCACCGCGCACGCGGCGATCGATGCCGCGCAGGCCAGGAACGTGGCTCCGGTCAATGGCGGCTGCTTCCTCATCTCAGGGCGATGACCTCGAAACGGACTCCCTTCACGCCGAGCGCGGCTTCAGCGGCGCGGATATAATAAGCGCCTTGGCGCGCGTAGCCCCGCTCCCGGAGCGAGCCCCGCCCGGCGGCCGCCCCCTTCGGGATCGGAGCACGCCCGCCCTCCGAGGGCGGCGGTCCCTTGGCCGCCGCCGTTTCCGTCTTGTAATCGGCCACCGTCACGGCTCCGTCGAGGCGGTAAAGGAGGTCCATGGTCCCGCGGACCACGCGCCCTCCCTCGGCATGGACGAAGGGGATCTCGCGCCCGAGGATTTCGGCGCGGGCGAGTTTCCGCGCGGTCTCCCCGCGCAGGAAGCGTTCGAGAAGGAGGCGGCATTCGCGCGCGATCCCAAGAGCTTCCTCCGGCCCCGAGGCCAGGAACCCGGCCCGGCGCTCGATGAGTTCCGCCAGGCACTCCCCCTCCAAGGACGCGCCCGCGGAGAAATCCCAGCGCTCGAGCGCCTCATGGCAGAGTCTTCCGATGAGCCGCGCTCCTCCCGGCGTGGAACCCGGCTTTCCGGCGCCCCGGCGGACCTCCCGGCGGCGCGGCGGGGCTTCCTCCTCCCCCTGCGCGCTGGGGGCGAGGAAGAGCCGGGAGGCGGCCAGTTCCTCCTCGGTCTTGCGGCGCCTCTTCCATGCCCGGGCGAAAGGGCCCGGCCGGGGAGGCTCCCACGCGCCGCGGGCGGGGCCCGACGCGGCCGCGGAGGACTGGATCGGGGGGGTCTCGGCCCGGCGCTGGAGGGCGCCCGAGCGCTCCAGCAGGGAGGAGAAAGAGGAGGCCTTCCCGCTCCCGCCCAGGAGGAAGAGGCGCTCCTTGGACCGGGTCATGGCGACATAGAGGACGCGCGCCTCTTCCGCCCGCTGTTTCCGGGCTTCCTCCGCGGCGAGCACGGCCCAGGCCGCGTTGGCGGCCCCGGCGCCGGGGAGCCTGAGACCCACCGCCCCGTCCGACCAACGGGAGAAGACCGTGGTATCGGGCGCGCCCCCGGGGACGGTCCCGGAGAGGTTCGCGAGGAACACCACCGGATACTCCAGGCCCTTCGCCTTATGGATGGTCATGACGCGCACCGCGTCCAGGCGCTCGTCGGCCAGGGGGCTCTCCCCTTCCTCGCGCAGGGTCCGGACCGAGGTTTCCAGGTGGGCGATGAACTCCTTGAGCGTCCAGCCCTTCTCCGATGCCGAGAAGGCGATGCGCTGGAGTTTCCCCAGATTGGACGCGGTCTGCTGGTGATGGTAGGCTTCGGCGGCGAGCTCGACGAAGCCGGTCTCCTCGAAGGCCCTGCGCACGAGGTCGGCCACGGGGATGCGCCCGGCCCGCGCGTGGAGGGCCCGGAGCTTCGCGTAGAGGCCGGGGAGGGCGCGCCCTTGCGCGTCGCCCCTTTCGCGAGAGGAGAACGGCATCGCTCCAGGGACCGCGCGCCCTTGCGCGCGGTAGTCGAGCAGGCCCGCGCGCGCGAGGCGATAGAGTTCCCTATCATCGGTCCCGGAGAGCGGGGAGCGCAAGAGCCCGGCGAGCGCGGCTTTGTCGCCCGGGTCGTCGACCGCGCGCAGGAGGTTGAGCGCGTCGACGACTTCCTGGGTCGCGAAGAAACGCTTCTCCCCCTCCACCACATAGAGGATGCCCCGCCGCCTCAGCGCCTCCAAATACACGGTGAGGGGGGAGGCGCTGCGCAAGAGGAGGGCGATGTCCTTGAGCGCGTAGCTTCCGCGCTCCTGGGCGATCCAGCGCGCGATCCACTCCGCCTCGGCCCGGCGCGACTCCTCCGCGTCCGGGGGATGCTCCCCCTCGCCCCTCGCTCCCGCGAAATCGACCCAAAGCGGCGGTTCCCCCTCCGTTGCTGCGCCGGGACGCGGATGGATAGGCAGATACCCGGCCTGGAGCCCGGGAGAATGGCGCAGGAGGGCCGGGAACACGCCGTTGATTGCCGCGATGATGGCGGGGCTGCTGCGGAAATTCGTCTGCAGGGCGCAGCGGAGGGCTCCATGGCGCTCCAGGTGCGCGGAGAACGATTGGAGGGCGTGGATGTCCGCGCCGCGGAAACGGTAGATGGACTGCTTGGGGTCGCCGACCACGAAGAGCTTGCCCGGGGCCGCAATGACCTCGGACCAGCGGCGCGCGCACGAGCCCTCCTCCTCCCCCAGGAACATGAGGAGCTCCCCTTGGACCGGGTCGGTGTCTTGGAACTCGTCGACCAGGATGGCCGAGAAACGCCTTTTGAGCTCCGCACGCGCGGAGGGATGGTCGCGCAGGAGGTCGCGGGCGCCGATGAGCAGGCCGTCGAAGGTGATGTGCCCCATGGCCCGGTAGCGCTCCCGTGCCGCGAGCACGAAGGGCTCCAGCACTCCGAGCGCGTCCCGGAACAAGCCCTCGGCGCCGGGGTCCAGGGAAGCCGCGACCTTGGCCAGGTCCTTGAACTCCTCCCTGCCCTCTTCGGACCAGTCCGCGGGCCAGGCCGGCGCATGGAGCGTGGGAGGCGGCGGCCATGGGGCCGCCGTCCCCGGAGCGCGGTCGTTCTCCTCTCGCGAAGGGGGCGGCGAGCCGGGGCCGGTATGCGCTCCCTCGACGGCGGCGGCGCACGCGGAGAACCTCTCCCGCATCCAATCGAGATAGTCGAGGATGCGGCCGCGGGGCTTGGAGCGTCCCTCCCGCAGGCGGGAGGCGGACTCCGCCATGGCCCTCAAAGCCGCCGCTGTGCCCGGCGAGGAGCGCGCCCTGGCGAGGTCCGCCCTAGGCTGGAGGAAGGCGCGGGCCATCGAGTCGAGGTCCGCCAGCGTCGCCCGGCCGAGCACTTTCCTCCATGCCTCCGGCCGGGGCGCGGCCTCTCCCAGTTCGCCCTCCAGCCAGAGCGACCATTCGGCCTCGAACAACTCGTCGAGAGCCTCCTCCTCGGGGTCCACGGAAAAATCCGGGTCCACCTCGGCCTCCAGCGGATAGAGCCGCAGGAGCGTGGAGCAGAAGGAATGGATGGTTCCGATCTGGGCGCGGCCGAGGCCGCGCAGGGCGGCCAGCGCCAGGTCCAATACCTGCTCCTTGGGTCGCGCGAAGCTCCGCTCCAGTTCCCGCAGGAGCGCCTCGTCCTCCCGCGCGGAAGACCTTCCCTGGATACCGGCGGCGATCTTGTCTAGGCGGAGCGCGAGGCGGGATTTGATCTCGGCCGCGGCCCGCTCGGTGAAGGTCAGGGCCACCAGCCTCTCGGGATCGACGGGGCGGGCTCCGCCGTCGAGCCCTCCCAGGATGAGGAAAAGCATCCGCTCCACGAGAAGCGTGGTCTTACCCGTCCCGGCCCCGGCCTCCACGATCAAGTTCCTCCCGAGGTCGAGGCGGGCCGCCTCGCGGGAGCGCGCGTCCGAAAAAGTCTCCTCCGAGACGGTCTTCATGCCGCGCTCGCCCTGATTCTGGTCATGGGATGGTTCTTGCGACAGACTCCGGGGAAGGGGCAGAAGCCGCAATGCCCCCCCTCCCCCTCCTCGGGCCGGATGAGGAATTCCCCCCGGGCGGCGGCTTCGACGAGGGCCGCGACCTTGGCCAGCACCGCGGTGCGGTTCTCCTCGTGCGCCGCCGCCGTGTAGCCCACGCTCCGAGGCCTCCCGGTCCCCTCCGGGGAGTCCTCCACGGGCAATAAGAACGCTCCGTGCGCCTTCAAGCCCGCCAGCCGCGGCCGGCCGGCGGCGAGCTCGAGGTAGAGCGGAGCCTGCAGGGCGCGGCCTTTGAGGGCCAGGGACGCCAACGCCCCCCTCTTCCAACGGGTCTTATAGTCCACGATCCGCCAAAAACCCTCGCCGGCATCGATCCGGTCCGGGACCCCGGTGAGCTTGATATCCTTAAGTCCCTGCGGGCGCGGGGCCGGGAAGTCCGCTTCCATCGCCTCCTCGAGGAGCATCGGCTTCATCTTCGAGGCCGCGCACTCGGCCAAGTCCCACTCCAGGAAGGCCCGCAGATTCCCGAGGAGGGACTCCCGCGTGATCTCCCAGAGCAGGGGATGGATGCCGAGCGCTCGAGCGCCGTACTCGGCGAAGACCTCGCGCTCGACCGCCGAGAACGCCTTGTCCGGGAAGGCGCTTCCTCCCTCCGGGACCCGGTCGCCCAGGCGCCGATAGAAGGCCGCGAGGAAGCGATGATAGATCGTCCCCCGCAAGGAGGGCGCGATCTCCCGGGCGCTCGAGGGCCGCTCCTCCTCCTCGAGCCCCAGGACTTTGCCGGCGAAGTATTGGAACGGACAGCGGCCGAGCGTTTCCAACGCGGTGGGGGAGAGGCCGCGGCCGCGGAGCTCGGCCAGGTATTCCACCGGAGGACCGATGACGCCGTCCATCCGCCCCGGAGCGCCCGAGCGCCCGAGTTCCCGGATGCCCGCGCTCAAGCGCCCGCGTTCCGCCGCGTCCCAGCCCATGGCCTCATAGAGGGCCCGCGGGTCGGCCCCCGAGAGCGCCGCGGCCAGGGCCGCCTCCCGCGGGGAGAGCGCGTCCTTCTTCTCGAAGCCCAGGAGGCGCTCATAGGGCTGGCGCGGCACATGCTCATAACGGCCCTCGGCGGCTGAGAGCCCGGCCGCGCGCAGGAGCTCCAGGAGGAAGATGGAGGGCGCCTGGGCCCGGCCCTCCTCGTCGGAGCGGGGATAGGAGCAATAGAGCCTCTCCCGGGCCGAGGAGGCCAACAGATGGAAGAGCAGCCTCTCCTCATCATGCCCCTCCAGCTTGGCCGGGACCCAATACCCGCCCGTCTCGCGGAGCTTGCGCCGCGTGGAATCGCGCAGGAGCGGGTCTTCCCGGATCGTCCTGGGAAAGAAGCCGTCCCGCAGGCCCAGGATGAACAAGGCCCGGAAAGACTCGCCCCGCGCCTCCATGGCGTCCAGGACGCGGACTCCCAGATTGGGCCCGGAGCAGAGCGGCGTCCCCGCGCGGGAAAGGGCCTCCACGGCCGCGTCCAGGAACTCGTCCCAGGAGGCGGACTTCTCCAGCAGGTCGAAGACGGAGAGCCCCTCCAGCGCCTGGAGCGCCTCCTCGAATCCCGGCTCGCCCTCCGCGTCGAGGTATTCCAGGACCAGGCCGCGGGCGTATGCGGCCCAGTGCGTCCAGGAGCGCTTCCCCTCCGGGGAGAGGGCTTTCTTCCAGCGGCGGAGCAAGGCCCAGAGCCCGGCGGCGTCCTCTCCCGGGACCGGCGCCAGCCGCCCCTCCCATTGGAGCCAGCCCGCGTGGATGCCCGATCGGCGGATCAGCGCGGGCCAGCCCGCGCGGCTTTTCCCCTTGAAGAAGCAGGAGCCCGTCAGTTCGGCCACGGAAAGGGCCGCAAATCCCCAGCGAGCGAGAGTGAGCAGGGTCCGGCAGGCTCTGGCCGCGGGACGGCGGAGCAAAGGCTCGACCGTGGAGGCATGGAAGGGCACGGCGCAGTCGCCCAGCGCCGAGGCCAGCGCGGCCCGGTAGGGGCCGAGGTCTCGAGCCGTCACTCCGATCTCGCTGAACGCGTAGCCCTCCTCCTCATGGAGGAGGAGTATCTCCTTGGCCGTGCGCCACGCCTCATCCCTCTCCCCGGAGGCGGTGAACAGCCTCAAAGCCCCCTCCGGGACGGGGGCATTGTGCCCGGGGATGAACAGCGCGTCCTCCGCTTCCCCGAGCGCGCGAGGGCCTCGGGCGGGAGGCAGGTGCTCCGGGGCGCCCCCGCCCATGTGCAGGCGGGTCTCGAAGAGCCGGTCCGCGAAGGAATAGGCCGGATGCCCTTTCAAGTAAGGAAAGAAGAGCGTCGTGGGCCGCTCCTTGGCCACGGCTTCGAAGAAGTCGGCCTGCAGGCCGGTCAGATCATAGAACCCGTAGTACAAGACCGCCTGGAAGCGGCGCAGGACAGGCGAGCCCGAGGCCAGTTCCGCGGCGCGCCGGGTCAGCGACGAGGGTGAGAGTATCTTCCGGCGCGAGAGCTCCCGTTCATAGTCCTCGAGGAGGGCTAGGAGGTCCTTGAGCGAACCCCCCTCTTTCTCCTCGAAAAGCCCTTCCCCGACCAGGTCCGCGGCCCGGGGCTCCACTCCGGAATCCGCCAAGTCCCGGAGGGAGGACCGGTAGGCGGCCGCCAAGCCGCGGGTCCGGCGGGAACGTCGGGGACCGCCTTCGAGCAGGGAGTCGACGAGCCGGTCGAAGAACAATGGGGCGCCGACCGGCCTCCAGCCCGGCTCGCCGCCTTCCCCAAGGATCTCGGAGGCTAGGCTGAAGAAGGTGTGGAAGGTGACGGCGAGGAGGCTCTCTCCGTTCTCCAGAGCGGCCAAGCGTTGGAGGCGGTCGGCCATGGCGCGGGAGGGGGCGACCACCGCGACGGGAACGAGGGGATCGCCGCTCTTGAGCGAGCGGAGCTCCGCGAGGAAGGCGAACTCCAGGGAACGGAAGGAGCCGCAGCGAACGCTCAGCAGGGAGTCAATCTCCCTCCGGCGCGCTCTCCGGACTCCCGGTCTTCCCCGGCCTCAGGAAAGGCCTCATCGCCGGATCGACATTGCTCTCGATGCTCTTCTCACGGGCCTTGAGCGTCCGAGACAAGGTGCCCGCCGGGTCCCGCAGGGTGTCCCGCCTCAATCCCTCGACGTCGACTCCATCGGCTTTGGCCTTGTCCATGACGGCCTTGAGGGCTTCTTTCCCCCCCTCCAGGGCGTAGCCCAGTTCGCTCTTTTCACCGGGCGCCGGGGCGGATTTTCCCAAAAAGGACTCCGCTCGTTTCCGCATGGACTTCGCCAGCTCCTTCAAGCGGTCCAGCCAGCCCATAAGACCCGCGGGAACCGCGGGTCCCGAGGCGTCGGAGGAGCTCTCCCCTCCCTCCGGCAAGCCCTCCACCACGGCCGATTCCGGATGGCGCTGGATGTAACCCCGGACCTCGTCCCTCTGACGATCCGCTGCCCCCTCCAGACGGTCCCACGGCACGGGCTCCCCATGTTTCTTCTCATAGGCTTGCGCGAAGCTCTCCAGCTCGGCCTTCTGGCAGGCGACGATCTCCCCGAGCGTGGGGGGCTTCCCCTTGGGCTCGCCGGCCGGGACGCAGGCGGAGTCTTTCACCCCCGCGGCCCGGGCGCAGACGCAGAGGAGGATCAGCGGGAACCCGGCGCGCATCACACTAGTTTACCCGCCTAGCCGCGATTGTCAATAGAGGGGTCAGACGTTGACTTTCGGACCTAAAATCATGCGATTAGGTCCGAA
>CAYHRV010000060.1:0-15249 GCA_964359165.1 uncultured Elusimicrobia bacterium
ATGCGCGCTTCTCGCTCCTTGTCTCGCTCCAAAATCACCTCAGCCAAAGTGTCCATGTTTTTGTTTCACAACCCCTTGAGGAGTGTAACAAAAATCGCCCCAAGTGAGATGCACGGCCGAGAGGCCGACGAGCACCGCGGTCTCGGCGCGCAGGACGCGGCCGCCCAGCTTCCAGGAGAGCGCCTTCCCCTCCAACTTCGTGCGCTCCGCCTCGGAGAATCCGCCCTCCGGACCCACCAGGAGCACGATCTTCTTGGGCGATCCATCGGGAGCCGCTTGCTCAGCGCCGACATTGTCCAGGCAGAGGCATAGCTCGGCTTGCGCCATGGCCGGGGAGGCGAGAAAGGCGTCGAGCGTCATGGGCGCTAGGAGCTCGGGAAGCGAGCTTCTGCGGCATTGTTTGGCGGCGCGGATGAGCTGGCCGGGCCAGGCATGCGCCTTCTCATGCTCCAGGTCCTGGGGCTTGACTGAGTGTTCGCTCAGGAGCGGGACGATGCGGGAGACCCCGAGTTCCGTGGCCTTCTGCGCGACGAAGATCATCCGCTGGCGCGCGAGCACGGCGCAGGCGAGCGTGATCTCGACGCAGGGCTCGGGGGATGACTCGAGCCTTTCGTAGGGCACTGCCGTCCCGCCGCTTTCTGAGAGTTCCTTGAGGCTTGCCCGGAAGAATATGCCGCCGCCGTCGCGCACGGTGAAGGCTTCCTTGCAGTTGACCTCGCGGCGCAGGAGCCGCTTGGCCAGGCTTGCGTCGAAGCTGAAGGGTTTTTCTAATTCCAGGGAGGCGGACTCCAGAGGGCCGTCGCCGGGCGAGTCGTAGCGGCCGGAGGAAGGGAACTGGGGGCGCGGCTTGTGCTCCAAGCGCCCGCGCGGTCTTGGATCGAAGCGGAAGGGTCTGGGCATGATGGTCTCCTATGTACGCACGACGCGCCAAAGCCGGGCCGAGCGCGCGCGGGGGTTCTCGCGCACTTCCTCGGCCGAGGGTTTTAGCGGGGTCCCGGGGGCCGCCCGCCAAAGTCCCTCGGCGGCTTGGCGGGAAAGAGCCTGCTCCACGAGCTTCTCCTCGCCGGAATGGAAGGTGAGGAAGACCGCGCGGCCGCCGGGGCGCAAAAGCAGGGGAAGGTCCCTGAGCAGTCGGGCGAGCGCGTCGCGCTCGCCGTTGAGCGCGATGCGCAGGGCCTGGAAGGCGCGCGCGGCCGGATGCGCGGAGAACGCGTTCTTCTTGACGAGGCGCCCCCGTCCCAACCCCTTAGCGGCGCTCACGGCCGCGGCGAGCTCGAAGGTGGTCCTCGGCGTCTTTCCCTCGGCCGATAGGGACGCCAACGCCGCGGCGATGGCCTGGGCGTCGGGTTCGTCGCCGAACTCCGCGAGCGCGCGCGCGAGCTCGGCCTCGGTCGCGCGGGCGAGCCACTCGGCCGCGGTCCGGCCGCGCGAACGGTCCATGCGCATGTCGAGGGGTCCGTCGCACTTGAAGGACATCCCGCGCTCCGGCCTGTCGAGCTGCATGGAGGAGACCCCCAGGTCGGCCAGGAGGGCGTCGACACATGGGACTCCCAACTCCGCGAGCACCGTGGCCGCGCCCGCGAAATTGCTTTGCCGGGCGATGAGCTCGACGCCCGATCCTTCCAGGCGCGCGCTCGTGCGCGCGAGTTCTTCCCCGTCGCGATCGAGCGCGATGAGCGTCCCCTCCGGCCCGGCGCGGCGCGCGAGCTTGGCCGCATGCCCGCCCCAGCCGAGAGTGCAGTCGAGGATGGTCGCCTTATCCAAGGGCTCGAGGGCCTCGAGGACTTCGGCGAGCATGATGGGCAGATGAGCGCCGGCCGGGGTCGAGCCCCGTTCTTTGGCCTTGGCCACGGCCAGGGGGTCGGCATCGAGCTCCTTGTACTTCTCCTCGAAGCGGCGCGGGTGCGTCCCTTTATAGCGGGAGCGCCTGCGGTGGGAGGCGACGGCCCGGGCCACCGGGACATCGGCGGGGGTCAGGTCGTATTCGAGCAGGCGGCGGGCCTCGACCCAGGCCAACTGGTCATGGTCGACGAGCTTTGGCTCGCCGGTGAATTTGGAGACGAGGAAGGCCTGGAGCTCGATCTCGCCGAAATCATAGGCATGGCGGACGCGCAGGAGTTCAGCGCCGACCTCAGCCTCGATGCCCAGCTCCTCGCGCAGCTCGCGCGCCAGGGCGAAGGCCGCGGACTCGCCCTTCTCGATGAGGCCGCCGGGGAATTCCCACTTGCCCGCGTGCTTGAAGCCGGAGGCGCGGCGGGCGAGGAGGACTTTTCCCGAGCGGAGTATGACGGCGGCGCAGACCGGGATCACGGAACCTATTCTAGCGCAAATCCGCGGCGACTTGGCAGAGGAGGGTTTTTAGGGGTGGGGAGCCGTCGAAGGAGGGGAAATCGCCATCGGGCTCTATGCTCCGGATGGAGCGCAGGGGCCTGCCGGCCTTCGCCGCGCAGCGTTCCAGCGACGCCCTCCAGGCCTCGAGCGGGACGGAGGGGACATGGTTGGTCGCCAGGACCAGGCCCCCGGGCTTGGCCGCCAGGAGCGCGGGCTTGAACAGGCTCGCATAGTCGCCGGCCACATCCACCGCGCCGAAGGGGCCTTTCGCCCAGGCGGGCGGGTCGAGGAACACCACATCGAAGGAGCGCGGAGGAAAACGCTGGAACTTCCGCTTCCGGTTCCCGCGCCCGCCCGCGCTTAGGCCGGCCAGTTGGCGCATGAGCGGGAGGCAATCCTCTTCGATGAGGCGGAAGCGCTCTTCGGCTATCCCGTTGAGGCGCGCGGCCTTCTTGCCCACGGCAAGGCTCGAGGAGGCGAAGTCCGCGTTCCAGACCTCGGCGGCTCCGGCCGCGGCCGCGCAGACGCCGGCCGAGCAGGTGTAGGCGAAGAGGTTGAGCACGCTCTTGCCCCGGGCCGACTCGCGCAAAGCCCTGCGTCCGGCGCGCAGGTCGAGGAAGAGCCAGGGGTCGAGGCCGCGATGGCGCGCCCGGATGGGGAAGCGCAGGGCGGCTTCCCGGCACTCGAGCTCTTCGAGCGCCGCCGGGGCGGGCTGATGCCAGGGCTCGAAGGAGCGGCGAAAGCCCGCGCCGCGGTGGTTGTAGGCGAAAAGAGGTGAAAAAGGGAGCAGGCCGCGCAGGCAGTCTTCGAGGGAGACGGTCTCGCCGGGTGAGAGGGGCTCGCGGAAGGTCTGCGCGAGTACGAGGGGGCCGTAGCGGTCCACGCTCAGGCCCGGCCTGCCCTCGGCGATGCCGTGGAAGAGGCGATAGGAGTCCGTCCCCTCGGAGTGGAGTCTTTCCAGGAGGTCCTTGCGTCGGCTCAACGACTGTTCCAACAGCGGGGTGAATGGGTTCGTGTCCATAGTGTACCAACTTGGTATCCTATCGGAGGTGGAAGGCATCGAAGTCGTGTGCGCGCCCGGCCTGGAAGCCCTCGCGGCCAAGGAACTCCAAGGCCTGGGCTTGGCCGGGGAGCTTTTCTTCTCGGGGTCGTTGCGCGATCTCTACCGCGCCAACCTCCACCTCGGCTCCGCCGAGCGGGTGCTCCTGCGTTTGGGGTCCTTGCGCGCCACGGTATTCCCGGAGTTCCGCCGCAAGGCCGCGAAGCTTCCGTGGGAGAGGTTCCTCCGGCCGGGACGGCCGATCGCGCTGAAAGTCTCCTGCCTGAGGTCGAGGCTCTATCATGAGAGCGCGGTGGCCGAGCGCCTGGCCGGCGCGGTCGAGGATAGGCTTAAGCGGCCTTCCCCGGTGAAAAAACAGAGCGAGGAGGCCGGCCCGGAGCCTGCGCAACTGATATCCGCCCGCTTCGAGGACGATGTCTGCACGATCAGCATGGACTCCTCGGGAGAGCCCCTGCATCGGCGCGGCTGGCGGCTCGCCGCGGCCAAGGCGCCGCTCAAGGAATCCCTCGCCTTCGCCATGCTCAAGGCCTCGGGCTGGGACGCGGCCTCGACGCTGATGGACCCTTTCTGCGGCTCGGGCACCATCGCCATCGAAGCCGCCTTGCTGGCCCAAAAGGCCGCGCCCGGCCGCTCGCGGCGCTTCGCGTTCATGGACTGGCCGGGCTTCGACGCCGGGCTTTGGGCCGGACTGCTCGCTTTGGTCGGCGGGGACGCGGCCGGACTTAAGCCGAGGATACTGGCCTCCGATCGGGACGCGGGAGCGGTGCGCGCGGCCCAGGCCAACGCCGCGCGCGCGGGCGTGTCCGGGCTCATCGAGTTCTCCTGCAAGGCGCTATCGGCCGTGGAGCCGCCCCCGGCGCCGGGCTGGGTCGTCACAAACCCGCCCTACGGCGTGAGGCTCAAGGGGAGCGGGGACTTGCGCGACCTCTACGCCCGGTTCGGCCGGATATTCCGCGAAAAATGCCCGGGCTGGCACGCCGCCGTCCTCTGCGGCGACCTGCGCCTCATGCGGAGCGCGGCCTTGAGCTATAAGACGGAACTGCTCTCGATGAACGGCGGCTTGAAGGTCAGCCTGGCCGTGGTCCGCCCCTAGAGAGAGCCCAGGATATCCCGGTAGCTTTGATGGCGCGCCAGGCCGCGCAGGGCGCAGTCGCGCTCCGCGTCGTGGAGGCAGTCCTTGCCGCAGCGGGCGGAAGCGGCCTTGAGTTCCGGGAAATTGTCGAGCAGGAGCTCCTTATCGACGCCCACGAGGGTGAAGTTCATGATCCCCGGAGTGTCGATCCAAAAGGAGTCCGCGGGCCCGGGCAGGAGCACCGCGCCGGTGGTGGTATGCTTGCCCATGCCCGTGGAGCGGCTGAGCACGCCGACCCGGCCCATGCGGCCATCCCCCAGGAGGCGGCGCAGAAGCGAGGTCTTGCCCACGCCGGAGTGGCCGCAGAAGGCGGCGGTCTTCCCCCGGATGAGCTTGGCCAAAGCCGAGGTCCCTTCGCCCTCTAACGCGTCGGTCTCCACGAGCCCCACGCCCGCGCCGGAGTAATGCGACCAGGACTTCTGGGCCCCGGGTTCCAGCAGGTCGCATTTATTGACGCATAGCAGGGCCGGGATGCCCTGGGCCGAGGCCGCGACCAGGAACCTATCCACGATGCCGGGCATGAACTCCGGCTCGCGCGCCGCGGCCACCACCACGAGGAGGTCGAGGTTGGCCGCCACGGCATGCAGGAGAGGGTCCCGGGAATTGGGCGCGGAGCGCATGAGCTTGTTGCGCCGTTGACAGCGCCCCACGATGACCGAGGCTTCCACCCTCACCCGGTCGCCGACGCAGACCGGGGAGCGCTCGCGCGAGCTCCCGCCGAAGGAGAGGGACCTCATCCGGTAGCCGCATAGGCGCTGGGCCTCGCCGCCGTCTAAGCGCACCGAGGCCTGGTTGGGGAATATCTCGGCTACGACTCCGTTGCCTTCGGCGGCGGTGAGCTCGCGGGAGACGCTCTTGAGCAGGCGTTTAGCGTATTTCCGGCGGATGGGGAGCTTAAGGCCCTGGGCCCACTCGTCTTCTTCGGAATCATCGGCGCGGGGCCGCATCAGGAAAGAAGAGCCTCGATCTCGCCGCGCAGTTCGCGCACGTTCAGCCCCGTGTCGGCGCTGACCCAGGCCAAGCGGGAGGGCTCCACGCCCAAGGCCGCCGCGGCCTCGCGCCGCCGGTTCTGGGTCTGGGAGGATTTCACTTGATCGGCCTTGGCCGCGACCAGGCGCCAGGGCAGGGCCTCGGCTCTGACCCAGTCCATCATCTGCAGGTCGAGTTTCGTCGGGCCGACCTTCGCGTCGATGAGGGCGAAGATCATGCGCAGGGAGGGGCGGCCCAGCAGGTAGCCTTCGATCATCGGGCCCCAGCCCGCGCGTTCCGCCATGGGACCCAAGGCGAAGCCGTAGCCGGGGAGGTCGACTAGGCGGCGATCCGGTCCGGCTTGGAAGAGATTGATGGCGCGGGTGCGGCCCGGCGTGCTGGAGACGAGAGCCACCTTCCGACCGCAGACCGCGTTGATCAGGGAGCTCTTGCCCACGTTGGAGCGGCCGATGAAGGCGACCTCGGCGGAACACACGGGCAGGCGGGAGGCGTCGGTCTCGGTGAGCAAATACTCGACTTGTCCCAACGGGCGGCGGGCCGGGGTCTTGGCCCCCTCCGGGCTCACGCGGGCCGCCGAGCGATCCAGATGGTGTCGCGGGAGCCGCAGCCCGGCGCCTGAACGCGGATGCGGTTCTCTTCGGCCTCGAAGCCGGTCTTGCGCAGGCGCATGAGGAAGGCGCGGTCGGGGCCGGCCGACCAGACGGCGAGCACGCCGCCGGGACGCAAGGCGGTGAAGGCGGCCCATAGCCCGTCTTCGGTGTAGAGCCAGTCGTTGGCGCCGTGGACCAGGCCCTCGGGCCCGTTGTCCACGTCCAGCAGGATGGCGTGGTAGGCGTCTTCCTCGGTCTGCAGTATCTTCGCGACATCCGTTTCCCGGAGAGTCACGCGGGGGTCATTTAAGGGATGGCCGGCCAGAGGGCCCAGCGGACCGCGGTTCCAGGTCACGACCTGGGAGACCAGTTCGGCCACGACGACCTTGGCTCCGGCGTCGAGCCGCTTGAGCGCCGCGGCCAGGGTAAATCCCATCCCCAACCCGCCGATGAGGATGACGGGGGAAGAAGTCCCGGCGAGCTCGGCGGCCGCGAGCTCAGAGAGGGCGTCCTCGGATTCGTGGACGCGGCTGTTCATGAGCTCGGTGCCATGGACCCGGAGCGAGAACTCCTCGCCGCGCCGAAACAGGGCGAGCTTCCCGCCGTCTCCCGGGACGCGGACGCTTCCGACGAGGTCCATGTCCTCGGGCGGGAGAGCGTCCGGGGCCACTAGCGCGGGGGGGCGAGTCGATGTATCATTGCTCATAGGATGAGGACCGAGGGGCGCTTGGCGGCTCGGCTTGCGATATGATGCATTATATCAGCGGCGGAGCGCTCGTGATTCCATGAGAGTGCTCAGCACGGCGGTCGCCCTGGCCGAGCATATCGAATTCCTCCAGCCGGCCATGAGGTCCATGGAGCTCTTCGCGGGCCTCACCGATGAACAGCGCCTTAAGATCATCTATTTCATGAAGGTGGTTGAGTTCGAAGCCGAGGAAGTCGTCATCACCGAGGGGGACGCCGAAGAGGGGGACTTCTACGTCATCTACTCCGGGCAGGTGGTGGCCCACACCGAGGGGCTCTTCCGGGGCCGCGTGATGGGCGTGCTGGGGCCGGGGGATTTCTTCGGCGAGCTCGCCCTGCTCCTCGACCGGCCCAGGAGCGCGACCATCCGGTGCGTGGAGAAGACCTGCTGCTTCGTCTTCAGCCGCTCGGACCTCCAGTCGCTCATGGAACGCTACCCCGCCGTCGCGGACACGATCAAGCAGGTCGCCCGCGAGCGCTATGATAAGCTTTGATCGGAGGTTTCCCATGCTTCGCGCCGCCGCCCCCCGCGTTTTCCCCGTGCTGGTGATGCTGATCGCCCTGCCCCGCGTTCCTTTTGCAGATGAGCGGACCTGGGATGAACACATGAAGGCGGCACGGGCCGCTGGGAAGGAGGGCCGGTGCGCGGCGATGGAGGAGGAAACACGCAAGGCCTTGGCCGAGGCGGAAGCGTTCGGGCCGAGGGACCTTCGCACGGCCAAGACTCTCGAAAACCTCGCCGGGATCCTGCACACAAAAGGCGATCTGTCGCAAGCCGAGGAACTCCATCGTCGGGCGCTGAAGATCAAGGAGGGGGTCCCCGGAAGCGAGATGCGGGTGGCCTTGACTCTGCATAATTTGGCGGGCGTTCATAAGGACCAGAAACGGCACGCGCAAGCCTTGGCCGAGCTTAAGCGCTCCATTAAGTATTGCCGCAGAGGAGGGACGGAGGGGCGGCACCGTCTTCCCGCCGCTCTCGCAAGTCTGGGGCATCTGTATGAGGACATGGGGAGGTTGAAGGACTCGGAGCGCGAGCTTTTGGCGGCCCTGAAGCTCTTGGATGAAAACCCCCAGGACGCCCTCAAGGCATCGGTGCTGATGAGCCTCGCTTCGGTTCATGAGGGCCAAGGCCGGAACGCCGAGGCTGAGAAGCGCTATAGGGAAGGCATCGATTTAGGAAAGAAGGCGTACGGCGAGGATCACCCTAAATTCGCCACGGATCTCGAATACTACGCCGACTTTCTTAAGAAGACCGACCGTCCCGAGCCCGCTCGCATGATGATGGAGTCCGTGGCGCGGATGCGGGCGAAGCACCGGGCCGAGGGCAAGACCTGCCCGGGAGAGGTCGTCTTTCAATCGGGAACGCCGTAACCGGCGCGCTCAGGGTGCGGCGGCGGGGATCGCGGAGTAGAACCGCCGGAGCAGGTCGGGCCGGTTCTCCTTGAACCAGGAGAGCTCCTCGGCCACGGCGGCTTTCTGGGTGAGAAGGCCCTTCTCGAGGCGGCGGCAGAGGTCGGCTTCGAGCATCGCCTTCTTGCGGGCCTCGTCCCAGAGCATGGGCCAGATGTTCCTCAGATGATTGCTGCCCCCCAGGCACAGGGAGAAGAGATGGTCGTATTGGTAGAGGCCATGGTCTTCCCATTGGACGCCGTACCATTTCGAGACCGTTTTCTTCTCCCCGGTGGAGAGGTTGCGCTTGCAGTACGGGATCTTCTCGGGGTAGCGGTATTCGAAGAAATCCTTGTCTTCCGTCGTGCAGAGTTTTCCGGGAGTGATGGCCAGGTCGGGGGCCACGGTGAAGCGGCCGCTGAGGTCGATGGGGGTCTGCGGGTCCGGCTGAGGCACGCCCGGGGCAGGGACAGGGACCACCGGAGGGGGGGCAACGACTTCAGCCCCCGAGGATGCGGGCGAGATGAAATCCGCGGGACGCAGGCGCTCAAACTCGCCGGCGTTTACAAATGCGGAGAACGCAAGGCAAAAGGACCACAGGAGCACCACCCCCTCCTTTCCCTCGAAACCAGCCCCGGCAGTTTAGGTTACCTGCCTTGCGCTGTCAAGTGAAAAATGACTAGGCGAGCCTCCACATGAGCTATGATACCCCGGATCGGCGGGGGCTGACGCGCCGGGGAGGATATCGAGTATGACTTTTTCTGGACGATTCGGTCTGGCGGCGTTGGCGGCGGCGGCCCTTTTATGGCCGGGGGCCGGCCTCTGCGAGGGTCCGGCGGGCAAAGCGGGCGGGGAAGCCGGTCCGAGCACCCGTTTGGGGCGCGCGCTGAAAGTGACCAACGCGGTGCTCATGAAGGAGGTCGAGGACATCGGGCAGATGGGCCGGATCTCGGTCAAGGTCCTGAGGGTCAAGGACCTCGGCAAGGGGTCCACCACCGTGGGCCTCATCATCGAGAAGGAAGGGCGCGCGGAGTACGACATGGATTTTACGAACACCCTCGACTCCGGCGAAGTCCTCGAGGTCTACAACGCCACCAAGCGCCTGCTCGTCCTGCTGGAGCAATGGGAGCAGACTCCCCCCAAGCAGGTGACGGAGACGGCGTTCTCCACCCGCGACGGCTTCGTCATCGGGATCTACGCGGGGCGCGGCAAGACCGGCGAGGGGTTCATCCGGATGGGCCGCGACCCCAAAGCGACCTTCCTCGACAAGGCCCAGATCCAGGAACTGCAGGCCATACTCTGGCGGGCCGTCCAGTCCATCGACGCCGGCCAAGCCGGCCCGCCCGCCAAGAAATAAGAAACGCTCCAAGTTCGAAGAGTCCCTTTCGAATCGAGTATCCCTGTATCAAGTCCCTTGTTTTAAGTATTCCAGTACGGCTTGTGCCACTGTGAATGCCGCTTGTGGGCGGCCGAGTCGTCGGGCTCCGGCCTTCAGGCTGGTCAACAAGCGGGGGTTGCCCAGAAGCTTTCCGAGCTTCAGCGGGACCAGGGAGGGGTGGCTGATCTTGACCGCGGCCCCGCCTTCCAGGAGAAAGTCGCTGTTGCGCGACTCTTGCCCAGGGATGGGGTTGACGATCGCCATGGGGACGCTTCGGGCCAAAGCCTCGGAGGTCGTGAGCCCTCCGGGTTTCGAAAGGACAAGGTCTGCGCAGGCCATGAATTCATCCATTTGGTCCGTGAACCCCATGACCTTGACCCTGTGCCGTTGAGGAGTGCGGATCTGCCGGATATCCTTGGCTAATGCCTCGTTCCTGCCGGCGGCGACGACGATCTCCAATGGCGGCTTCACGGCGAGCAGGCCCTGGAATATCTCTTTGACGGGCCCCACGCCAAAGCCTCCGGCCAACTGTAGGACCATGGGGCGGTCCCCCCGGAGTCCCTGGTTTCTGAGGCAGGTCTCCCGGTCCTTGGGCCGGCTGAAGGCCGGATGTACGGGTATCCCTGAGACGGTGATGGTCTCGGGTGGGATGCCCCAATAGGCTAGATAGGCCGCTCCCTCTTCGGTGGCCGTGAAATAGCGTTCGCAGGGTTGATTGACCCAGAGGCGGTGCGTCTCGAAATCCGTGGTCACGGTCATCTGGGGCAGGTCGAGTTCGCCCGTCTTGCGCAGCGAGGCGATGATCTCGGCGGGTAAGAAGTGGCAGTTGACGGCGATGTCCCAGGGTTCGTCCTTCAGCAAGCGCAGGAAGGGGCGCAAGTTCAGCTTCTCAACGGCAAGCCTCAGCAGATCCCGCTTGGGGTTGCGATTCTTGGGCGGGGCATCCAGGAGTTCGTAGAAATAGCCCAAGGCATGGGGAGCCTTGTTGACGAGGTCGAGGTAGCCCTGTCCGTAAAGCGCCCGGAAGGCCCGAGTCGCCAGGGTCAGGACATCGATGTTCCGTACCTGGCATGAAGGATCCAGCGCTCTCAGGGCCAACTCAACGGCTTGGGCCGCCCTGAGATGCCCCGCACCTACCGAGGCTGACAGGATCAGTACGCGCTTGGGCATGTTCTTGAGTGCATCATAGCCCTTTTTGGCATGAAAATTGCTCCCTTCGGGGCGATGTGAGGAGGCCACCATGCAAAAACTCATCCGTGAAGCGGTAATCGTGCTGGCCACCGTCGCGACGGCCCTGCCGGCGTGCGCCACCGGGCTCTTGCGCCCAGTCGACGCCCAGTAGTCGCCGGTGCCGGTCGCGCACCTTTTCGGGACCCTGGCGGGGGAGGCCGCATTCGTAATAGAATCGAGGTCCAGGAGGCATATTCCCATGCTTAAGGTCCTGTTCGCCCTGCTCGTCGTCGCGCCCGCGTGTCTTGAGGCGGGGTCGGCCCCGGAATTCGGCGCGGAATACTGGAACAAACCATACGGTACGGGCTATCCCTATTCGACCAACTACATGATCACGACCAAGGTGGAAAAACTCGCGGTCGCGGAAGATGCGGTCCGCAAGCTCATGGAGAAGTCCGGTGCCACGCTCATGGGCATGAACGTTCAGCCAGGGGCGCGTTTCGGAATGAACGCCGATCCCCGCAAGGTCATGAGCTACCAGGTGCCCAAGGCCGAGGCGGATTCCCTCTCGCGGAAGCTGATGGGTTTGGGCGAACTCCAGCAGTACAACGTCCAGGACCAGATGCAGGGTAATCCTCTTCAGGAGATCATCGAAAAGATCGGTTTCATCCGCGAGGAGATGACCCGCAACGAGGCCGTCCTGCGGGGTATGCCTATCGCGCGCACGGTGCTCTCGGGACTGCTGGGCAGGCTGGAGCAGTCGCGTTCATCCCTGGAGACCACGGTCCAAAAGGCGGTGTTTAATATCACACTCGTCTACGAGACTCCAGAGTCCAAGGACCCCGTCAAGCTCAGGAAGGCGGAGTTGGAGGGCGCGGCGAAGGGGTCTTTGGGCGCGGTCCGCTCCGCGCTGTCCATCTACTACGGCGACCTGGAGGGGCGGTACCCCGAGAGCCTCGACATGCTCACCGTCAATATGAAATATCTGCGGGAGGTGCCGGCGCTGGAGATCGGCGGACACAAGCGGACCACCATGGTCACTCGCCTGCGCAATGTCCGCAGTCAGGCAGAACTCGAGGCTCAGTTGAAGGATACAGGGGGATGGGGATATGTGAGCGACCCAGACTCGCCGCTCTTCGGCACGCTGATCATCGACTGCCGGCACAACGACGAGCGCGGCATGCCCTGGTTCAAGTACTAGGACGGGAGTCGCCAACGACGACTTCGAAACCCCGAAGCGGTTTCACGAGCATGTGATAAAACATCAATGCATTTGACACTCCCGGACAAGATTACCATCATATCCTAGCCATGGAGATTTCTCCGCCCTTCGGTAATATGGTGCTTGGGGCATCTCTTATGTTGGGCATCTTTGGAGCGTTGCCCTTGCAGGCCAAGTCCCACCCTGTCCCTGCTCCGCGTGCCGCCGAAATCACCCCGGAAGATCGTTGCAAAAAAGGGAGTTCGCTTGGAACAGGTGTCCGAGATTGTGCCGGTTTAGACTCTTCCGTCGACGACTTCACGAAGGAAGGCTATTGGAACCGGGTTTATACCGTTCCTGAGGCCGCCGCTGTTCAGACCGTTGTTGTCTCGACCACGGACCCGGCGGCCGTCGAGGCGATGCTCGTAACCGCCCTTTGGAGGGCCGGTGGGAAAAAGGTTCCAAACCAGGGAGGCGGATATCGAGGCTACCCTTACTCCTTCCCACAACGGCCGCCCTTCGACCGCCGCTTGGATTCAGCGCAATGCACCTATAAAGGGATCTGGGACCTGCCGCCGGCCAAGGCGGTTTCCTTTCAGCGCAAAGCCTTTGACGCAGGAGTCATCCAAAATTTCAGTCGCCAGTCCGTTCCATCCAATTTCAATGTTCCCGAGGTGGCCCACAAACTGCGCCGCCTTGGGGAGGAGCGCGCCAGCCTTCAATCTCACAGCGAACGAGTGCCTGGCATATTCGGCCTGCTGGCGGCCGAGATAGAGACGCTGGAGAAGCTCTCGGCTCAATTCGAAGCTTATCAGAATCGTTCCCGGGTGGACTTATGCATCGCCCCGCAGTGAATAGGAATATCCTTGCCGCTGTTGCGGCTTGCCTTGTGTCGGTGAATGCGCCTTTAGGGGCTCAGGGCTCCTTAGAACCGACCCAGATAACCAAGGTCTTCCCACCGGGTTACTGGAATCGGAATCAAATCAGCGCGACCCCGTGCGGGAAGACGCATGCCATGACTTCGGTGAGCGTGGCAACACCCGACCCGAACATTTTCGAGCCGGAGGTGCGGAAGCTCCTGACCGCTTTCAAAGCCGTCGAATTTCCCCCGACCTGCCAGACTTTTATCATCCACCCTCCGGATGTCAAGTCCGGGACCTCCTTAGTGACTATAAATGTCTGGATCGCACAGGAGGACGTTCCGCAGTTGAAAGAAAAGCTCGCGGCCAAGGGGAAGATTCCTGATTGGAAAGAAAATCCCACGCAAATCAACGGGATCGCCCCCGATGTCGAAGAGCGCTGGCGGCTTCTCTCCCGCGAATTGGCGGATGCGGCATCGCTCCTGGCGCGCGTGCCTTACATCCAAAGCCTGACGCGAGCCGAAGTGGCCAGACTCGAACCCTTCGCAAAGTCGTACTTGGAGACGAAGGATAAGACCCACGTCCAATTAATCTTATACATACCACGATAGGATGCGGAGGAGTAGACCGGCTGCGATCGAGCCGAGTAGCGTTCCAGGGATTATCCAGATATAATGACGACTATCGCCGACGTAGCTCAGCGGTAGAGCAACCGCCTTGTAAGCGGTAGGTCGCCGGTTCGATTCCGGCCGTCGGCTGTGGATTTATCCGAGCACTTGTGAAGCAGAGCGCCAGCCCCCTCTCGGCCATCCTCGACTACCACGAGAGGACCAAGCACCGCTACGACCGCTTCGCCGAGTCCCTCGGGCATCTGGACTGGGACAATCAGCCCTACCCGTTCCGAATATTCGAGGGCTCGCAGTCCTTCCAGCTTCCGATCCCCAAAAGAGATTCCACCCCGACCTTCCCCATGCTCAACTTGCCCGGGGGCATACCGCCGCGCGCCGTGGACGCGCGATCGCTCTCCGAGTTCTTCTACTTCTCCATGGCCCTCTCCGCGTGGAAGGAGCTGCGCGGCAGCCGCTGGGCCTTGCGCGTGAACCCCTCCAGCGGGAACCTGCATCCGACCGAATCCTACCTCATCCTGCCTTCGGGCAGCACGGGCGTCGGGCCCGGGCTCTACCACTACGACCCGCGCCGGCACGCCCTGGAGCGCCGCGCGGCCTATTCCGCCGAGACGGGCGCGGCCCTGGCCAAGGGCCTGCCGGAGGGGTCCTTCCTGGCCGCGTTGTCGTCGATCCCCTGGCGCGAGGCTTGGAAATACGGGGAGCGGGCCTACCGCTACTGCCAGCACGACGCCGGCCACGCGATCGCCGCGCTGAGGTTTTCGGCCGCGCTCATGGGTTGGAGGCTCAAGGTCCTGGGCGCGGTGCCCGATGAGGAGTTGGAGCTCCTCTTGGGAAGCGGGCGCGAGGACTCGAGCTGGGAGGGGGAGAGGGAATATCCCGAGACGCTCATCGCCGTGTCCCCCTCCTCCGCCGTCGCGGAGGGCTGGCGTCCGGCCACGGCCGCGTCCCTCTCCGCCTCCGTCTCGGTGTGGGAAGGGAAGGCCAATCGCCTGAGCGTGGAGCATCATCCGTGGGAGGCCGTCGAAGAGGCGGCCAAGGCCTGCCGGGCGCTATTGCCCGTCAAACGCTCCGGGCCCAAGACGCCGGAGTTGAGCGAACATCCCTCCCTCTGCTCCCTGAGCGCGGGACAGGTCCTGCGGGGGCGCAGGAGCGCGGTGCGCATGGATGGGAAGACCGGGCTCAAGGCGCGCGCCTTCTTCGGCATGCTCGCCCGGCTCGACCCGGCCATGACGCCGGTGCCATGGGATGCTCTCGACTGGCCGGTGAGCGTGCACCCGGCCTTCTTCGTGCACCGGGTCTCGGGGCTCGCTCCCGGCCTCTATCTCCTGGCCCGGGAAATGGCCAAGGTTGAGGCGCTCAAGGCCGCGTTGAGCAAGGAGTTCGTATGGAAGAAGCCCGAGGAGGCGCCCCGCGGCCTGGGATTGTTTCTATTAAAGGAAGGCGACTTCGCCGGGCTCGCGGAGAAGGTCAGCTGCGGGCAGGAGATCGCGGGGGAGGGGGCCTTCAGCGCGGGCATGCTCGCCGAGTTCGAGCCCAGGCTTAAGGAGTATGGCGCCGCGTTCTACCGGAACCTGTTCTGGGAATGCGGAGCCATCGGGCAGGTCCTCTATCTGGAGGCGGAGGCCGCCGGGCTGCGCGGCACCGGCATCGGGTGCTACTTCGACGACCCGGTGCATGAAGCGCTCGGACTCGAAGACCGGACTTTCCAGAGCCTCTACCACTTCACCGTGGGCGGTCCGGTGGAGGATGCGCGTTTGAGCACACTGCCTGCTTAT
>CAYHRV010000061.1:0-14903 GCA_964359165.1 uncultured Elusimicrobia bacterium
ACGGCGTGCATGACGGCGGAGTCCAGATAGGGAGGAGGGCCGAAGGAGAGCCAGGCGAAGAAGGCGGCCAGGGCGGCGAGGAGCACGGCCGGGACGAAATAACGGATGACGGCGTCGGCCGTCCGCTGTATCGGGGGCTTGCCCTGCTGTGCGGCCTCGACCAAGCGGATGATGCCGGAGAGCACGGTCTCCTCTCCCACGACCCGGGCGCTGAAGCAAAAGGAGCCCAGGCCGTTGACGGTGCCGCCGGTGACGATGTCTCCGGGCCCTTTCTCCAGGGGGACCGGCTCCCCGCTCAGCATGGACTCGTCGACGAAACTATTCCCCTCGATGACGATGCCGTCGCAGGGGATGCGCTCTCCCGGGCGGATGAGGACGCTGTCCCCGGGCTCGATCTCGGCCACGGGGATGTCGGCTTCCTCCGTCCCTTGGATCACGCGCGCGGTCTTGGGGCTCAGGTCCGAGAGGCGGCGCAGGGCCTCCCCGGCGCGGCGGCGGGCCGAGGATTCCATGAGCTTGCCGGCCAGTACCAGGGTGATGATGGAGGCGGAAGATTCGTAGTAGACCTGGGCCGCGCCGGCGGGCAGGAACTGGGGGACCAGGGTGCTCGTCAGGGAATAAAGGTAGGCGGCGCTGGTGCCGAGCATGACCAGGCTGTTCATGTCCGGGGCGCGCGCGGCGAGGGCTTTCCAGCCCGAACGGTAGAAGCGCAGGCCCGGACCGAACTGGACCGGGGTGGCCAGCACCCAGAGCAGGAAGTTCCAGCCGAAGCGGCCCAGGAGGTTGTGCGCCGCGGCGCCCACGCTCGGGAGCATGTGGGCCATGGAGAGGAGCACGAGCGGGGCGGTGAGCAGAGCCGAGAGCGTCAAGTCCCGGCCCAGGACGCGCCGCTCCTCCTCCCGGTCCGCTTCCGCCTCCTCCTCCAGCGCGCGGCCTTGGGAGCGAAGCACGCGGTAGCCCGCGTTCTCCACGGCCTCGGCGAGGACCCGGGCGTCGAGGGAGTCCCCGAGCACGGACGCCTTCTCCGTGGCGAGGTTCACGGAGGCCGAACGGACCCCGGGGACCGCGCGCAGGGCGCCCTCGACCTTCCCCGCGCAGGAGGCGCAGGTCATGCCGCGCACGAGCAGGGTCAAGGGTTCCGCGGAGGAAGGCGCCGCTTCCATGATTGAGGAAGTATAACGAATTTGGCATCATGCGTACGACTATGGGCATCCGAAAGGTTCTGGAGCGCTTCATCGGCGGGACTTTCCGCGCCGCGGCCGCCCCCTTGGGGCTTGACGGGCTGGACCTGCCCACGCGCTTCAAGAAGCCCAAACCCGGCTCCGTGGCCGGCATCGAGCTCGAGGAACTCGCGAGCATGCCGAGCTCGACGGAACCGGCCCGCATCACCTGCATGGATTACTCGACGGAGCGGGCCGGCTCGCAGGAGGTGTCGGACATCGGGGCCTTCCTCGCCGAGCACCGTCCGGACTGGACCGCGGTGCGGTGGATCAACGTGGACGGCATAACGGACATGCGCGTCATCGAGGCCCTTTCCAAGAAATATCAGCTCCATCCCCTCGCCGTCGAGGACCTCCTCCATATCCCCCAGCGGCCCAGGGCCGACGCCTACGGCGGGGGCCCCGGCGAGCTCCAGGCCAGGCTCTTCATCCTGACCCGGATGATCGAACTCAAGGAGGGGCGCCTGCAGAGCGAGCAGATCAGCATCTTCCTGGGCCACAACACCGTGCTCACCTTCCAGGAGACGCGCGGGGACGTGTGGGACGCCATCCGCTCGCGCATCCTCACCAAGGGTTCGCGCCTGCGCCAGAACGACGCCTCCTTCCTCGTCTACTCCCTCCTCGACGCCATCGTCGACCACATCTTCCCCATCCTGGAGCATTACGGTGACCGCTTGGAGGATCTGGAGGATTGGGTGCTCAGCCGGCCGGACCGGGCCGCGCTGCGCGAGATCCACCGCGTCAAGCGCGAGCTCCTCCTCCTGCGCAGGGCGGTCTGGCCCATGCGGGAGATGGTCCATAGCCTGGCGCGCGAAACGCACGAGTGCTTGAGCGAGAACACGCGCACCTATCTGCGCGACGTCTACGACCACACGGTGCAGATCATCGACATCCTGGAGACCTATCGCGAGGTGGCCATCGGCCTCACGGAGACCTACATGACCGCGATGAGCAACCGCTTAAACGAGGTCATGAAGGTGCTGACCATGATCTCGGTGGTCTTCATCCCCATGACTTTCCTCTCCGGCGTCTTCGGGATGAATTTCCACTCATTCCCCTGGGGTTGGCGCTTCGCCTTCCCGGTCTTCGCGCTCTGCTGTCTGGCGCTCGCGCTCGGCATGCTCACCGCCTTCCGAAAACGAGGCTGGCTGTGACCGGACCGAGCGCGGCCGCGAGCGTTGAATCGGCCGTGTCATTGAGGCGATCCTCATGATCAAAATCGAGGACCACGGCCGCGTGCGCCTCCTCCTCCTCGATAGCCCTCCGGCCAACACCCTGACCTTCGAGCTGCTCGAGGCCCTCGGCCGCGAGGCCGCGGCCGCGGATAAGGACGAGTCGGTCCGGGCCATCCTCATCGCCTCGGCCTTGCCCAAGTATTTCTCTCCCGGGCTGGACTTAGACGAGATACTCTCCCTGCCCCCGGCCGAGCGCGGCCAGATGTTCGCCCGGATCGCCTCCGCGCACCGTGCCCTGGCCTCGGCCTCCAAGCCCACGGCCGCGGCCCTGGGCGGCGCCGCCCTGCTGGGCGGCTTCGTCCTGGCGCTGGGCTGCGACTGGCGCTGGCTCTCGGAGTCCGGGAAGGTATCCTTGAGCGAGATACGCCTCGGCCTCACCCCGGGCCCGGCCCTGCTGGGCCTGGCCTGCGCCATGACCGGAAAGCCGGGCCTCATCAAGGAACTGGTCCTTCAAGGAAAGACGCTCAAGGCCCAGGAGGCTCTGGAGGCGGGGCTCGTGGACGCCCTCTTGCCGGAGGAGGGATTCTTGGACGCGGCCCTGCGCGAGGCGGAGAAGCTCGCCAAGCTCCCGCCCAAGGCCTATGCCTCGGTCAAACGCTCCCTGCGCAAGGTCGCGCTCCCCGACGAGGAGGCCGCCTGGCGGGAGGCCCAAACCGAGTTCGCCGCCCTCTTCGATGGCCCGGAGGCGGCGGAAGGCCTGCTCGCCATGAAGGAGAAGCGGAGGCCGAGATGGGATTGAGCGGGCTCTTTTCGCCGGAACTGCTCAAAGGCAAGGTCGCCGTGATCACCGGGGGCGGGACGGGAATCGGCCTGGTCATCGCGCGCGACTTGGCGAGCCGCGGGGCCAAGGTGGCTCTCGCGGCCCGGACGCTTCCCCGTCTGGAGGCGGCGGCCGCCTCGATACGGGAGGCGGGGGGGGAGGCCAAGGCCTTCGCCTGCGACGTCTCCGACGCCCTTCAGGTCAAGGCCCTCGCGGCCGCGGTCGACGCGGCCTTCGGCGCGGCGGACATACTCGTCAACAACGCGGCCGCCAATTTCATCCGGCCCAGCGAGAGGCTCTCGCCCCTGCGCTGGAGGACCGTGCTCGGCATCGTGCTCGACGGCGCCTTCCACTGCTCCCTCGAGTTCGGCCGGCGGATGCTCCAACGCGGGAGCGGGCGCATCATCAATATCGTGGCCGCATACGCCTGGACCGGGGCGCCCGGCCTGGCCCCCTCGGCGAGCGCCAAGGCCGGGGTGGTGGCGCTCACCCGCAGTCTCGGCGCGGAATGGGCGGGGCGCGGGGTCTTGGTCAACGCCATATCGCCCGGCCCCATCGACGTGCCTCAGACCCGGGAAAGGCTCTGGCCCACGGAAGGGATGCGCGCCAAGGTGCTCGCCTCGGTGCCGGCCGGGCGCTTCGGGGCGGAGGACGACGTTTCCGCTCTGGTCTTGTTCCTGGCTTCGGAACTCGGGCGCAACATCGCCGGCGAGGTGATCGTCAGCGACGGGGGCCAATGCCTGGGCAAGGGAGCCCTCGACATGCTCGAAGAGCTCCGCACCGTCCGCCTTTCCCCGAAGCGCTGACTACGCTAGTGTAGTGCGTCATAAGTCCCTTTACGGTCGTCACCCCGGCGGAAGCCGGGGTCCAGGCATGCCGTCATCCCGGCGAAAGCCGGGACCCATATCTAGATTCCAGCTTGCGCTGGAATGACAGGGTTTGGATTCCAGCTTGCGCTGGAATGACAGCCCATCCTAATGTAAAGAAGCGTTGGACGCACTACGCTAGCGCTCTTCGTCCTCGGCGTGGTGGCGGATGTCCTTGCCCAGCGTCATGAAGATCACGTCCTCGGCCACGTTGGTGGCGTGGTCGGCGATGCGTTCGAGGTTGCGGGCGATGAGGATGAGGCCCAGGGCCCGCTGGATGGTTCCGGAGTCCGACTGCATGATGTGCATGAGCTCATGGAAGGCTTCGCTCTTGAGCTTGTCCTCCTCGGTGTCCCGGCGCACGACCGAGCGCGCGAGCTCCGCGTCCTTGCGGGCGAAGGCGTCGAGGCTGTCCTTGAGCATGGAGGAGGCGAGCTCGCTCATGCGGGGGATGTCGAGGAGCTTGCGCGCCAAGGGGGGCTGCTTGAGCAGCACGGCGGTGCTCTGCGCCACGTTGACCGCCTGGTCCCCGATGCGCTCCAGGTCCGAGTTGATCTTGACGACGGCCATCACGAAGCGCAGGTCCTGGGCCGCGGGCTGGTGCAGGGCCAGGAGCTTGAAGCAGCCCTCGTCTATGTCGATGTGGAGGCGGTTGACGCGCTTCTCGCGCTCATGGACCTCGCGCAGGGGCTCCTCTTTGCGCTCCAAGAGGCCCTTGGCCGCCAGGTGGATCATCTCCTCGACGACGGCGCCCATGCCCAGCACCTGCTCCTTGAGCCCCTGCTCTATCTCCTCGAAATGCCTTTTCATTGGAACCTCTTAGCCGAACCTGCCGGTGATGTAGTCCTCCGTGCGGCGGTCGGAGGGCCGGGTGAACAGCTTTTGGGTCTCGTCGAACTCGACGAGCTCCCCCATGAGCAGGAAGGCCGTCCGCTCCGAGACCCGCGCGGCCTGCTGCATGTTGTGCGTCACGATCACGAGGGTGAGGCCGCCCTTGAGCTCTAGGAGCGTCTCCTCGATGCGGCCCGTGGCGATGGGGTCGAGGGCGGAGCAGGGCTCATCGAGGAGGAGCATCTCGGGCTCCACGGCCAGCGCGCGGGCGATGCAGAGCCTCTGCTGCTGGCCGCCGGAGAGGCCCGTGCTCGGGGCGTGGAGTCGGTCCTTGACCTCCTCCCAGAGCGCCGCCCGGCGCAGGCTGCGCTCGACGCGGGCGGCGAGCTCCGAACGGTCGCGCATCCCGCCGAGCTTGAGTCCCGCGGCCACGTTCTCGTAGACGCTCATATTCGGGAAGGGATTGGGCCGCTGGAACACCATGCCCACCCTGCGGCGCAGGAGCACCGGGTCCATCTCGAAGACGCTCCGGTCCTCCAGCAGGATGTCCCCCGAGCAGGCCGCGCCCGGGGAGGTCTCATGCATGCGGTTGATGCAGCGGATCAGCGTGGACTTCCCGCAGCCCGAGGGGCCGATGATCGCCGTGACAAGCCCCTTGGGGACCTCCAGGCTCACCTCCTTGACCACCGGGCCGGCCCCGTAGCCCGCGCTCAGGCGGCGGAACTCGAGGACGGGGCGGGAAGTCCCTCCCGCGCCGGGGACCGACCGCGCATCTCCCATCAGTTCCCTCCGCTCGTCGCCGGCCTAAGCCATAGCCGGCTCGCGCCGTTGAGCGCCAGCACGAAGAGGATGAGGATCAGCGCCGCGGCCCAGGCCTGGCGGTGCCAGTCCTCGTAGGGAGAGACGGCGTAGGTGTAAACGGCCATCGGGAGCGTCGCGATGGGCTCAAACCAGCCGTTGTCCCAATAGCGGTTTCCGAACGCGGTGAAGAGCAGGGGCGCGGTCTCCCCGGCGGCCCGGGAGACCGCCAGCAGGCAGCCGGTGAGTATGCCCTTCGACGCCGCGGGCAGGACGATGAAGAGCGTCACCTTCCAGCGGGGGATGCCCAGCGCCAGGCCGGCCTCGCGCAGGGAGTCCGGGACCAGGCGGATGAACTCCTCGGTGTTGCGCAGGACGATGGGCGTCATGATGACGGCCAGGGCCGCCGAGCCCGCCAGGGCGCTGAAGCGTTTCATGGGGAGGACCAGGAGAGTATAGACGATGAGCCCGATGAGGATGGAGGGGATCCCGTTGATCGCGTCGGCCGCGTAGCGGACCCAGAAAGAGAGGCGGCTCCTGGGATGCTCCCCCAGGAAGAGCCCGCCCGCCGCTCCGAGGGGAAGGCCGAGCAGGGCGGCCAAGCCCACGACCTTGGCCGAGCCCACGATGGCGTTGGCGATCCCGCCCCCCTTCTCTCCCACCGGTTTGGGAAGGCGGGTGAGGAAGGAGAAGTCCAAGGCGCTCGCCCCCTGCCAGGCGATGTAGCCCAGGATGACGAAGAGGATGGAGCAGGCCAGGAGGGCGCAGAGCGCGGTCCACGCGAAGAAGGCTTGTCCGGCCAGCCTGCGCCGCGCGTAGGTCCCGCTCACGGCCGTCCCTCCAGACGATGGAGCAGGAGCCGGGCGCCGGCGTTCACCACCAGCGTGATGGCGAAGAGCGAGAGCCCCACGGCGATGAGGGAAGCGAGGTGTATGTCCTCGACGGCCTCGGCCAGTTCGTTGGCGATCACGGCCGCCATGGTGTAGGCGGGGTCGAAGAGGGAAGCGGATATCTGCGGGGTGTTGCCGATGACCATGGTCACGGCCATGGTCTCCCCCAGGGCCCGGCCCAGGGCGAGGAAGGCGGCGCCGAGCACGGCCGGCCGGGCGTAGGGAAGGCTCACTTTGAGGACGGTCTCGGCCGGGGTCCCCCCCAGAGCGAGCATCGCTTCCTTGAGCGGCCGGGGCACGGCGAGCAGCACCTCGCGGGTGATGGCGGTGATGTAGGGCAGTATCATGACGGAGAGTATCAGCCCGGCGCTGAGCATGCCCACGCCGTAGGGCGCCCCCCGGAAGAGGGGCAGGAAGCCCAGATGTCTTTCCAGCCACGGCTCCGCGCCGCGCACCAGGGGGACCAGGGCGAATATCCCCATCATCCCCAGAATCACGCTCGGCACCGCGGCCAAAAGCTCTATGAGGAAGCTCAGGACCGCGGAAAGCCTCCGGGGAGCCAGCTCGGCCATGAAGACCGCGGCCCCGATGCCCAGCGGCAGGGCGATGAGCAGGGCCAGGGCCGAGGAGGCGAGCGTTCCATAGATGAAGGGAAGCGCCCCGAAGCTGCCCTCCACCGGGTTCCACTCGCTCGTCCACAGGAAGGCCGGTCCGAACTTCCGCCAGGCGGGCAGGGAGTGGGCCCCTAACTGCCAGGCGAATACCAGGGCCAGGCCGATGACCGAGCAGGCGAGGGCCGCCAAGGCGAGGCGGAAGACCCGGTCCGAGGGCCGCTCACGGGGCCTTCGCCCGAGCCCTGGGCTTGCCGCGGCGGCCGGGGTCAACGCAGGGACTCCACGGTCTGGACCACCATCTTATTGACCTTATCGGGGAGAGGGGCGTAGCCCAGCTCCGGCGCCAGCTTCTGGCCGTCTTTGAGCATCCACCGGAGGAAGCCCTTGAGCGCCGCGCCCTTGGGCCCCGGGTTCGCCTCGTAGACCAACAGCCAGGTGAAGGTCGAGATGGGGTAGGCCTTCTCGCCTTCCGCGTCCACGATGGAGACGCGGAAGTCCCGCGGCATCTTCTTCCCCTCGGCCGCGGCCGTGACCGAGTCCACGTCCGCGCGCACGGCCTTGCCCGCCCGGTTGATCACGGAGGCGTAGGCGATGTCGTTCTGCTTGGCGTAGATCAGCTCCATGTAGCCGATGGAATTGGGGGTCTGCTTGACCAGCCCGGCCACGCCCTCGTTGCCCTTGCCCCCCAGGCCGACGGGCCATTTGACCGAGGCGCCCCGCCCGGCCGCCTTCTCCCAGCCCTCGCTCACCGAGGAGAGGTAGTCCGTGAAGCAGAAGGTGGTCCCCGAGCCGTCGGAGCGGTGCACCACGGTGATGGGGGCGTCGGGCAGGGCCGCGCCCAAGTTGAGCTTGGCGAGCGCCGGGTCGTTCCAGCGCCTGATCTTGCCCAGGAAGATGTCGGCCAGCACCGGGCCGGATACGGTCAGCTTCTCCACGCCCTTGAGGTTGAACGCCGGGACCACCGCGCCGAGCACCGTGGGGACATGGAGGAGCTTGCCGTCCACCTTGAAGAGCTGGCTGTTGGTCATGGGGCCGTCGGTGGCGCCGAAGTCCACGGTCTTCTCCGTGATCTGGCGCATGCCGCCCCCGGAGCCGATGGACTGGTAGTTGATCTGCGCGTTCGGGTCCAGCTCGTGGTACTTGTCGAACCACTTGGAGTAGATCGGATACGGGAAAGTCGCTCCCGCGCCGTTGAGCACGACCGTCTCCGCCGCGGCCGGCGCGGCCAGCAAGGCCGCCGCGAGCATCCTCATCATCTTCTTCATCGTCATCCTCCCTCTCAAAAGGCTATCTGAACGTCGAATTGCAGGCGGTCCACCGGCTTGTCCCCGGGCGCGAACTGCGTGTCGATGACGTCGGTCACGGAGTACTTGGCCCGCGCCGAGGCCCAGTCGCGCAGGGCATAACCGACCCAGAAGATGCCGCCCTGGCGGTTGGTCCCGCCCTCGCCGAAATCGGAGTCCGCCACATCGGCCACGCTCACGTCCGTCTGCGCGTATTTCCTGAAGAGGCCGAGCTCCCATTGCCCTTGGAGCTTCGCCCGTCCGACGATGAAGCCGAATTGGTGGCCGTCGGCCGCCGTGGGCCCGGCAAGGTCGCCCCGCGCGCGGAAATTCCTGGCCAGCGTGAGCTGGGCCCGGACCGGGACCTTCCCCGCCCAGCCGGAGAGCTCGCTGGTCCATTCTCCCACTCCGAAGCGGTTGACCAGCGTCCCGGGCGCGGCGCCCGCGCGCCGGTTGCCGTCGTTGACCCCGATCTGGGGGCCGAAGTTCGAATGGTTCTCATCGGACCACTTGTGGTAGGCGAGCGCCGTGCGCAGGCGCGTCTCCCAGGGCAGGCGGGTCTCCAAGCCCCCCTGGTAGGAGAAGAGCCACTGGTTCTGGGCCCGGCCCGCGTCCTCGTCGGCCACCATCTGCATGAGGTTGGCGAAGACGGACACCCCGGCCGGGGCGAGCCACTCCACGCTCTCCTGAAAACCCTCGGGGTTGAAGTCATCGTCCCAAAGAAGGTCCGAGGAGTTGATGCGCCAGAGCCAGTTCGGGGTCTTGCCCCCGCCCAGGCGGAGCATGACATTGTCCGAGAGCGAGGGGAGCCAGCGCATGTAGGCCAAGTCCACGAAGATCTGCTTCTGCTGGCCGAGATTGTCGAAGGTCTGGTTGTTGGAGGTCTGCTCGCCCGTCCCGGCGCCGAGGCGCACCGCGGCCATGACGTCGTCGGGGAGGCCCATCTCGATGCCGGCCCTCAGGCGATAGCGCAGGCGGTTGCGGTCGGTGGAGCCGCCTTGGTGGCGGTCGATCTTCTCTTCGCGCAGGCGCAGGTCGCCGCCGAACTTGAGCGACTGCAACTGGGGCGAGAATCTCAGGACGTCGTTTGCGTCCGCGGCCCGGGCGGCCGGGGCCGCGAAGGCCGCGAGCGCCGCGGCCAGAATGATCCGATTCATGGTCCTCCTTTTTATCCGCGCGGTGCGGAGATCGATCCGGCCGGAAAGGCCGGGGTTTGTCCGAGCTTGGAGAGCGTCTCGAGCACCCGCTCGGGCCTTCCCCAGTCGCACCACTCCAGACCCTCCAAGGGCAGGCTCACGCAGGCGCCGGGCTCTTTCTCGAGCAGGTCCTTGGAGAAGTTCGCGGCCGGCATCCCGCGATAAAGCTCCGCGAGCAGCTCGGGGTCCTCCGAGCCCTCGCCTCCGGCCCGGGCCAAGGAGGCGCGCAGGGCCTCGAAACGCTCCATCATGGCAGGGTGGTTCCTTTTTCCCAGCTCCCAGAAGGCCTGGACGCGTCCCACCATCACCATCGTGTTCCATAGGAAGCCCCAGCGCATCATGTTCTCCGCGGCCTGCGGATGCGGCTTCTCATGGAATCTTGCCACGGGCTGAGCGGGCCAGGGCAGGTCCCAGCAGGGCCCTCCGGTCTCGATCCACCCGTAGTCGGTCTCGGGCCGGTCCGGGCGCACGCCGAGCAGGACGATGCTCTCCGGAAGGCGTCCGGCGAGCGCGAAGGCCCGGCGCAGGTGCGTCGCGAAGCGCCGCCGCGAGGAGACGTAGTGGTCCGAGGGCAGGACGGCGACCAGGGCGTCCGGGTCGGCGGCCATCCCCCGGGAGAGGCCCAGGAAAAGGCCGGGACCGGTATCCCGGTTCTCCGGCTGTTCCACGATCCGGCCCGGGATCTCGAGCCGCCGGGGCTCGTCGAGATGCCGCCAGTGCCCGCTGCCGATCACGGTCACGATCTTCTCCGAGCCCACCGCGTCCACGGCCCGGGTCATGGTGTGCTCGATCATCGTCCGTGTTCCCTTGAAAGCGCAGTATTGCTTGGGCAGATGGCGGCCGAGCCACGATTCGATGAAGGGCCTCATCCGGCTGCCCTCCCCTCCGGCCAGGACCACGGCCCATCGGTCCGGCTGTTCCATTCTTGCGAGGATCACCTTGCCTCCGTTCTTCACGCCCATAGTCTAGCCGAGGAGGGAAAGGGGGGGCCATAGAGGCGGGATAACAAGCGGATGACGGCCGGGTGACAGGTCCTTAGGAAGAAAGGGGAAGGGTGAAGCGGAAGGAGGAGCCCCGGCCCTCGATGCTTTCCACCGAGACGCTCCCGCCGTGGGCTTCCACGATGTGCTTGACGATGGAGAGGCCCAGGCCCGTGCCGCCCAGCTCGCGGGAGCGGGCCTTGTCCACGCGATAGAAACGCTCGAAGACGCGGGGCAGGTCCCCGGCGGGGATGCCGGCGCCGGTGTCTTGCACCTCGACGCGCAGGAAGGCTCCCTCCGCCGCGAAGGAGACCGAGACGGAGCCGCCCTCCCGGTTGAACTTTATCGCGTTGTCGAGGAGATTGGTGAACACCTGGCGGACCTGCTCGGCGTCGGCGAGCGCCGGCGGCACGCCCGCCTCCTGCACCTCGATGCGGACTTTCCTCCTGGCCGCGGCGGGGGCGAGTTTTTCGGCGGTCTCCCTCGCGATGTCGGCCGGGGAGAGGGAGTCCAGTTTCGGCGGCCGCCTCCCGGATTCGATGGCGGAAAGGTCCAGGAGGTCCTCGACGAGCAGGGAGAGGCGGTCGGCGTCCTCCTTTATGGCCTGGGTGAACTCCCGGCGCGGCCCCGGTCTCTCCAGCGCCCCGCCGAGCAAGGTCTCGGCCGAGCCTTGGATGGATGCCAGGGGAGTCCTGAGCTCGTGGGAGACGTTGGCCACGAACTCCTTGCGCAGCTGCTCCAAACGCCGCAAGCGCGTGATGTCGTGAAGGACGAGGAGGGCGCCCGCGGTCTTCCCCTCCTCCCGGATGGGCAGGGCGTTGGCCTCGAAGACCAGTTCCTCGGGGGAGAAGAGGGTGAGCTCCCGGGTGGCTCGCTCTTCTCCCTGGAGGACGCGCTCGAGCAGGGCGGAGAGCTCGTCGTTGCGCAGCACCTCGCCGAAGGCCTTCCCGGCCGCCCGCTCCGCGGGGACTCCGGCCAGGCGGGCGAACGCCTCGTTGACCGTCAAGATGGACTTGCGCGAGTCGACGGCGACCACGGCCTCCACCATCGTGGAAAGGATCATGGTGAGCTGGGCTTTCTCATGGGAGAGCGCCGCGATCGTGGACTGCGCCTTCTCGGCCAGCAGGTCGAGCGTCCGCCCCAGGCGTCCGTGCTCGTCTTGGGAGTAGCTCCGCACCCGGGTCCCGAGGTCCCCGGCCGCCATCTTATCGGCGGCCGCGCACATGGCCAGCACCGGCGCGGCCAGCGAGCGGGAGAGGAGGAGGGCCGCGGCCAGCGCCAGCAGGGCCGCGCACAGGGTGATCCAGACCGTGCCCCGGCGCAGCTCTTCCACCTTTCGTCCGATCTCCTCCAGGGATACCGCGGCGCGGACCACGCCCGCGACGCGCCCTTCGCGCTCGATCGGGACCGCGGCGTAGAGGAAGTCCACGCCGAGCGTCCCGCTGTGCCTGGAGGCGGAAGCCTCGCGGCCCTGGAGCGCGGCCCAGACCTCCGGCCTTTCGCCGTGGTTCTCGACTCGGGCCAGCTCCTGCGCCGAAAGCGAGGAATCCCCCAGCACCACGCCCTCGGAGGAGATGAAGGTGATCCGGCGCTCGGACGCCGAGCCGAGGCGGCGGGCGAGCGCGTGAAGGGGGTCCTCGCACGCCGCGCGGCGGCTTTCGCCGCAGCGCATGGAAAAGGCGGAGGGGTCGGCCTGCGAGCGGATAAGGCGCAGCTGCGTGAAGAGGCCCGCGGTCAGCTCATGGACCAAGTGCTCCCGGGCCGTCCCGGTCAGCAACGCGCCGGTCGCGATCACCGCCGGGACCGAGGTGAGGCAGAAGGCCAGCGTGAGCGTGCGGAAGAATCCTCCGCCGAAGCGAGGGGGCATCAGTCGGTCTTGAGGCGGTAGCCCACGTTCTTGACCGTGACGATGCGCCCCGCCTCCTGGCCGAGCTTGTCCCTGAGCCGGGCGATGTGCTGGTCCACGGTGTTGGTTTCGATCTCCATGGATTTGTCGTAGCCCCAGACCTTCTCCAGGAGCTGGTCGCGCGTCAGGGCCCTGCCATCGGCCAGGATGAGCTCCTTGAGGAAGGAGAACTCCTTGGGGCTCAGGGCCGCGGGCTTGCCTTTGACGCGGACCTCGTAGCGCTCCAAGTCCGCTTCCAGGCCGCCCGCGCGGAATGCGGAGGGTTCGGACGCGCCCGCCGAGGAGCGCCGGAGTATGGCCTTGACCCGTGCCAGCAGTTCCCGGACGCTGAAGGGTTTTGTCACGTAATCGTCGGCGCCCAGCTCGAAGCCCAGCACCCGGTCGATCTCCTCCTTGCGGGCCGTGAGCATGAGGATGGGGACCTTGGAGCGCGAGCGCAGGGCCTTGCAGACCTCGAAGCCGTCCTGTTTGGGGAGCATGATGTCGAGGAGGACCAGGGCGGGAGCGTCTTTCTGGAATTGCGCCAGCGCGGAGTCGCCGTCGGCCGCGGCGAGGACGCGGTAGCCGGCTTCCTCCAGGTTATATCGCAGGACCTTGAGGAGGTTCTTCTCGTCCTCGACGACTAGGATGGTTTCCTTAGGCACCGGAAAAACGGTGGTTGGGATAGGATTCGAACCTATGTAGGGCTTGGCCCGCTGGTTTTACAGACCAGTGCATTTGACCGCTCTGCCACCCAACCTGAATGCTGCCCGCCCGCATCCCTCGGGATGCGGGCGGGCAGCATTCTACCACTTTTCGTTTCCCGCAAAGTGTCCAATGCGTCAGGCCGAGCGTTCTCGCAGGGCCGAAACGCGGGAAAGCACGGGGAAGTCGCGGTCTCTGTGGAGGACGGTCAGATCATGGCGGATCGCGCAGGACGCGATCAGACAATCGACCGAGGACCGGACCGTCAAGCCCTGCCGGCGCGCCAAGCGATAAAGGTCCGCCGCATGCTCGAAAACGCTCCGGTCCATGGGCGACTCCACCATGGGCAAGGACAGCATGGCCTCCCTGGCTCGGCGGTAGGCGTCCTCCTGCCGGAAACCCTGCAGCACCTCCTGGACGACCGGCAGGCATGTGACCACTTCATCGAAATCAAAGGCGGCTCCAGGCGAAAGGAGTGAGTTCTTGCGGAATATTTCGACCCACACCGAGGTATCGACCAGAAGCATTCAAGATCCGCGGGGGGGGCGGTCCTCGCGTATCTGAGAGAGATCCCCTTCCCAGAGCCCGCTGCCGGCCAGTTCCAATATGCGTTTGGCCTTGGCCCGACGAACGAAATCCTGAAGCGCTATGGACACTGCCATGGAGTAAGTCTTTGCTCCAGAGAGCATTGTCGCTTCTTTTAATAGAGCATCATTTAGCACAAGATTAGTACGTTTCATATGTATAGTGTGTACCAACATTCATTTTTTGTCAATACCTCTTTTAGCTTGGAGTTGCAGCCAAGCCCGGGCGCTTGGACCGCTCGCGGAAGTGGTAGAATGCCGGAAAGGAATGAATGCGATCGGCGCCATCGATGGAGTCGGCCGGCGTGGTATCACAATCCGTGATACCTTCACGCTCGTAGAGACCGCTGATTGGAGGTCGCAATTTGCGACATCCAATCAAAGAATAAGGAGAATAAGATAGCCCGGATGGCCGGAGGACGATTCGCCGGTTGGACCCTGTCCCTTGTGCTGGGCGCGGCTTGCGCGGCGTCGGGGGAGGAGCCCGCGCGCGTGCTCTTCGAGGTGGCCGACGAGGACTTGGCGGCTTCCACTTCTTCCGCGCCGGTCCCATTGACGGAAGGCTCCAGCCAGCAGGTCCTCCTCCCGCCGACGACGGCGGCCGCGGCGGTGGCCGAAACGATGGAACTCAAGCAATCCACGCCGGCCGCCGCGCCGGTGCCGCTCCCCTTCGCTTCCACGGAACAGGTCCGGCGGGAGACCGAGGCGGACAAGTCGACCGCGGCGGTCCGGGCGCTCGAACCCCCGCGGGAGCGCGTCGAGGGCGCCGAAGATAATGAGAAGGTCCCCCTCGAGGACGAGGCCCAGATACGGGAGATGCTGGCCGCTTCCTCCGAGCCGGTCCGGGCCGTGCACCTGACCTCCTGGGTGGCCGGGGCTCCCAAGGCTAGGCGCGCCTTCCTCGAGCGCCTGCGCGGGACCGTGATCAACTCCGTCGTCGTCGCGCTCAAGGAGACCGACGGGCGCGTCTATATCCCCGGGGTGGCCAAGGCGCACGAGCTCGGGACCTATCTCCCGGCCATTCCGGACCCGGAGTCCATGCTCAAGGAGATGAAG
>CAYHRV010000062.1:0-14638 GCA_964359165.1 uncultured Elusimicrobia bacterium
CGACTTGCAGCTTCAACTGGCGTTTTAGAAGAAATTTTATTGGGACAGCTGTGGGACCTAGGGCCCAGCACGACGTGGGACTTAAGACTCATGCGCGGGGAGGGCCACTCGGCTATACTCATCTCGTTGTCGTACCGTTCTTTCAACGGTCGGAAAGGATTTCCTGTGTAACCTAGGGGATGGGCCCTAGGGTGAAACGCGACCCCGCCTAACGGGGTGTACCCACGGGATCATGAGCGCGCGGGACGCGCACATGGTCCCGATTTTTATTGTACTGGGAGAGGAGCGGCTTCATGAAACTGCAAAGACGGCGTGAGGGACGCAGCGAGACCGGAGGCGAGGCCGCCTCATTGGACATGGACCTCGAAGTCCCCGCTTTGGTCCGGCTCAAGGACGCCAGCCGCTCCGGACTGGGCCTCTTGACCACCCTGCCGCTCGCGCCCGGGACCGTGGTGGGGCTTCGGGTAAGGAGCGCGCAAGGCCTGTGGGAGGAGAGGTCGGCGCGGGTCCGTTGGTCCGCGCCCGCCTCCACCCCCGGCGCGATTCCAGCCGACCTGCAGGTCGTCACGCCGGCGGGGATGCTCAGGGCCTGCGGACTTGAATTCGTGTGAGTCAAGGGAGCTCCGCTTGCCTTTGGGGCGGGGCTGTGGTAGAATCGAATCGTCGTTGAAGTAGGCTGTAAGGATTTTAGAAGCGCCTGTGTAACTCGGGGAATATGGCCCCGGGGTGAAACGCGGCCCCGCCTTAAACGGGGCGAACCCACGGGAGAGACGAAGCGATCGATCATCGGTCGCCCGGCCTCTCCGTGGGTTTTTCTTTTTGGCCCGCGGCTGAGACGGAACGCATCGCGGAGGTGGTATGGCTGAAGGGAAGATGAGAGCGTGCTTGGCGGCGCTGTTGACTCTAGCGATATGGACGGGCGCTTCTCCCCTGTCGGCTCAGGACGGGGATAGGTACATCGTAGGCATCCGGCAGGGAGTGTCTTTGGAGCAAGGGCGCGCGGTCCTGCGCGCGCAGGGGCTGGAGGTGCTCGACGAACTGCCCGGCATGAACCTGCTTTTGGTCCGGCCGGCGCAAGCGAGTCCGCGGTCCTTCTCCCTGGCGAGGCTGCGTTTCGAGCCCGCGGTGGCGAGGGTGGAGGCTGACCTCTGGACGAAGTGGATAGAAGCATCTCCGCTTTCTCTCCAACAGGCGCCCCTGCCGAGCTTGGAAGCTCTCCGGGAACAGCTTCCGGCCTTCCGGCCTCGCCCGCCGGCCGCGAAAGGCGAGGCGGGCTCCCAAGAAGAGGAGGCGCAGTGGGGGGTGCGCCGGCTCAACGCTCCCGCGGCGTGGAGCACGAATCAAGGGGACGGCGTCAAAGTGGCCATCATCGACACCGGCGTGGCGCCGGACCATCCGGAGCTCATGGCCCGCGTGGCCGGAGGCTTCAACGCGCTGGATAAGGACAAGCCCTTCGCCGACGATCACGGGCACGGCACCCATGTGGCCGGGATCGTGGCCGCGGAACTCGACGGCAAAGGGGTGGCCGGAGTGGCTCCCAAGGCCGTGATCTACGGAGTCAAGGTCCTCACTAAGGAAGGCAGCGGCTCGGCCTGGGGCATCATCACCGGCATCAACTGGTGCATCGAGAACAAGATGCAGGTCATCAACATGAGCCTGGGGTCCACCCAGAGCCTCTATACTCTCTACGACGCGGTGCAGAAAGCCCTCGCCGCCGGCGTCACGGTGGTGGCGGCCGCGGGCAACGACAGCGGGGCGGTCAACTACCCGGCAGCGTATCCGGGCGTCATCGCGGTCTCGGCGCTCGACAAGGACGACGCCATCGCGAAGTTCTCCAGCCGAGGCGAGCAGGTGGCCTTCATCGCGCCCGGGGTCAAGGTGCTCTCGACGGTGCCGACCTTCCATGATCCGAGCGGGTACAAGGCCTATTCCGGGACTTCCATGGCTTGTCCGCACGTGGCGGGCTTGGCGGCCCTGGCCATCGCCCAGGGCGCCCAGGGACCGGCCGCGGTCAAGGAGGCTCTCTCCTCCGCGGCTCAGAAGCTCCCGAACCTCTCCGCGGCGGAGCAGGGAGCGGGCGTGGTGGACGCATCGAAGTTCGCCAAATGAAGAAGCCGTTTCTTCTCCTCTTCCTCGGCCTGCTGTCGATGGGCCCGGTCCGCGCCCAGGACGCGCGGCCGGGCTTCACCGAGGATGAGATGGAGGCCGCGCGGCTCGACCCGCGGGCCTTCGAGATAGACCCTCTCCGGGTGCGGCTCGTCCACATAGGACGGGTCGCCTATGACGGATCATGGCCCGGCCCCGAGCCGCGCCCAGGAGGAAATATTCCGGTAGATCCGGGGACCATCATCAACATCGGAAAAGAAATGTGGCGGATCATCGAGGCCAATCGTCCGGTGGTGGACATCAAGCAGAGCTACGCCACGGCGCTGCCGGGAGGGACGACGCATTGGGACCAGCTCGCGGGGTGGGGAGCTCCGGTGGGCGACGTCTATGAGTTGGAGGCCGGGAATCTTTGGGGCTGGACGGTGATCAAAGTGCGCTTCCAGGTCCTGCGCGCGTCGGGAGGGAACTGGCAGGGGGTCGGCAAATACCTCACGACGGTCACCACGGAACCCCAGCTCGTGGACGTATTCTGGGGTTACCGCTTCTTCATGGAAGGCGTAGTCCCCAAGGAGACCGTGCTCAACGCGGGAAGCGCGCAGGAGCCCGTGGGCGCCCTGACGCATGCGCTCCGCTGGAGGATCGGCACGGCCATCAAGGAGATGAGGGGTTCCCATGTCTTCTACCTGCAGGGGGACGGGGTGTTCCGTCAGATCGGCTCGCCTAACGCCGAACCCGGTCCGGCACGGCATTTCCGACTTCCCGAGGACATTGGGCAGGCTCCGGCATGGGAGTAGGGCGCAGGGGTTCCGAGAGGACGCGAAAATTGGAGGAAAAATGAAACAAATGTCATCATTTCGAAACGCACAGCGACTTTCGTCGCTGTGTATGTTGGCGGCGGCGCTCTTGGCGCCGTCTTGGGCGGGGGCGTTCACGACCGAGGAGATAGCGGCCGCGAGCAAGGACCCGCAGGCGTACACGTTGGATGTCAACAGCATCGAGGTCGTCCGGCTGGATCCCTCCCAGGACCCGGGGAAGCCTCCGGTCCCGGGCGAGAACGCTCCGGCCCCGGCCCCGATCCCTCCGGTCAGCCCGGACATCATCGTCAACATCGGCAAGATCATCTGGGAGATCATCGAGGCCAATCGTCCGGTGGTGGACATCAAGCAGAGCTATGCCACCGCCGTTCCGGATGGCGTGACCCACTGGACGCAGCTGGCGGGCTGGAAGCCCCCGGAAGTCACGGTCTATGAGTTCACGGCCAAGAACCTCAAGGGGGATAAGGCCATCCAGGTGCGCTTCCAGGTCATGCGCACCGCGGGGGGTAAATACAAGGACAAGGGCAACTATCTCACCGGCGTGACGGTCGAGCCGCTGATGATCAGCGTGACCTCCGGCTTCAAATTCTATCTGGAAGCCGCGGTGCCCAAGGAAAGCGTCGTGAACGTGGGCTCGCAGGACGATCCCGTGGCCGGCATGATCGCGGCCTTGCGCTGGAAGATACAGACCGTGTGGAAGGAGACGCGCGGGGCGCGGCTCTACTACCTGCAGGGAGACGGCCTTTTCAAGGAGATCACGGGGACCTCCGGGAGTCTCCTGAGACGAGGAGAGTCGGCGATCGAGCACCTAGGCGCTCCGGCCGGGTGGTGAACCCATGAACCTCGCGATACTGTTGTTGTCGGCCGGGGTGGGGATGTCCTGGGCTTCCTCGGAGCAGGCGCCGACTTTCGAGGAATCTCTCGGAGCCTTGGAAGGGACGGTGCGCGCCTATCGAGAGGAAAGGGCCCAGGCCAGGGTTTCGGACCTAGCTCTGGAGATCGACAGGGCCGCGAGGGAGGCCTCGGAGGCCGCTTGGTCGGTACGCTACCTTCGCGGAGGGATCGCCGAGGTGCGCAGGCTCTCGCGTGAGAGATACTCCGACCCGGCCCTGAGCCGGACGCTCGAGCGCCTGCTCTGGGACATGAACCTCTGGCAGGAGCGCGCCGCTTCCCTGGCCCTTCGAGTTCAGCGGATGGCTCTTTCCGCCGACCGCCGGGACCCCAGTCTGCGCGTCCCGGCCTTCAGCCTGGCTGAAGGGGCCAGGTCCGTTGAGGATGAGGCGCGCCTGGCCGGCCTGGAAGCCCGGGACGCCTCCACGGGATTGCGCCGGCTTGGAAGAAGGATAGAAGCGGACAGTCTCGAGCGCAAGGCACGGAGGATCTCGGATGTCTCCCGGATGCTCTCAAGCGAGTCCCGCCGGCTCCTCGAGAGGGTTCGGTAGAAAGATGAACGGACTGCTGGCGCTCCTCCTCCTGCTCGACCCGTTCCAGGCCCGCGCCGCTGAGCCGCTCCCCGCTCCAGCGGTGGCGGCCCGCGCGGTGGACTTGGAACGCGTCATCGTCCACTTCAGGCCCGGCATGAGCCCGGAGCGCAGGCTGGAGCTCCTGCGGGCTTGGGGCGCATGGGAGCTCAAGGACCTCTGGCTCATCGAGGGCGCCGCCGCTTCCTTCCCCAGGCCGGCGGTCCGCTCCTTGAGCAGGCTCGCGTCGCTGCCCGAGGTGACGGCGGTGGAGGCCGATTTCGAGCAGGAATGGTTATTGGAGGAAGACCTCCCCGCTGCCGGACAAGAGATTCCCTGGGGTATCCAGAGGGTCAACGCTCTGAACGCATGGAGCACGGCCCGGGGGAAAGGAATCAAGGTCGCGGTGGTGGACACCGGAGTCAACCTTTCGCACCCGGACCTTAAGGTGGAGGGGGGGTACAACGCTATCACCGACGGAGCGTCCTATGCCGATGACCAAGGACACGGCACCCATGTGGCCGGGACCATCGCGGCTCTGGACAACGCTGAAGGCGTGGCGGGGGTGGCGCCCCAGGCGCGTATTTTCGCCGTGAAGGTGCTCTCAGCGAACGGCGGCGGGACCTACGGAGACATCATCGACGGCATCCAATGGTGTGTGGCCAACAGCATGGATATCATCAACATGAGCCTCGGCGCGCCCGGCGGGACCAGCGCCCTGGCCAAGGCGGTGAAAGCCGCGGAAAAAGCCGGGATCGTGGTCGTGGCCGCGGCCGGCAACGGCGGGGCCGTCGTGTTCCCGGCGGGGTATCCGGAAGTCCTGGCGGTGGCGGCTTCCGATAAAGGGGACAAGGCGGCGGATTTCTCCAGCCGTGGGCCGGAGGTGGACTTCATTGCTCCGGGCGTCGACATCCGCTCCACCGGGAAAGGCCAGGGCTATTCCTGGAAATCCGGGACCTCCATGGCCTCCCCGCACCTGGCCGGACTGGCCGCTCTGGCCGAGTCCGCGCGCGGCCTGCGCGGACTCGCGGCTGTGCGCAAGGCCTTGGAAGAGGCCGCGACGCCGTTGCCGGACGCTTCGGCGGACCAGCAAGGCTCCGGCATGGTGGACGCGGCCGAATTGGTGGGAGCGGAGCCATCGTCCGAAAGCGCGGCCGGAGCCGTCGGATTGGACAAGACGGCCTACTCCTGTTCGGACCGGGTGTTCATCACCGTTAACGCGCCGGATTGGAACTCGGACCGGGACAAGGTGGATTCCATAGGCTCCGATTCGGAGCATCCGGTGAGGGTGTCCACCCGCAAAGGCCGTTTGAGCCCATACCGCCTTTCCGAGACCGGCCCGGACACGGGGATATTCGCCGGCAAGGTGCTGTTGCGTTGCTCTCCAAGCGAGACATCGGGGGAGGGCCCCAACGACGGGCGATTGGAGGCGGGTCCCGAGGACGCCCTCACCGTTTCTTTCAAACATTCCGAGGGCCGGATCCTGAGCGCCGGAGCCGGAGTCGGGTGGAGAGGGGCTTCCCTATCCTTCGACCGGGAAGACTACGCGGCCGGTGAGACCGCGCGGGTGCGCGTTGCCGACCCGGACATGGACCTAGACCCGGAGGCTCTCGACCGGGTGGAATTGACCGTTTTCTCGGATTCCGACCTGGCGGGCGTGCGGCTGGCCGCGGTGGAGACCGGGGAGGACACAGGGGAGTTCTCGGCCTCCATATTCTTCACTGGGAACCGGACCTCGAACGGGAGCCGGCTCTTCGTCCGGCCCGGAGACGGGGTCCATTCGGTCTATTTTGATAGGACGCCTCCGCCTCCTCATCGGCCTGGAGACACGCTTCGCATGGAGGCGCGGGCCCGGATAAGGAGGGTTCCCGGCGGATAGGACCTTGGACCTATCATGGTTAGGTCCTCTGCCAAGAGACTCTTGGGACCATCGGCCCGTGCGCGGGTGGCGCGCAGGACCTATAATCTTGGCGTAGGCTAGCTCTTTCAAGACGGACTAAGTTTCCTGTGTAACCTGGGGGATTGGCTCCAGGGTGAAATGCGACCCCGCCTATCGGGGTGAACCCACGGGACTATGCGACGCGGCTCATGCCGCCCGCCTAGTCCCGTTTTTATTTGGTCGAAAATGAAAATGAGAACGATGATGAAGAACCTGAACCTGAACTTGACCCTGGCGGCGGTCCTCCTCCTCATGGCGGCGACGCCGGAAGCCCGGGCCGGCATAGCCCTCTCCAGCAGGACGCTGAGCATGATGGAAGACCTCGAGTCCCTCGGCCAGGTCCGCCCCGGAGAGCAGGGGATGTCTCTGCTGGGAAGATTCTTCGACAACAACAGATCTGCGGCGGCGTTCGAAGGGACGGGATGGGCGACACGGCACCCCGCCCTATCTCGTCCCGCGCAAGCGGCGCCGCCGCGTGTCTTTTCGACCCGCGGCGCGAGTCGGTTCATGCAGTTGCCATCTCCGTCCATGTTGAGGACGGGTCAATACCGCCCCGGCTGGGGGGACAGGATCGCCGACGGTTGGAACGGTCTGCGCTGGAACGCCGCCCAATGGTTCGGACGCTCCTACGGGTACGTTCCTTATACCCCCTATCCCATCCGCTGGGACCACGGCAACTACTACGGCGAGTTCCAGGGCTACGAGTGGCGCCAAGGCTACGGCTACATCCCCGAACAGGTCTTCACCAAGGCCTTCAGCGGGGAGTACCGCTTCGTCCCCCAGCGCCGCGGGGGCGGGACAATAGAGCGGGTGCCGGGACGATGAATTTCAGCGAGGTCGGTGAGAGCATGGAGGAAAACATGAAAGGGTGCTATCGGACGGAGACGCTGAAGGCTTCGGTGGTCTTGACGGTGTTCGCGTTGCTCGCGGGTCTTGCCCCCGCGGCGCAGGCCGCGATCACCCTGTCGAGCCGGACCGTGCAGATGATGGACGAACTCCAGACCTTGGCGGACGCCCAGCCTGGAGACAAGGGCAGGGTCGCGATGAACCGGATGTTCGACGGGAATCCGGTCTCGGCCGCGGCCTTCGACGGCGCTCCCCGGTCGGGTTGGCCCGTGACTTTGTCCGCGCCGCGGGTCACCGCCGGCCAAAACGGCGGGATCCGTTTCCCCGGCCAGCCCGGCTTCGGCTACCCGGGCATGCCCGGGTACGGCAATCCCGGGTACGGCCGCGGCTATCCCGGCCAGCCCGGTTACGGTCTTCCCGGCCAGCCGGGCTTCGGGCGCGGCTACCCCGGCATGCCCGGGTTCCCCGGTCAGCCCGGTTACGGCCAGCCCACGCTCGGCGACCGTGTCGTGGAGGGGACCCGGTCCTTCTTCAACAACCTGGAGGCCGGTTGGAACAATCTCCGCCACAGCGTCGCGCAGGCCATCGAGCCCGGCTATCCGTACGCCACGCGCTACGTGAAGGTCCCGACCTGGGGAGGGGACATCGAGGTCCCGATCTACCGCTACCGGCCTGCGGCCATGGACTATCCGGGCAACGCGCGCTATCCGGGACAGCCGGGGTACGGCACCCCCGGCTACCCGGGCTACAACATGCCCGGCGGCTATCCCTTTCCGCGCTACGGTCGGGGAAACGAGGCCATGTACGGGTATCTGCAGACAATGAGGGTGGGTCAGAACATCGCGCGGGATTACGGGTACCTGGAGGGCGTGCGCGCGGGGCTGGATACGCGGGATCCCTACTATCCCGAGCGGGTCCAGGCCGCCATCGACGCGAAGAAACAGGTCCCCTATCAATATAACCTGGGGCACGCGGCGCTCGGGTTCTCTCATCGATAGGCGCGCTTGAAAGGAATCGGAGGTCACATGATGAATGCAGGGATCTTGGCCGTAATCCTCATCGCGGGGTCGGCGGTCCCGGCTCGCGCCGCCGGGTTCGAGGAGCAGGCGCAAGGGGCTCTGGAGACGCTCAGGGCCCTGCGGGCCGAACAGAAGTCTTCTAGAGAGACGGAACTCGTCAACGCCTTCTGGGCCCTCAACGGGGAACTCGGCGCGCTCACGCACGAGGCGTCGCCCCTTCCCAACCGCATCTGGGACATCGGCAGGCGCTCGAGCGATCCCCGGGACCCCGGACTGCGCAGGGATACGGAGAGCGCGTTGCGCCTGTTGCGGATGATCCACGAGCGTCTCTTCTACGCCGCTCAGGCGCAGGAGAGGCTCGAGCGCGCCATCCCCGGTCCTATGATAGCCCTAAACACCATGGCCATGGATCAAGTGAGGCTCAGTCAGGGCCTCGTCTCCAAACTCAGGCTTTGCGGCGATGAGGCCGAAAAGACGATCCCCCGGCTGCGCGCGGCCGGATTCACGGCAGAAGCCAAGTCCATGGAGGAAAAGCTCGTGGACCTCGCAACGCTTTCCGCGCGCTGCCAAGCCAAGGCCTGGGACATGCTCCATAAGGTCCAGGGTTCCCGGTAGACCCGGATGAAGACCATCGCCGCCGTGCTCCGCGAGATGGGGAAATCCTCCCCCTATGGAGACTCCAAGCCTCTGGCCGTCGAGGAGGTGGAGTTGGAAGGGCCCGGTCCCGGGGAATTGCTCATCGAGGTGGCCGGGGCCGGTCTCTGCCATTCCGACCTCTCGGTGATCGACGGCTCCAGACCCCGGGTGATGCCCATGGCCCTGGGACACGAGGCCAGCGGGGTGGTGCGCGAGACCGGGGCCGAGGTCCGGGATTTCAAGGACGGGGACCACGTCGTCCTTTCTTTCGTGCCTTCCTGCGGCCGGTGCGTGCCCTGCGCGGAAGGCCGGCCCGCCCTCTGCGAGCACGGGGCCAAGGCCAACGCCGCCGGGACGCTGCTGCGCGGGGCCCGGCGCCTGCGCACCCAAGCGGGCGGGACTCTGCACCATCACCTGGGCGTCTCAGCTTTCTCCCGCTTCACGGTGGTCGCGCAGGAATCGGCCATCCTGATCCCCGAGGACGCTCCGTTGGAGGAGGCGGCCTTGTTCGGCTGCGCGGTGATGACGGGAGTGGGCGCCGTGTTCAATACGGCCCGCGTAGAGCCCGGGTCCTCGGTCGCGGTCTTCGGCCTCGGCGGGGTCGGCCTGAGCGCGGTCATGGGCGCGAAAGCCGCCGGTGCCTGGCCCATCGTGGCCGTGGACCTTTTGGAAAGCAAGCTGGCTCTCGCGCTCCGGCTCGGAGCCAGCCATGTCGTGTGCGCGGCCAAGGAGGACGCCGTGGAGGCGATACGCCAGGCCTCCTCCGGCGGGGTCGCCTACGCCTTCGAGGCGGCGGGCAGCGAGAAAGCCCTTTCCCAGGCGTACGCCGCCACGCGCCGCGGCGGCAAGACGGTGACCATGGGCCTGCCCCATCCCGCCCGGGAGTTCCGCGTCCCGGCCTTCAGTCTCGCCGCGGAAGAACGGGTCGTGCTCGGCTCCTACATGGGCTCCTCCGTCCCCAGGAGGGACATCCCCCGCTACATCGCCATGCACCGCGCGGGCCTCTTGCCGGTGGACCTCCTGCGCAGCCGCGACATCGCGCTCGCGGACATCAACTCGGCCTTCGACGAGCTTTCGCGCGGCGAAGCCGTCCGTCAGATAATCCGGTTCAATTGAGGACTCCATGACACCCACCCAGACCCTGGAACGCCCCCTCGCGCCCCTGAAAGAAGTCCCCTCCACGCAAGGAGAACATCCGCGCTCTGGCGGGGCCGGTGCGCCCTCACGGGCCGACATCCGGCGCATCGTGCTCGCCAGCTTCATCGGGACCACGATCGAGTGGTACGACTTCTTCTTGTATGGGACGGCCGCGGCCCTGGTCTTCAACCGGCTCTTCTTCCCGAACTTCGACCCGCTCTCCGGCGTGATGGCCTCCTTCGCCACCTACGCGGTGGGTTTCTTCGCCCGGCCGCTGGGCGGGGTCGTCTTCGGCCATTACGGGGACCGGATCGGGCGCAAGTCCATGCTGATCCTCTCCCTGCTGATGATGGGCGCGGCCACTTTCCTCATCGGGCTCCTGCCGACCTACGCCTCCATCGGAGTCCTCGCCCCCGTGCTCCTCGTGGTCCTGCGCTTCATCCAGGGCTTCGGAGTGGGAGGGGAATGGGGCGGCGCCGTGCTCATGGCCGTCGAGCATTCCGGCGAGGGAAAACGCGGCTTCTACGCGAGCTGGCCGCAGGCCGGGGTCTCCGTGGGGCTCCTGCTCTCGACCGCCGTTTTCGCGCTCTTCGCCGGCCTGCCCGAGGAGCAGTTCCTCTCCTGGGGCTGGCGCGTTCCCTTCCTGCTGGGGATATTCCTCGTCGCGGTGGGCTTCTATATCCGCCTCAACGTCATGGAATCCCCGGCCTTCGCCAAGGCCAAGGACGAGGGGGTCAGCCGCATTCCCGTGCTCGACGCGATCCGCAACCACCCTAAGGAGATCATGATCGCCATGGGGGCGCGCTTCGCCGAGAACGTGTCCTTCTACGTCTTCAGCGTCTTCGTCCTGACCTATGGGATGCAGAAGGGCATCCCACAGCCGGTGCTGCTCAAGGGCGTCCTGCTCGCCGCGGCCGTCGAGCTCGCGGCCATCCCGCTCTTCGGCATGCTCTCCGACCGGGTCGGACGAAGGCCGGTGTACATGGCCGGCGCGGCCCTGACCGGACTATTCGCCTTCCCGTTCTTCCAACTGGTCGGCACGGGCAGCACGCCCCTGGTCTGGCTCGCCATCGCGGTGGGGCTCGGCATCCTGCACGCCTCGATGTACGGTCCCCAAGCGGCGTTCTTCTCCGAGATGTTCGGGACCAAGGTGCGCTACAGCGGAGCGTCCCTGGGCTACCAGCTCGCCTCGCCGCTGGCCGGCGGACTGGCGCCCCTCATCGCCACGGCCCTGCTCTCCCGCGGAGGGGGAGACCCCTATCTGGTTGCGGTCTACCTCATCGCCATGAGCTGCGTGACCCTGGCCTCGGTCTACTTCGCGCGCGAAACCTACCGGGGTGGATTGAGCGCTTGACCGGGATCCTCCTGCTCGCCGCGTGGATGGCGGTCCAGTCCGCGCCGGCTTGCGCCTCCGAGGTCTGGCGGGAAGGGCTGCTCCGGACCCCGGGCGCAGGCGCCATCCATTATCGTCTGCGCGCCGGCGAGGGGGAAGGGGTGCTCCTGGTCCACGGCCGGAGCTTCGGGTCGGAGGCTTTCTCCCTGTGGGAAGGCTTGCTGCCGGGCCGTCCGCTGATGATCCTTGACCGCCGGGGCTATGCCCCGTCGCAAGGGTGGGCGGAACCGCTGGGCGAGCGCAACCGCGCGGACGTCGCCCGCGCCCTCTCCTTCCTCCGTTCCGTCTCCGGATCGAAGAAAGCCGCCGTCGTCGTGTTTTCCATGGGGGCCCGATTCCTGCCCGAGCTCGACCAGGAGGTTGTGAGTTGGGTGGCGATGATCAACCCGTCCGGTCCCCCTCTCGCCGGATACCTGGACGCCCGGGGGCAAGCGGCGGCCGAGAGCCTCCGGGAGGGCTATGAGAGGACGAGGTTCTGGCTCCCCTTCGCCCGGGAGGCCTGGATCGCCTCCGCGGCCTGGAGCATCGCTTCGGATGCGAGGGAGCGCCTCGCGCGCCAGGGCGGGGATTCTCCCGCCGCCTCGGCCATGCTCGCCGGCCTCGATGGCAGGTCGTTGCTGGCGGGATTTCGGGGCGCGCTGGTGCGCGAGACTCTTTTCGCGCTCCATGACGATTCGTGGAGAGTCCCGGAAGGCACCATCCCCGTCTTATTGGCCTTCGGCGCCCCCGATGAGCTCATCCCTTCCGCCGCATATCGCGAGGCCGCCAAGAGGCTCGCGCGGGGCAGGGCTTTCCTGCGCGTCGTGGAACTGAATGGGGGGCATCTCGCGCCCCTGCTGGACCCGGGAGCGATCCTCGATGAGCTCGAGCGCTTTGACTCTCAGGCCGAGAAGGGAGCAGGGCATCAAGTCGCGATAATGAGGTAAAATAAGATCATGAAGATCATCTCCGCCCTTTTATCGGCACTAATGACCGCGCTGCCTTTGGCAGCCGCCGGGCCCGAGGCTCTTCGGACCGGCGCAGACGCCGGGTTCTCCCAGCTCGCCGTGTTCAAGGCCCACCCGGTCCCGGGACGCCGGATAGTCCTCCGGGACTCCGGGGAAGGGGCGGTGGATGCGGGGGTCTGGGCTTCCAACAGCGTCCGCTTGAGCGGCAACGTCCGTCTTCAGGGGCACGGCTACGCCTCCGCGGACCAGCATTTCATCCATCTGACGCTCAACGGCTCCATGGACGTCACCGATGAGAAAGGGCGGGTGCTGGCCCGCAGCGCTCAGGTGATGGTCTCCGGTTCCTACCCGGTCTCGGGGAACTATGTTTCAGGCTACGCCTATCCGAACATCTTCGTCTCGCTCTACGACGGCGGGCGCTATCTGGGCAGCGCGAACCTGAGCGGGAGCGTGCACGTCTCGGGCTTTATCCACGGCAATTGGGCCCAGGTCTCGGGCAACGGGATGCTTTGGGGCTACGCCAACCTCCGCGAGTAATCAGGGCTTCGCGACGACATAGGTTTTCCCGTCTTCCGCGTACCGCAACTCCAACCCCTGATACGCCGCCACGGTCTTCACCGCGCTGCGCGCGGTTACGTTCCAGAAGCGCGCCGTCACCGGCCGGGTCTGGACTCCCTCTTCGAGGGTGATGCGCACGCCCGTTTGCTTGGAAATCCCCCCTAGGAACGCCTCCATCGTCGCGCCTTCGACGCGGATGTCCACGAGAGCGGCAAGCGGATCGCGCATCACGATGTAATAGCGGGGAACGTCCTCCTGGCGCCGATAGGTCAGCCCCTGCGCTTCCAGGACCGAGGAGAGTATCTCCCGCGCCGCGACTTCGCTCATGTCCACCGTGACCGGCCGCGCCGTGGTGACGATGTCGGCCGGGGTCCAGAACGAGATGTCCGCCTGCCCCGCGATCACCGCCAAGAACTCCGTCAGCCGCGCGCCGCGCATGTGGGCGCTGACCCGCAAGGAGAGAGGGTCCTCCTCGCTCATCGCCGATTCTTCCCGGATGTCGGCTCCCCGGTCGGGATACCGGGGTTGGGCGAACCCCGAGGGGACGCAGAGCGCCAGGACTCCCGCCGTCAGCACAAGGCGATGCATCCCGCTCATGCAGCCTTCCATGGGGGGCATCTATTTCAGGGCCGAGGTGGAGCCGCCGAGCTCCACGGACACCGTCTCCCAGGTCCCCTGCCACTCGGGCAGGGAGACGCGCCCCACGCGCTTGAATTCGAACTTCAGGAAGAACTTCTCGCCCGCCTTGGGCGCCTTGCGGAACTCGGTGGGGTCGAGCTCGACGGAATAGGAGTCTTGAGCGGAGAAGACGACCTCCTTCTCCAAGACGGTCTCATCGGCCCAGTGCGGCACGTCGCGGCGCACCTCCAGGGAAAGGACGGTCTGCTCGCCGGCGTCGTAGTATTGCGCCCAGCGGTCCTGGAACTCGGCCTTGAAGCCGCCCTCGCCCGTGGCGAAGAGGCGCAGGCCGATGCCCTTGGAGTCGGGCCGGGTCGGGGTCTTCTCGTAGGCCCGGGCCATGATCCTGTCCTCGCGCATGTTCGGGAGGCCGAACTCGTAGCGGTGGGAAGCCCGGACCGTGCTCGCGTTGAGGCTGCGCCCGGCCAGACAGATCTTGAACTCGTCTTTCTCCCAGGGGTACATCTCGCCGCGTCCCTCGATCTCGACGATGACGTCGCGCCGCTCGGCCCCGACATAGCGGTCGTAGCACTCCTCCCGTCCCGTAGTCCGGTTGTAGTCGCAGACCCTGCGGTAGAAGCGGCTTTCCAGGCGCACCGGGCTGGAGGCGGTCGCGCCGTTGGCGTGGAAGACGACCTTCTCGCAGTCGGTGTCGTAACGGTCGTAGCGGTCGTAGCCGTAGCCGGAGTCTGGGTAGGAGGGGATGCCCCCGATGTGGTCCATCGTCCGCGTCCCCTCGCGCAGGCGTCCGTCGAGCCCGGGGTCGCCGATAAGGCTCTCGAAGCCCGCCGAATCCGAGCGCAGGGACTCCGCCGGCTGGGCGCGCGCCGAGGGGGCGAGGAGCGCCAGGACCGCCGCTGAGGCCAGGACCGTCATCCGCGTTTTCATGAGTTCCTCCGTTCTATCCGATCTGCCGGCAACAAAAAACGGGAAAGGCGAGCCTCCGCGTCTGCGGAAGCCGTCTTTCCCGTGGGTACGCTCCCAAGGGGGAGCCGCGTTTCACCCCGGGGCCCTTCCCCCGGGTTACACGGTGGGCCGTTGCGAGGCCCGATCCGACCTACTTTCCGCAGCCTTGAGACAGGATATCACGCCACACGCGGTTCA
>CAYHRV010000063.1:0-14614 GCA_964359165.1 uncultured Elusimicrobia bacterium
TCACCCGGAAGGTGGAGGACACGCTCCGCGGCCTGAGCGGCATCGACCGCGTGGAGAGCTACTCGCTCGAGAATCAATCCCTCGTCGTGCTCCGTCTCGACGAGAACCTCTCCGACCGTGAGAAGGACAAGGTCGTCAACGAGGTGTTCCAGGCCGCGGGCCGCGTGGAGGACCTGCCCTCACTCGCCGACAAGCCTCTGGTCAAGGAGATGACCTCCAGCCGCCCGCTCATCAGCCTCTCGGTCGCGGGAGGGACGGACGACGACCGGGACCGCTTCGCCGAGGAGCTCAAGGACCTCATCGAGGAGATCGACGGGGTCTCGGAGGTCGTCGAGGAGGGAGACCGCAAGAAGGAGATCCTTATCGAGGTGGACCGGGCCAAGCTCGCCGCCGCGCGCCTGAGCATGGCCGAGGTGGCCGCCGCCCTGCGGGGCCGCAACGTGGACCGTTCCGCCGGGGCCGTGCGCGCCGGCCCCTTCGAGAACTGGGTCCGGGTCAAGGGCGCGGTGTTCACAGCGGAGGAAGTGGGCTCGGTCGTGGTGCGCTCCAACGACGATCGGGGAGCCATCCGCATCGCCGACCTGGGCCGCGTGCGAGAGGGCTTCGCCGAGCACAGGATCATGTCCCGCGCCGCGGGGAAGCCCTCCATCGAGCTGAGGGTCTCCAAGCACAAGCGCGGGGACACCGTGACCCTGGCCAAGGCGGTCAAGCGCGTGAAGGCCGAGCAGGAGGCGCGCGCGCGGGAGAAGGGTCTGGAGCTCGTGCTCTCCGATGATATCTCCTTTTTCATCGAGCGTAGGCTCAAGGTGATGACCAACAACCTCATCCAGGGAGGCTTCCTGGTGCTCGCCGCGCTCTTCATCTTCCTGGATTGGAGGCTGGCCGCGGTGGCCGCCTGGGGGGTGCCGATCTCATTCGCAGCCGCGATGCTGGTCTCCGTGCCCCTGGGATTCACCATCAACCTGCTCTCTCTGCTGGGCTTCATCATCGTCCTGGGCATGCTCGACGACGACTCGGTCGTGGTCGCGGAGAACATCTACCGCCATCTCGAGATGGGCAAATCCCCGGCGGTCGCGGCCGTGGAGGGCGCCCGCGAGGTGGTGCTCCCGGTGCTGGGTTCGGTCCTGGTCTCCTCGTGCGCGTTCCTGCCCTTCGCCTTGATGAGCGGCATCATGGGGAAGTTCCTGCTCATGATCCCCCTTATCGTGGTGATGTGCTTCGCGGCGAGCATCTTCGAGGCCTTCTTCATATTGCCCTCGCATGTCATCGACCTCCTGCCCTACGGCAAACCCGTGTCGGAGTCCAAGGACGGGCGCTGGTATCTGGCCGTCGTTTCCTGGTACCGTTCGACTCTGCGCTGGGTCATCGGGCATCGGCTGAGCTTCTTGGGGCTGGTCGGCCTGTTCCTGGCCTTCACCGCGGGCTTGGCCTACGCGCGTATCAAGTTCGTCCTCTTCCCCCCGGGGCTCATCGAGCAATTCTTCGTGGAAGTGGAGATGCCGGCCGGGACGAACCTCGACGCCACGGCCAAGGCCCTGGAGAGGGTCGAGGCCGCGGTCGCGGGCCTCCCCAAGGGAGAGTTGGACGTCATGACCGGGAAGGTCGGGGTCAAGGGCTACGAGGAGACGGCGCGCTTCGGGACGCACTACGGCCAGGTGCGGGTCTTCCTGACCCCGGAGGAGAAGCGCGGGCGCAAGTCGGCCTCGATCGTGGAGGACCTGCGGCGGCGAATCGAGGCGGAGAGGGCGCCCCCCGCGGGAGCGGAGTTCGGCCGTCCTCCGGGGACCGCGGCCCCTTGGCCGCGGGACGCCAAGGTCACCTTCGAGGAGGTCCATCCGGGCCCCCCCACGGGCAGGGCCGTGGTCGTGCGCGTGCGGGGGCGCGATCCGGCCGTCAACCGGGAGATTCTGGGGGAGATCAAGTCCGAGCTCGCCGCCATCGCGGGCGTGCGCGACATCAAGGATTCCATCGAGGACGGCAAGAGGCAATGGCGCGTGGTCCCCGACCCGAGGGAGACGGCGTTCGCGAGCCTCGACGCCTCCCGCATCGCCGAGGAGCTCTTCTTCGCGGTGGACGGCATCGAGGTCACCAAGATCCACCGTCCGGACGAGGAAGTCGACGTCCGACTGCGCCTCCTCGACGCCCAGCGGGGCGATCCCCGGGAACTGCTGTCCTTGGACGTCCTGAACCCGCAGGGGCGCACGGTGCGCCTCTCCCGCGTGGCGAAGATCGAGGAGACCCGCGGCGCTCCCTTCCTCCAGCGCTTCAATTTCAAGCCCGCCTATACGGTGACCGCGGACGTGGATGTGGATAAGACGACCTCGCGGGAGGCCAATCGCAGGATCGCGGAGAAGTTCAAGGACCTCTCAAAGAGGCATCCGGGCTACGAGCTGGTCTTCGGCGGGGAGGAAGAGGAGACCCGGAAGTCCATGGATTCGCTCTTCCGGGCCTTCGGCGTGGCCCTGCTCCTGGATTTCGTCATCCTGGCCGCCCTCTTCCGCTCTTACGCCCAGCCTCTGATCATCCTGCTCACCATCCCCATCGGGCTTTTAGGCGTGACCTACGCCCTGCTCGTGCATGGACAGCCGGCCTCGTTCATGGCCCTGCTGGGGGTCGTGGCCATGTCCGGGGTCGTGCTCAACAACGCCATCGTGCTGGTGAACTTCATCAACGAGAAGCGGGAGGCGGGCTTCTCGGCCGCGGACGCGGCCTGCGAGGCGGGAGCGGAGCGCCTGCGCCCCATCTGGGCGAGCTCCCTGACGACCTTGCTGGGACTCTTTCCGACCGCCTACGGCTTCGGGGGGATCGAGCCGTTCGTGGCGCCCATGGCTCTCTCGTTGGCCTGGGGGCTCACCTTCGCCATGCCCATGACGCTCTTCCTCATCCCGGTGGCGTATGTGACGCTCGACGACGCCGCGCGTTGGGCGCGGAAGTTCTTCCCCGCAGGTAGGCGTCCAGGGAGTCCTTGAGCATCCGGCGGCCCCGGTGCAGGCGGGATTTCACCGCGGCCACGCTGAGCTTGAGGGCGCGCGCGGTCTCTTGCGCGGAGAGGCCCTCGATGTCGCGCAGGGTGAGCACGAGGCGGTGTTCCACCGGGAGCAGGCCCAGCGCCTGAGACACGGCGAGCCGGAGCTCACCCTTGCGGGCCGCTTCCTCGGGCCCCGGGCTCCGGTCGTGGAAGCGCTCCGAAGGCGGATGCGACCCCGCATCCCCCTCCGTCAGCGGGACGGAATGCTTCGAGCGCTCCTCGCGCATCTTCATCCAGCAGAGATTGGTGGCGATGCGGTAGAGCCAGGTGCCCAGGCCGGACTCCGCGCGGAAGCCGGGCAGTTTCTTGAAGGCGGCGAGGAAGGTCTCCTGGGCCACGTCGTCGGCCTCGGCCGGGAGGCGGGCGCAGACGCTCTGCGCCCGGCGGAAGAGACGGTCCTCGTAGAGGCGCATAAGCTTGTCGAAGGCGCGCGTGTCGCCTTGGCGGGAGGCTTCGATGAGCGCTCCTTCCGCGATGGAGGGCCTGGGCCCTCCATCGCGCGTTGCTTCCTGAGCCGTTTGATGGAGGAGTTTCACTTCCTCATTCTGCCGCGCTCACCCGGGTCCCGGCGAGCAGGTCGTGCCAGCCGCGGCGGTCCCGCTCCCAGAGAGCCCAGAGATAGCCCAGAAAGAGGCAGACGCCCGATACGAGGGTGAAAAGCGAACGCACGAAGGCGAGTTTCCAATCGAGCTTCCCGCCCTCCATGAGGATGACCTTCAAGCGCAGGATGCGCTTGCCCGGAGTGGCCGACCATAGTCCCAGGAACAGGGTATTGTAGAGCAGCCAGACGATGGGGAAGGCCTTGTCCTTCTTCTCCTTGCGGTGGGAGACCCTCAGGCCGTCCTCCTCGTAGAGGACGGCCTCGTCTTCTTTATCGGCCTCCTCCTTCGAATCGCCTCCTTCCCGCGCGGAGCGGATGCGCAGGCCGCTCTCGTCGATGCGGACTTCCGCGTCCCGGCCCTTGACGTTGATCCCCTCCTTTCCCAGCGAGACCTTCGCGCCGTCGTCACCCTCCACCTGGATGCCGTTTGCGCCCATCTCGACCTTGGCCTTGGCCGCGCGCGGGTGGTTCTCCTCTCGCGCAGTCCCCGACGGGCTCAGACCCCCGGCGGAGGCCGCGCGCTTGACGCGAGCCGCCCGGGCTTCGCCGACCTTGTAGCGGATGTTGACCTTCTCCCTGTTGTCCCCCACGAAGATGCCCGCGAGGATGGAGCAGAGCAGGCCGTCGATGGCCAGGGCCGCGGCCCGCCGCCAGAGCCTGGGCGCGGGGGCCTCTCCCGCCGTCGAGGCGTGCTCGGGAGCGGCGCCGGCGCCCGGTCCCTGGAATAGCCTCCAGAAGCCGCGCACGATGGGGGCCGGGCGGGGCAGGGCCAGTCCCTGCACCGGCTGCTCGCGCTTGACCTTGTAGACGCGGATCTTCTCCGGGATGCCCTTGAGCTGGAGCAGGCCGACCTCGCTGGAGGGTACCTCGGTCTTATTCATGGCGAGGTAGACGGCCTCGGTGAAGAAGACCTCCCCCGCCTCGGCCACGCCTTCGATGCGGGCGGTGATGTTGACGGGCTCGCCGAAGATGTCGTTGTCGGCGAGGTTGACCTCCCCGGAGTTTATGGCGATGCGCACCTCGATGCGCTCGGGCGCGGGGCGGCCCGAGTTGCGCGAAGTGAGGGCTTCCTGCACCGCGACCCCGGCCAGGACCGCGTCCGTGGGGCTCTCATAGACCATGAGGAAGGCGTCGCCGATGGTCTTGACGAGCTTGCCTCCCTTCGATTCGAGCAGGGGCAGCACGATGCTCTTATGTTCTTCGAGCAGGGACTGTATCTCGGAGCGGCTCTGATGCGAGGTCTTGTCCGTGAAGCCCTTGATGTCGGTGAGCAGGATGGTGAGGTTGCGCGTCAGCGGGGCGGCCATGGGGGCATGGTATCTCTATCGGGCCGTCGCGGGCAAGTCATAATCGCCGAGTCATAATCGGGGGACAAGCGCTCCCTTGACAATCCGCGGTCCGAGCCATACACTAGGGGAGTTCCATGCGCTTCTTCCGCCGACGGTCTGCCCCTATCCCGGTCCTGTTGTCCCTCTCTATTTTCCTCGCGGTCCCCGCCGGAGCCGAGGCCGGCTTTCTCGACGGCCTGGCCAAATGGGGAGCGGAGGTGAAAGGCTGGGGGGATCAGCAGAAGAAGAGCGGCAATGGGCTCATCGGCGAGGCTGCCGGTGCCGTGGGTTCCGGCCTCGAGCGGCTTTTCGGGGGAGCTCCGGCGGAAGGGGCGGTGCTCCCGGGAGCGCGCGGGAGGACGGGGCCTCTCGGGTCGGGAGCGGAAGCGGCCGCACTCGCTCAAGCCAAAGCGTCCGTGCCAGCTTCCCGGAGGGCCGCCCCCTCGCCCGCGGATTGGGTGAAGGCCGGAGAGAAGCTCAAGGGGGCGTCCGTCGCCTCCTCGGGAGGGCAGGAGGGATACGAATCAAAGCCGAGCAGCGGCGGATGGTATGCTCCCAAGGGGAGGGCCTGGGATACGAGGCCTGAGGATGGGGTCGCCCCGGGGAAAAGGAAGCCCGCGCCGTTCCCTCCCGCCTCTCACGGAGCACGGACTGCCCCAACGAGCGAAGATGAGTCTTCTCCCTCCCTTCCGGAAAGCGGAGGCCAGCCTATCGAGAGACATCTCATGCCCGCGACGGTCGGGCCGATGGAGACCAACTCCGAGCCGGATCGGCACGGTATTTTCGGTCTTACCGAACAGCAGACGGCATGGGTGGATATCGGGATGGAGGTGCTGTCCATAGCCATCCCCGCCCTGCTGGCAGTGGCATTCCCTGGCATCGGCCTGTTCCCGGGCATTCTTATCAGCATGGCCCTGGGGCTCGCATTCGAGGGCATGAAAAGCGTTCTGACCGGAAAGACGATGACGGTGGAGGATGTGCTCACGACGCTCCTTCTAAGCGCGCTCGGCTCAATCCTCGGCAAGAAAGTCATTGGACCTCTACTGACGAGGTTCGGAAAGGTCTCCATAGTCTCGAAGGTGATCGACAGGGTCGAGGAGCCTTTGCAAAAGAGCAATCCTTGGCTGATTAAAGTCCTGGAGTGGGGCGTGGAGTCCTTCAAGCACGCCGTTTATAAACCCTTGGAAGCGGCCATCCGTTCCGTTCTCGACGGCCTCCGAAAGTGAGGCGGCCGGGGCGGCCATGGGAGCGTGGTAATCTCTATCTCGAGACCGCGGGCAAGTCCCGGGAGAACACGCGTCGGCCTTCGAGGTAGGTCTCCAGGACGAGGATGGACGCGAGCTCCTGCGCAGCCACGGCATAGGGGTCTTTGTCCAGCACGATGAGGTCCGCGGCGAAGCCGGGCTCCAGCCGGCCCGTGAGAGTTTCCTGCAGGTTGGCCGCGGCTCCGCCCGTGGTGTAGCAGCGCAGGAGCGTGTCCAGGTCGAGCGCCTGGGCGGGGAGCCAAGCCGGTCCGGCTCCCTCTTCGACGCCCCGGCGGGTGAGGCCCACCTGGATGGCCTCCCACGGGTTCATCGAGCTCACGGACCAATCGCTCCCGCAAGCGAGCGCAGCTCCGGCGCGGAAGGCGTCTCCCAAGGGGTAGAGCCGCCCCGAGCGCTCCGCTCCGAGACCCGGTTCGGTCAGGGCAGTGATGTACGGGTCGCGGTTCGCCCAGAAAGGCTGGAAATCAGCCGTGACTCTCAAGTCCTTGAAGCGCGGGAGGTCGGCCGGGTCGATGAGCTCGAGATGGGCCAGATGATGCGGCGGGCCATCCGGTCCGTTGCGCTTGCGCGCCTCGGCCACCGCGTCCAAGCACATGCGCACGGCCCTGTCGCCGATTGCGTGCGCGTGGAACTGAAAGCCCCCCCGGTCCAGCGCCGCCGCGGTGTCGGCGAGTTCCCGGGGGTCCCAGCCCGTCGTTCCGAGTCCGCCGCGGTCCGCGTAGGGCTCGAGCAGGGCGGCGGTGCGCGCCTCCAGCACTCCGTCGGCGAAGACCTTGGCGCCGGTGAGCCGCAGGAGCTTGCCCTGGCAGCGGCGGCGCAGTGCCGGCAGTGCGCGCGCGCCCCAAACCCCGCTGGAGGGTTTTAACTCGAAGGAGGCGTTGACGCGCGCGCTCAGCTCGCCGCGGCGGTCCAGTTCCGCGTAGGCCGCGAGCATGGACTCATCGGCCGCGGCCTCATGGAGAGTCGTGATCCCCAAGCGCGCGGCCATGTCGAGGGCGCGGCGCAGTCCGGCCGTGGACTCGGCCAGGGTGTACTCCGGCAGAAGGCGCGAGACGAGCTCCATCGCGTCCTCGCGCAGCACGCCGGAGGGCTCGCCCGAAACCTCCCGCTCGACGCGCCCGTTGGGAGGGTCGGATGCCGTGCTTGTCAGCCCCGCCAGGGAGAGGGCCTTGGAATTGACCCAAGCCGAGTGCCCGTCGGAGGCCTCGAGGTAGACGGGTCGTCCGGGAATCAGGGAGTCGAGCAGGGACTTGGATGGGTTGCCTTGGGCGAAAAGCGTCAGGTCCCAGCCGCTCCCCCTTACCCAGCCTTCGGGCTTGCGCTGGGCGCAGACCCGCACGAGCTCGAGCAGTTCCCCGGACGTGCCGGCTCCACCCAGCGGGCATTCTCCCAGCTCGATGCCTCCGGCGATGGGATGGACATGGGAGTCGATGAATCCCGGAAGCACCGCGCGTCCTTCAAGCGGGACCACCGCCGTCCGGGGGCCGATCCAGGCTCGGACCTCCTCGTCGGAGCCGATGAAGACGATCTTCCCCCTGCGCACGGCGAGAGCCGAGACGGTCGCGGGAGCTCCCATCGTGTACACGCGGCCTCCGGTGAAGGCAAGGTCCGCCTCGCGCTCCACCGGTGTTTGGGCGCCTTGAGAGGTCCCAGCGAGGCAGAGGCCCGCCAGAAGGAGGGATATCCGCATTAGGCGGGCTGAGGAGCGTCCGAGAGGCCTCCGGCGTCCTCGGCGGGGCGCGGGCGCTCCGGCGCGGCAAGGAGGCGACGCAGGGGCTCGGCCAGGAAAACCTCCCCGTCCTCGCGGCCCAGGGACAAGGCAGGGCGGCAGTGGCGGGTCTTGAAGGCCAGCATGTTGAAGGCGAGCTCGCGGGAGGGATGGAGACGGAACACCCGCGGCGGCTCGCGCCAGAGCCGCGCGGCGCAGACGGCGCGGTCGAAGTGCTCGCGGCACACTTCGCGGCCGCGCTGGTCCATGCGCCACCAAGGCAGCCACCGGGTGCGGCCCAGCTCCCGCGGCCCGACCATCTCGAGGGCCACGATGTCCTTGCAGCCCCGGAGCCAGTCCCAGCGCATGCCCTCCTCGTCCGGTACGCCCCCGTCCTGGAAGGTCAGGCGGCGGCCTCCCACCTCGATGCTCACCGGAGGGAAGATGCGGGGGATGGAGCAGCTCGCCACAATGGCGGCGTCGATGGAGCAATCCCAGCCGCGTTCCCCGCCTGGAGTGAAGCGCAGATAGCGCGTGCGGCGCTCCTCGCGGCACCAAGCCATGACCGCCAGGTCGCAGCGCGCGGCCCGCTTGGCCGCCTCGTCCCCGTCTTCCTTCCGGCCCGCGTGGACGCTGCGGAAGGCGACGATGTCCCGCACCGCCTGTCCGTCGAAAAGCGACCTTTTCGACCAGGAGGGCTTCAGGCGCAGCACCCTCAAGCGGTCGGGGTCATGCCAATCGGCGAGGAGCTCCTCGAGGCGGCCGAAGCAGTAAGCCGCGCCTGAGAGGCTCCCCGCGGAAAAACCGATTACCTTGTCGAAGACGAGCCCCGCCTTGACCAGGGAGGCCAGGACTCCCGCCTGCCAAGCCCCCAGCGCTCCCCCCCCTGCCAAGGCCAACCCCAGCGGTCTGCGAAAACCCTGCATAAAACAAGCATACAAGAGCTTCCCCCTTTTCGCCAGTGGGGTCAGACGTTGACTTTCGGACCTTGTTTCCTGGGATTAGGTCCGAAAGTCAACGTCTGACCCCGTTACAATCTAGGACTTTTGTTGCATCTTCGGGTTACCTGGGAGGCCCGTGTCGGGGAGGGATGGGGAGGTTAAACTTAGCCGTATAAGGAAAATATCTTCGCCGGAGGCGGAATGAGAAAAAGCTTTCTCTTTGCGTTGTCCTTGATCGTGCCCGTGGGCGCATCGGCAGTCGAGCCTATCGAGTCCGAGGCCGTCCGCTCGGCCGCGGCCTTCGGGGCGCTCTCCCGGCCGGAGATGAAGCCCTTCAAGGCGCGGGTGCGCCCCGCGTCCGTGCAGACCCAGGAACCCCCCGTGGAGACCGCGCCGGGCCAGTGGCGCCGCTGCGTAAGGCCGCTCGTCTACATCGACGACTACCGCGAGATATACAAGGACGGCGTCCAGTTGGGCCGCTCGGCCCGGGACTATGCCTCCTCCTGCAACGGCCGGGTCGCCTGGATGGACAGCTACGGGGATGTCTACCGCGACGGGGAGAAACTCGGGAATATGGCGCGCGAGTACCGCGTCGCCAAATGGACCGGGGACGTGGCCTGGGTCGACACCACCGGCGAGATGTACAAGAACGACCGCAGGCTCGGCTTCGGCGCCCGCCTCTTCGAGATCAACGACCTGCACGGGACCGTGGTCTGGTCGGACAACTCCAACGAGCTCCACAAGGACGACAAACGGCTCGGCACGGGCGTGCGGCGCTTCGAGACGGCTTGGCGCACGGGGGACGTGGCTTGGTCGGACCAGTCCGGGACCATGTACAAGAACGAGGACGTCCTGGGCCATGGGGCCCGGCAGTTCTCCATCAACGGTTTCACCGGGGGCGTGGTCTGGATCGACGGCTCGGGCACGATCTACAAGGGCGCCGACACCCTGGGCCGCTCGGCCCAGCGCTTCGAGCTGGTCCGCTATACCGGGGACGTGGTCTGGCGGGACAGCTATGGGGTCCTCTATAAGAACGAGATCCTCCTCGGGCGGAACTGCTCGGAGTTCAAGGTGGAGGACGACGGCCGCGTCCTCTGGCGCGACTCCTACGGCAAGTACCACATCGGCTAGCGCAGTGAACGGCGCACCTGCGTGAGCAGGCGCGCGTGCGGGTCGCAGCCGGTGAACGCCGCCGGGTCCTCGTAGTGCCCCGGACAGCCCCCCTGGCAATCCTTCCATAGCTCGCAGGCGGCGCAGGCCGCGTTGCCCGCGAGCGTATGCTCGAGGCGGGCCGAGGCGATGCGGTTCCAGGCCGCGAAGAAATCCCGGCGTCCGCAATCGGCCCGCGTGAACTCCGTCAGCGCCGGTCCGAAGGCCCGGCCGAATACCGAGCAGAAAGAGAGCCCCCGCTCGCCGAAGGTCAGCAGGCCCAGATGGTGCAGGCAGGCGGGACTCGACGCGGACTTGCTGAGTTCTCCCTTGGGCGCGGGACGCCGGAAGACCTGGTTGATCTCGAAGAGGCGGAACGCCTTGGGCGAGCGGCGCCAGAGGGCGATCAAGCTCCGGCACATGGATTCGATGCCGCTCGGGTCGAGTCCGAGGCGCACCCCGTTCTCCGACCAGCGTCCCGAGCGCACCGGAAGCTCCACGGTCCAGCTTTGAACGCCGGCTCCGCGCAGGGCGTCGAAGAGTTCCTCCTCCCCTCCCAGCCAGCCCCGGTGCATCATGCTGACCACGCAGACCGGGACCCGCGCGTCCAAGAGCCGGCCGATGTTCTCCAGGGTCCTGCGGAAAGCCCCTTGGCGGCCCCTCATGGCGTCGTGTCCGCCTTGCGAACCGTCCACGCTCACCTGCACGAAGCGCGCGTAGTCGGGGTGTCTGCCGAAGAGCTCGGCCAATACCCCGACGTCTCCGACCGCGTTGGAATTGACCGAGAAGGGAAGGCAGAGGCGCTCGAGTTCTTCTCCCGCGTCCAGGAGGAGGCGCGGCCTGATCGTGGTCTCACCGCCGGTGAGCCGGACCCCCTCCACCCCTATGGCGTGCAGGTTCGCGGCCGCGGCCCGGACGCTCCGCGCGTCGAAGGGGCGTCCGCGGGAGTTGTCGCCGAGATAGCAATGGGCGCAGGAGAGGTTGCAGCCCGACACCAGATGCCAGACCGCCACGCGGCAGGCGGCCTTGAGCCCCTTCGTCTCGACCACCTGGCGCGGGTCCGCGGGGGCCGGAGCCGCGCGGAGCTCGAGCAGGTCGCTGAGCGTCGGGTCGGAGCCGAGCTCGGCGGCGAGGCGGCGTTGGGAGGTCTTTTTGTCGAAGAGTGATGAGAAACGGGAGCGAAGGCGGTCCAGCGTGGAGCGTCCGTCGCAGGCTTTCAGGAAGGCGTAGGAGTCGGATTCAAGCTCGTAGACCTTCCCGCCGCGGCCCACGGCACAAAGGTCCGCTCCCTGGCGGAAGGCGGTGCCCACGCGCCGGCGCAGAACGATCCCGGCGCGCAGCCGCGGATAGAGGGCCGGGTCCTTAGAACCCGGTGCCCGGGAAGGCACAGAGGCTCGTCTTGCGGACCGGCCTGGCCGTCCGGATTCGCTTGAGCAGCTTCTTCATGAGGATATCTTAGCGCACGCGGAGGGTGAAGGCAACGGCCATCGGTCCCAGGCGAGCCCAGGTCCTAGGTCTCAGGGCTCGATGGGCAGGCCGGAATCCTGCCAGGCGGCGATGCCGCCGGAGAGATTGAATATCCCGGCGTAGCCTCGGGCGCGGAGCAGCGAGGCGGCCCGGGAGGAGCGTCCGCCCGCGGCGCAGTAGACCAGGATGGGCGTGGACTTGTCTTGGGGCAGGTCGCCGAGCCGGTCTTCGAGCTCGCCGAGGGGGATGAGCCGGGCGCCCTTGAGGCGGCCCCGCGCGTTCTCCTCCGGGGTCCGCACGTCCAGGACGAGAGTCCCGGGCCTCGCGGCCAGTTCCGCGGCCGCGGCCGGAGCGAGGTCCCCCTCGGAAGAGGAGCGCAGCCGCCGGCAGCCGATCACGGCGGCGCACGCCAAAGCCACGAGGAGCAGAGTCTTCATCCCCGAAGGATAACATTTTCCCCCGCATCCCCTTCGCGCTCTCGAATGGATATAATAGGGGACTCGGAGGTCCTGAATGGGAATGGACATGAAGGAGAAGGTGCGCGAGTACTACGGGGAGACGCTCAAGACCCAAGACGACCTCAAGACCGACGCCTGCTGTTCCCCGGCCGCCGTGCCGCCTCATATCCGCCGGGCACTGGCCAAGGTCCATGAGGAGGTCCAGGCGAAGTACTACGGCTGCGGCCTGGACATCCCGCTCGAGCTCGAGGGCCTGAGCGTCCTGGACCTGGGTTCCGGCTCGGGCCGCGACTGCTACGTGCTCTCCCAGCTCGTCGGACCGGCCGGGCGGGTGGTAGGCGTGGACATGACCGAGGAACAACTCGCCGTGGCCCGCAGGCATCTCGATTCCCAGGCCCGCATGTTCGGCTACGCGCGCTCCAACGTGGAGTTCATCAAAGGCGACATCGAGCGCCTGCGCGAGGCGGGTCTCGCCGACGCCTCCTTCGATCTGGTCGTCTCCAACTGCGTGGTGAACCTGGCCCAAGACAAGGAAGCCGTCCTGCGCGAGGTCCGGCGCGTGCTCAAGGCCGGAGGCGAATTCTATTTCTCCGATGTCTACGCCGACAGGCGCGTCCCCGCCCGCCTGCGCGAGGACCCGGTCTTCTACGGCGAGTGCCTGGGCGGGGCTCTTTATTGGAACGACTTCCTCCAGGCGGCGAAGAAGGCCGGTTTCGCCGACCCGCGCTTGGTCGAATCGCGCCCCCTGGCCCTATCCAACGACGAGATGAAGGCCAAGGCCGGACCCATCCGCTTCTTTTCGGCCACCTACCGGCTCTTCGCCATCCCGGAGCTCGAGAGCGCCTGCGAGGACTACGGCCAGGCCGCCGTCTACAAAGGCACGCTGGCCGAAAGCCCGGGTTTCTTCGACCTAGACGGGCATCATCGTTTCCTCGCGGGAAAAGTCCGCGAGGTCTGCGGGAACACCTATCTCATGATCGAGAAGAGCCGCTTCAAGAGGCATTTCGACCTGCTCGGGAGCTGGGAGTCGCATCACGGCATATTCCAGGGCTGCGGGGTCGAACTGCCCTTCCAGGAGACCGGGGAGGGAACCGTTGGGTCCGGTTGCTGTTAAATGGATTGACCCGGCGACGACGGCCGCGGGCAAGACCCGCGCTCGAGTCGACCCCGGGACGCTCAAGACGCTCTGGTTCAACACCGGGACTCTCTGCAACATCGAGTGTGCCCACTGCTACGTCGAATCCTCCCCCCGCAACGACAGCCTCTCTTTCCTGAGCGCGGAGGAGGTGGCCTGCTACCTGGACGAGCTGGGGACCCTCTTCCCCGGCGGGAGGGAGATCGGCTTCACCGGCGGAGAGCCTTTTCTCAACGCGGGACTCCCAGCCATGGCCGAGGACGCCCTCTCCCGAGGCCACCGGGTCCTCATCCTGACCAACGGCATGAAGCCCATGAGGAACCATTCGGCTCGTCTCATGGAACTCAAGGAACGCCACGGCCGTCGCCTGCGCCTGCGCGTCTCCCTGGATCATCACTCCGAGGCGGTCCATGAGAGCGAGCGCGGTTCCGGTTCCTGGCGGCAGGCCCTCGACGGCCTGCGCTGGCTCGTCGAGAACGGCTTTGAAGCGAGCGTGGCCGGCCGCTCCCTGGTGGAGGAGGAAGAAGAAGCGGCGCGGGAGGGTTACCGCCGCCTTTTCGCCGGGCTTGGCCTCGGCCTGGACGCGGCGGATCGCGAGCGCCTGGTCCTCTTCCCGGAGATGGACGAGGGAGACCCGCCGGAGATCACCACCGAGTGCTGGGGCATTCTGGGCCTTTCCCCGGGCTCCATCATGTGCGCTTCCTCCCGGATGGTGGTCAAGCGCAAGGGAGCGCGCTCGCCCGAGGTCGTCTCCTGCACCCTCCTCCCCCATGATGGGCGATTCTCCCTGGGCGGGACTCTCGCCGATTCCTGGCGGCCCATCAGCCTTCTCCATCGCCGCTGCGCCTCCTTCTGCGTGCTGGGCGGCTCGGCCTGCTCATGAAGGTGTCGGTGGTCCTGCCCGTGGGGCCCGACGCCCGTTCCGGCTGGGTCTCGCGCATCCTCGACCGCCTCGCCGAAGCCGGGGGTTTCGAGGTGGTCTGCGTCGACTCCTCCGAGGATGGGGAAGTCCCCCTTCTGGCGGGCCGCTGTGACCGGATCGTACGCCTGAAAACGCGCTCGCGCGGGGCCCGTCTCCAGGCCGGGATCGAGGCTTCCTCCGGGGAACTCATTCTGCTCCACCATCCGCGCAGCCTCATCGAGGTGGAGGGCTTGCGTCGGCTCAGAGACGACGCTGACCGCCTGCTCTGGGGCGGCTTCACCCACGCCTTCGATTGGGATCATCCCCTTCTGAAGTTCACGAGCTGGTATTCCAACCATGTGCGCGCCGGGCTCGAGGGCATCGTCTACCTCGACCACTGCATCTTCTTCCGGCGGGACCTGCTCACGCGGCCCATCCCGGCGGTGGAGATATTCGAGGATACGGAGCTTTCCCGGATACTGGGCGAAAGCGGCCCCCCCGCTCTCCTGCCTTTCGTTTCGACGACCTCGGCGGTGCGCTTTAAAAGCAACGGCGTCTGGCGCCAGGCCTTCCTCAACGCGAATCTCAAGCTGGACTATCTGCTCGGGGGAAGCGACCTCGCGATGAACGCCC
>CAYHRV010000064.1:0-14612 GCA_964359165.1 uncultured Elusimicrobia bacterium
CCACCTCGGCTGGGTCCCGGTCGACATCTCGCAAGCCTGGAAGACCGGAAAGAAGGAGCCCTTCTTCGGCTCCCTCGACAGCCGCCGCATTCTTTTCACCGTGGGACGCGGACTGCTCCTGAACCCCCCTCAGAGCGGACCGCGCCTCAACTATTTCGCCTATCCCCACGTGGAGATAGACGGGAGACCAGACCCGGGCTACGGACTGGAACGAAGCGTCAAGACCCAAGGATCGTGAAGGCTGGAACCTCAGGAGGAACGATGAAGAACCGACGCATGCTGTTGACGGCGGCCTTGGCCTTGGCCCTGCCCGCCGCGGCCGGCGAGCACCCGGAGCATCCCAAGGGCCACGAGCACCCGGGAAAGGAACAGGCGGACAAGCACGAGCATCCAGGCCGCGAAAAAAACGCCGCGCACAAGGAGCTCATGAAGGAGTTCGTCCGCGCGGTCGAGGACGACATCGCCGCGAAGACGGCGGGCGGCGGCGGGAAGTTCACGGTTTCCGACGATGTGCTCAAGAAGGACTGGGGGCTGAAGCTCCAGCGCATCCACAAGCACAAGATCGCCCGGCTCTCGGAGAACTCCTTCTTCGCCTGCGCGGACTTCAAGGAGACGGAAGGCAAGGGCAAGCTGGACCTGGACTTCTACGTGACCAAGACCGGCGCGGACTGGAAGGTGGACAAGGTCCTGGTGCACAAGGTGGAGGGAAAACCCCGCTTCACCTACAATGAGAAGAACGAGATGGTCCCGGTGGCGGAGAAGGCCCCAAAGGCCCACGAACATCCCCAGGGTGGAGAACACCCCAAGGAACATCCTTCTCATTGAGCCCGGCCGGGAACGGAGGAGTCGAACGGGAGACGCTCGCATGGCCCCGCGGCGTCTCCCTTTTGATATAATCATGGGACTTCCATGCAGATGACCAAGGACGACCTCACCAATCTCGTGGGCCTGCAGGAGCAGGACCGCATCCTCGACTCCCTGAAATCTTCCATCGACCAGGTCCCCGTGGACGTCGAGGCCCTGCGCGCCGAATCCGCCCGGGAGAAGGCCGCGGTCGCCGCGGTAAAGGAACAGCTCACCCAGGTCCAGCTCCGCAAGAAGGAGGGTGAGCTCGAGCTCTCCCAGAAGGAGGAAGAGGCCCGCAAGCACGGCCGCGAGCTCAACGCGGTCAAGACCAACGAGGCTTTCAAGGCGCTCCAGAGCGAGATCGACAAGGCCAAGGCCGCGGCCGGCGACCTCGAGACCAAGATCCTGCTGCTCATGGAAGAGTCCGACAAGCTTTCCTGCGAGGAGAAGGCCAAGGCCGCCGAGCTCAAGACCGCCGAGGCCGAGATCGGCAAGCGCATCTCGGTCCTCGACGCCAAGAAGGCCGAGCTCGAGGGCAAGCACGCGGCCGAGAAGGCCAAGCGCGAGGCCATGGCCGCGGCCGTCAACGCCGAACTGCTCTCCCGCTACGAAGGCATCCGCCAGCGCCGCCAGGGCGTGGCGGTGTCCAGGCTCGACAACGGGACTTGCACCGTGTGCCACATGAAGCAGCCCCCGCAGATACTCATCAACATCGCCAAGGGCATCCGCTTGACCATCTGCGAGAGCTGCCAGCGCATCCTCTACAGCCCCGAGGCGGCCGGGGCCAAGCCGACCCCCGCGGCCTAAGGCGGCGCTCGATGAGGCAAGGACTGTTTCGCGGGGCCCTAGCGCCGCGAGGATTTGGGAGCGGCCAGAGGATCGCCTCCGCGCCCTAACGAGCGCGGGGGAGGAACTTCCGAACTCCATAGGACACGGCGCCCGTCGAAAGGCGGGGCCCCGGGGACGCAAGGACCCGGGGACGGAAAGTGCCACAGAGAACATACCGCCCCTGAGCGCCGTCGCGTTCGGGGGTAAGGGTGAAAAGGCGAGGCAAGAGCTCACCGCTCCGGGGGCGACCCCGGAGGCAGGGAAAACCCCGCCGGGAGCAAGGCAGTAGGCCGGCAGCGCTGTCCGCGCGTGCCGCGGCGAAAGCCGCGGCGGCCGACCGGTAGCCGCATCAGAGAAATGATCCTCACCCGGCGAAAGCCGGGGACAGAATTCGGGGTATCGGCCGCTCTCAGAACACGCGGCGCGGGGAAAAACGACTTTTCCCGCGCCGCGTCGTGTAATGGCGTTTCTTTTATGTAGAATCGACCCATGGCCTTCCCTACCCATAGACTTCGCCGTCTCCGTTCCAGCCCCGGCTTGCGCGGCCTCATGCGCGAGACCCGGCTCGACCCCCAGGACTTCATCCTGCCCCTCTTCATCCGTCCCGGCAAGGGGGAGAAGCGCCCCATCGCCTCCATGCCCGGGGTGTTCCAGTATTCCGTCGACGAGCTCCCGCGCCTGCTCAAGGAGATCAAGGCCTCCGCCCTCCCGGGCGTCATCCTCTTCGGCATCCCGGAGCGCAAGGACGAGCGGGCCTCGGGCGCGTACGCCGCCGACGGCATCGTCCAGCAGGCCGCCCGGACCATCAAGGAGAAGGCCCCGGAGCTCATGGTCTTGGCCGACCTCTGCTTCTGCGAATACACCAGCCACGGCCACTGCGGGGTGATCCGCAAGAGCAAGAGCGGCTTCATCCTCGACAACGACGCGACATTGGACCTGGCGGCCAAGACCGCGGTGAGCCAGGCCAAGGCCGGCGCGGACGTCATCGCGCCCAGCGGCATGGCCGACGGCCAGGTCGCGGCGATACGCAAGGCCCTCGACTGCGCGGGCTTTACGGACACGCCCATCCTCGCCTATGCGGCCAAGTACGCCAGCGCCTTCTACGGCCCCTTCCGCGACGCGGCCGAGTCCCCGCCCCAGTTCGGCGACCGCTCCACCTACCAGATGGACCCGGCCAACGCCCGCGAGGCCCTGCGCGAGGTCGCCTTGGACGTGGAGGAGGGGGCGGATATGGTCATGGTCAAGCCCGCCCTGCCCTATCTCGACGTACTCAAAGCCGTGCGCGAGCGCTTCGAGCTCCCCACCGCGGCCTATAACGTCTCGGGCGAGTATTCCATGCTCAAGGCCGCGGCCGAGCGCGGCTGGATCGACGAGCGGCGGACGGTGCTCGAGACCCTGACCTCCATCAAGCGCGCCGGCGCGGACTTCATCCTCACTTATCACGCGCTCGACGCGGCAAAGTGGCTGGGAGCCTAAAAGGAATGGCCTCCATGACACACCGATGCGCCCCAACGACGAGCCTCCTCCCGCGGGGAGGACGCTGACATGGCAGGCCCCAGGTCCAGAGCATTATTCTCACGGGCCTCCAGGGTGCTCGTGGGCGGGGTCAACTCGCCCGTGCGGGCCTTCAAGGCCGTGGGCGGCTCGCCGCTCTTCATGCGCTCGGGCTCCGGCGCCCGGCTCACCGACGCGGATGGACGGCGCTACCTGGACTACTGCCTCTCCTGGGGGCCGCTCATCCTGGGGCATGCGCACCCCAAAATCGTCGCCGCCGCCGTGGCGGCGGTGCGAAGCGGCTCGAGCTTCGGAGCGCCCACCGAGGGAGAACATCTGCTGGCCGAGGCCATCCGCGAGGCCCTGCCCTCCATGGAACGCCTGCGCTTGACGAGTTCCGGCACCGAAGCGGTCATGAGCGCCCTGCGCGCGGCCCGGGCCTGGACCAAGAGGGACCTCATCGTCAAATTCACCGGCTGCTACCACGGCCATGTGGACAATCTCCTCGTCGCGGCGGGCTCGGGCGCGGCCACGCTCGGCCGCCCGGATTCCGCCGGCGTGCCCAAGGCCTGGGCCAAGACCACGCTCCTTCTTCCCTATAACGACCTGGATGCCGTGGCCGAGGCCTTCCGCCGCCGCGGCAAGGACATCGCCGCGCTCATCGTCGAGCCCGTGGCCGCGAACATGGGCCTAGTCCCGCCGAAACCCGGCTTCCTACAGGGACTGCGCAAGGTCACGGCCAAATACGGCGCCCTGCTGATCTTCGATGAGGTCATCACGGGATTCAGACTTTGCTACGGAGGAGCCCAGACGGCCTTCGGCATTCGGCCCGATCTGACCACGCTGGGCAAGATCATCGGAGGCGGCTTCCCGGTCGGAGCCTACGGCGGGCGCCGCGAGATCATGGAGCAGGTGGCTCCGCTCGGGCCCGTGTATCAGGCGGGGACGCTATCTGGCAACCCGGCGGCCGTAGCCGCGGGACTGGCCGCCCTGCGCGCGCTGAAGAAGGAGAAACCTTACGCGGCCATGGCCTGCCTGGCCGCGGAACTGGCGCGGGGATTGCGCATCGCGGCCGCCGCTGCCGGCGTCAAAGTCCAGGTCCACCAACTCTCTTCCATGCTCACGGTGTTCTTCACGGCGGCCCCGGTCTCCGATTGGGCCTCGGCCAAGGCCTGCGACACCAAAGCCTACGCCCGCTTCTTCCAGGGCTTGCTCGACGGCGGGGTCTACTTCCCGCCGGCCCAGTTCGAGACCGCGATGCTCTCCTCGCGCCACACCTCGGCCGACATCGCGCGCACCCTCAAGGCCGCCTCCCGCGCCTTCCAATCGGTCTGAGCTAAGAACTCGCCACCGGGCGAGTTGCGACGCGCATGTTCCATCGATGAAGGAAAAAGAGAGCCGATAGGACCGCAAGCCCCATCTCGGCCGCTAGATTCGAGGCTTCCAGCAATCTATATATGTCGGGGCCGAACACGCGCTGAAGAGGGTGAAGGAATCCCCAGCTCAGCCCCGCGAGGACCCACACGAGAGCGCATGCCGCGAGCGGGGTTTCGCGCAGTTCCCGTGCCGCCAGGACAAGGCTTATCTTAAAGAAAATGAACCCCATGTAGGAGGGATAAATGTAAATGGGATAGGGCCAGCCGAAGATGCCCTGAGACAAGACCACGGTCGCTGAAATCCCGAAAAGGACGCAAGGAAACGCAGATTGGATTTCGCTCGCATGGGGGGAAACGGCGTGGGACGCGGCGAAGTAGGCGAGCCATAGGATGACGATAAAGAAGCCCAAGCCGTCCATCGCCATCGCATGGAGAGCGGTATGGGTCTTCCTGAGGTAGATTTTCGCGACTTCGATCGGAGAGCCGAGTAGGATGCCAAAATACCGCCGCCAAGCGAATCGGAAATAACCGGCGCTCAGATAGGTGATGCCCGGGCGCTCTTTGCCCACGAGCGCTTCCCCGTAGGAGTCATCCCAGCGGATTCCGAACGGATTGGATTCCTCTCCCAATCCCAACAGGAGGGCATGACCCAGCCCATGCGTCGCAATCCCGATGCCGGAGCGAGGAATGGCGAAAAGCAGATCCCGGGAGGCGGTGAGGGCATGCGGTGCGCAAAGAGCCAGCCATGGACCGAGCAGGAGGACCGCCGATCGCAGCCGTGCGCGGGCATTTCCCCGCGCGACGCTCCTGCCGGCAAGGGCAGACAGGGTCGAGCAGAACAGCACGGCGCAGACGCCCAGCGGCTGCCTCATCAGGGTGATGGACCCGACCCAAAATAGCAGTAGCGCATATTTCAGGCTGAATGATCGGCCGCCCCCGGGTTTCTCACCGAGAAGGCTCGATAGCGTGATGCCGGCGACCACAATCAGGCAATAGAGGCCGGCAAAGCTCGCCGCGCTGTCAGGTTGCCTGAATCCAGGTATGACGAAATGGGCTCCGAGAAAAACGAAAAGAAAAGCAAGAAGAGGCAGTCCGGAAGACCAGAAGGCGGCGCCGGTCAGCAGAAGGGCGGAGGCGTTGAACGCCAGATTAAGCCTTGTGATATCGGATGGGGAGGGGATTCGCCTCGAGAACATCGACCAAACCGTGAGAAGCAGCGCATGCCCCCTGTCATCGGCGGGGGAAGCCTCCTCGATGGGGTGCGCCCCGCCGGCCTCGTCGCAGACGGTCAGAAACGTGCCCGTGCGCAGGCTGCAGGCGACGCTCCTTTGCCAGACTCGGGCGCGGGAGGACAGGTTCTCTCCCGTCGGGGCTCCGTCGGCGAGCTTCGACTCGCGGTTGAGCCGGAGCGTCAAGGGGACCAGGGCGAGGGCGCATAGGATGCTCGTCCGGATAAAATCGGACGGGAGACCGCGCCGGACATCCGCCGGCTTGCTCACGGCTTTCGAAAGACGAACAAGAGGATGGTCCCCCATTTTCGGAAAGCACGAGTTTCAAGGCGGTGCACCCGCATCGCTTGCCTCCAGCCGAAGACACTCAGCCAGGGGGCGAAGGTGTTGATCGCAAGCCGGCTCTCGCAGCGGAATCCCGCGCTTTCCCCGGCCGCCAGCAGGGATTCGGGATGGTGAAGCCGCTCATGCTGGTCTCCGGCCAGCTTTGGGACCGCGCCCAGAAGATCCAAGAGCCGTTCCAAGAGGGGCCAGAGGCTCTCCGCATTCGGCGTGGATACGACCAGAAGGCCTGCCGGCGCGAGCAAGCGATGAAACGATGTCAGGGTCCGTTGTTCCTGCTCTAGAGTGAGGTGCTCGAGCACCTCCAAGCTTACGATCTTGTCGAAACGGCTCTCGGGCAGGTCTGTCTCCTCCAGCCAGGCCGTCCGGAAGGCAAGATTCCGCCGCTTGAAGGTGCGCGAGGCGAACTCGATCGCCCGCGGGTTGGCGTCCAGGCCCAGGACGTCCGTCCCCTTCCGCCGCGCCAGCAACTCGGCCAAGACCCCCGAGCCGCAGCCGGCATCCAGTATCCGGTCGCCTTCCCGGACGTCGAGAGCCCTCACGGCCTCCAGGTACTTGGCGCGATGCCAGAACCTTTGGGGAGCCCATCCCGAGTGACACGCCCGGTACTGGTATTCCCCGCAAATCTCGTTCTCGTCGCCTTTCTTGGCGGGAAGCTTTTTCCTCTCATAACGGCCCAGGTAGCGATTGAGCACGATCCGGAAGAGATCGAGGACCATGAGCGCCCCATGGCGGACGACATGGACGCTGCTCCCGTCCCGACAGCGCAAGCTCACGGGGATGCGCTTGATGTCGTAGTTCCTTTTTAGCGCGATATAGAAGCACTCCACGTCGAATGCAAAACCGTCTATCCTCCCCGCCCCGAAGACATCCTGCGCGGTATCTCCCCGGAATCCTTTGAGGCCGCATTGCGTATCGAACCAGCCGCCCGCCACGAACCGGCCGACGATGAAGGAATACAAGCCGCTTCCCAGCGCCCGAAGAATGGGCACCCGCGGGAAATAGAAGGATTCCGGCAGCGTTCTATCGCCAACGACCATGTGGAATTCCTTGAAGTCGAGGTAGCGCAGCATCCGGTCGAGCGCGTCGAGTTCATAGGGGACATCGGAGTCGGTATAGAGGCGGAACCTCCCGCGCGCGTGCAGCATGCCCCTTCGAACGGCCGCCCCCTTGCCCATGTTGGAGGGGTTGCGCAAGCAGACGCATCCCAGCCTAGCCGCGGCTTCCCCGGTCCGCCCGCCGTCGTCCGACCCGTCGTCGACGACAATGACTTCAAAGGAGATGTTCTTCGCCCGGAGATGACTGAGCAGGGCCGGAACGTTCTTCTCGAGCGCGGGGGCGCTGTTGTAGGATGGGATGACGACGCTCAGGCAGGGTGGATCGCCGCCTTCGGTTCCCGTATCCACTGGATCATGATACCCCGGATACGCCCCCCTCCGCCAGTGGAGGCGGAGCCTCGGCTTTGCGCCTGCCGAGTATATTTTTCCCGAGGATGGCCAGCCCCTCGTGCCGGTATTTCCATGCGAACTTCACGAGGTCCCATATCCGGAGGTTATAAAGGAAGACCTTCAGGTATCCCAGCATCTGCAGTCTCTCCAGCCGCCTTCGGCTGAGATTCTTGAACGCCAAGGCGCCCCCGAATTGCTTGTTATACTCGTTCCAATCCCTTGAGAGGAGCATGTACCCGCCCTCGCCGCGCTGTACCATCTCGGCGATTTTCGTGCCCGGGTAAGGCACCATGATGCCGAAGACCGGGACCGTGGGATTGAGCTTGACCGCGAAATCGATCGTGTTCATAGCCGACTCGTGGGTCTCATTAGGCTGCCCCAGTATGAAAAAGGTCATGAAGGGCTGGCCGACTTTCTTCATGATGTCGACGGCCTTCAAGATGTCCTGCGGCGTCGTGCCTTTTCCCATTTCCTTGAGGCGGAGCGGGTCCCCTGATTCGATCCCCAAGCCGATGAGGTCGCAGTTCGATTCCCTCATCAATTGGACGAGCTCCAGGTCCACCGTCCTTACGTGCGTTTGACACCACCAGGAGAACTTCTTATTGAGTCCGCGGGAGATGAGGAGCCTGAATATCCCCGCCGCGCGCTCGCGGTCGATGGTGAATATCTCGTCTCCGAAAAGGATGCGCTTGGGACTCCGGATGCTCGTCAACCACTCGATCTCCGCGAGCACGTTCTCGGGGGATCGCGAGCGCACGATGCGTCCGTTCGGGTTCATGCAAAAATGACAGGCGTAGGGACAACCGCGTTCAGTGTGCAAGATGTACTCTGCGGCGGGCCTGAACAGGTCCCAGGCGGGGAAGGGCAGAGCGTTCTGGTCCATGATACGCGGTCGCTCGCCGCCATAGACGAACCTGCCGTTCTCTAGGAAGCAGACTCCCGGCGTGCGAGAAAGAACCGCGCGGTCTCTGATGCCAAGGAGGAGCTCATAGAGCGTCTCCTCGCCCTCGCCAACGACGCCGTAGTCGAACTGCGGGAACTCCCGCAGGGTATCCTCCGGGATGGCGCTGACGTGCACGCTCCCGATGACGGTGACGATGCCGGGATGGCGGCTCTTGACCTCGCGGACGAAGTTCGCGGCGGGGATGATCTCGTTGGTGAACGCTCCCAGGCCCACGATGTCCGGCGAGAATTCCCGGACGCGAGCCAATCCTTCCTCCAGCGAGAGCCGGTCGAATTTGCAGTCTAGGACTCCGACCTCGATCCCCTTGAAGCGTAGATACCCCGCCAGATAGGCGAGCCCGGTCCGGGGATAGGGAGGACGGTCGTAATAGGGCTCGGTGATCCGCCAGGGCGGCGGGTTGACCAATAGGACTCTCATGGCCTGTCGTGCAGAGCGTTAAACCCTTTAGCTACAGGTTGATGCGGAAAAGCATGCCGCCAATGATCACATCTTCTCGGGCGCGGACACCCCGAGAAGGCCCAGACCGTCTCCGATCACCGCGGCCGTGCCCGCGCAGAGCGCGAGTCTCGCCTCCGAGAGCTCCCTGGCCCCCTCGTCCACCACGCGGCAGCGCTCGTAGAAGGGGTGATAGAGCCCGGCGAGCTCCATGAGGTAGGAGGCCAGCGGATGGGGGGAGAGCTCGCGTTCGCAGACCGCGAGCGCCTCCGGGAACCAGGCGAGTTTGACGAGCAGGGCCCGCTCCGATTCATCGCCCAGCAAGGCCCAGCGCTCTGAAGCCGCCCGCAGACCCCGGCTCTCGGCCTCGCGGAAGATGGAACGGATGCGGGCGTGCACGTACTGGACATAATAGACCGGGTTCTCCTGGGATTGGCGCTTGGCGAGCTCCAGGTCGAAATTCATGTGGACGTTCGCCCCGCGCAGGGCGAAGAAGAACCGACAGGCGTCGATGCCCGCCTCCCGCACCAACTCGGCCAAGGTCACGAACTCCCCCGCGCGCTTGGACATCTTGACCGCTTCCTTGCCCCGGAAGAGATGCACCAATTGATGGATGATGATCTTGAGCGTCCCCTTGGGGCGGCCGAGCGCCTCCACCGCGGCCTGCATGCGCGGGACGTAGCCGTGATGGTCGGCCCCCCAGATGTCGATGAGCTCCGAAAATCCCCTCTCCAGCTTGTCTTGGTGGTAGGCGATGTCGGCGAGGAAATAGGTGGGGCGGCCGTCCGCGCGCACGAGCACCCTGTCCTTGTCGTCCTCCGCCTCCATCGCCGAGGAACCCAGCCATACCGCGCCCTCTTTCTCGTAGACGTGTCCGAGCGAGCGGAGCGCAGCGAGCGTCTTCTCGACGGCTCCGCAAGCGTGGAGCTCGGACTCCAGGAACCAGCGGTCGAAGCGCACGCCGAAGGCCTCCATGTCGAGCCGGTGCCCCTCGAGCATTCGCCCCACCGCGAAACGGCCGAAGTCCTCGGCCTCCCACCCGGAAGCCTCCGCCGGGACGGCGGCGGCGAGCTCCTTGACGTACTCGCCCTGGTAGCCGCCCTCCGGCACCTCGCAGGAGCGGCCCTGGGCCTGCTCGAAGCGGGCTTTGACCGACTGCCCGAGCATCCGCACCTGCTTGCCCGCGTCGTTGACGTAGTATTCGGTCGCGATCTCGTGCCCACGCCGCCGCAATATGCGCGCGAGGCTGTCTCCCAGCGTGGCGGCCCGGCCGGAAGCCACATGCACCGGGCCCGTGGGATTGGCGGAGACGAACTCCAGCAGGACGCGCCGGGGCGCGCCCGCCATGAGCATCCCGGGAGCCGCGCCGCCGGCGAGGGCGGAACTCAGATTCTCTCCAAGAGCCGCCGCGCTCAAGCGCAGGTTCAGGAAACCCGGAGGGGCGGCCTCGACGGATTCGAGCTCGGGGATGTCTTTAAAGGACCCGGCAAGCTCAGCGGCCAGGTCCAGAGGCTTGCGCTTGAGGAGCTTGGCGGCCTGCATCGGGAAGGGCAAGGAAAGATCGGCCCGGACATGGGCCGGGGCCAAGTTGAGGACCAGAGAGGCGGCCTCCGGGGCCGGGACCTCGGGCAGAGCTCCGGCCAGGCGCGAGGCCAGGGCCGAACGGAGGCGGCCGATGAGCATGTCCTAATGCGGCGTCCCGCCGCCGCCCAGGGAGAGCAAGGTGCGCAGGTTCTGGGGGTCGCGGGCCTTGGAGACCGCGTCCTCGACCTTCAGGAGGTTCTGCTTGACGAGGAAGGCCAGGTGCTGGTCCATGGAGATCATCCCGAACTTGGCCCCGGACTCGATGGCCCCGTAGAGCATGTGGGTCTTGCCCTCGCGGATTAGGCTGCCGATGGCGGGCGTCATGGTCATGACCTCGCGCGAGCAGACCCGGCCCCGCCCGTCGGGGCGAGGGAGGAGCACCTGGCTGACCACGGCGCGCAGCACCGTGGAGACCTGGATGCGCACCTGCTGCTGCTGCTCGGAGGGGAAGACGTCGATGATGCGGTCGACGGTGGTCGGCGCGTCCTGGGTGTGCAGGGTGCCGAAGCACAGGTGTCCGGTCTCCGCCGCGGTGATGGCCAGCGAGATCGTCTCCAGGTCGCGCATCTCGCCGACCAGGATCACGTCCGGGTCCTGGCGCAGGGAGTGCTTCAAGGCCTCGGCGAAGGATTTGGTCTGCTGGCCCACCTCGCGCTGGGAGATGACGCACTGCTTGTCCTCATAGACGAACTCGATGGGGTCCTCTACGGTCAAGATGGTCTTGCGCATGGTCTGGTTGATGGTCTCGATGAGGCTGGCCAAGGTCGTGGACTTGCCCGAACCCGTAGGGCCCGTAACGAGGACGAGCCCCCGGGGCTCGCTGATGAGTTTGACCACCGAGGGCATCAGGCCCAGTTCCTGGGGCGTGGGGATGCGCGAGGAGATGACGCGCAGAACGGCGGCCACGCCCTTCTTCTGCTGGAAGACGTTGACGCGGAAGCGCGCGACGTCCGTGACGGCGAAGGAGCAGTCGAGCTCCCAGTCGCGCTCGAAACGCGCCCGCTGGTCCTCGTAGAGCACCGAGTAGATCATCCGCTTGGTCTCGTCAGCGTCCAGGATGGGATGTCCCTCCAGGGGGAGCATCTCGCCGTGGATGCGGAGCATGGGGGCTTTCCCCACCACCAAGTGGATGTCGCTGGCGCCCTTGGCGACCGCAAGCTTGAGGACTTCGACCAGATCGGGCATATGTCAGCGTCTCCCCCGCGGGGAGATGCTCGTTGTCGGGGCCTTGCCCTTCGTTCCCCTGGTCTTGACTGTCGTTTCCCGGGATGCCGTATTCCCGCTCCAACCCACCTTCTTCGCCCCCCGGAACAGCTTCTCGAGACTATAGAGCTCCCGCGCCTCCGGGTCCATCAGGTGGACCATGAGCGCCCCGTAGTCGAGCACGCGCCACTGCCCGCTCTTCCTGCCGTCGCGATGAGCCGCGTGGAGCCCGTACGCATCGAGCTCCTCTTCGATCTTCTCCTGGATGGCTTCCATCTGGGCCGGAGAGCCGACGCTCACCAATAGGAGATAGTCGGCGAGGCCCGTGATGGCCCGCACGTTGAGGAGGACGATGTCCTCTCCTTTCTTGTCGTAGGCCGCCGCGGCCGCGGACACGGCCACTCTCCGGTACTCGCGGCTCACCAGCGTCCTCCCCGCGGGAGGATGCTCGTCCCAGGGGCCGACTGCCGTTTTATCAGGAGTTTCCTCACTAGAATTTCCCCTGGCTGCGGCTGGTGTTGAGCCTGGCCCGAAGCGTCTCCTCGGTGCGGAAGGCGATGTTCTCGATGGCCGTGGTGATGAGGCGGGCCGTGGTGGTGAGCGTCCGGGTCACTTCGTTCTTCTCCTCCGCGGCCAGCGCCGCGGCACGGCGGAAGAGGAAGAAGCCGGTCGCCCGCTTCTTGCCCGGGAAGACGACCCGATAGGTCCGGTCGTCGAGCCAGGAGCTGGCCGCGGCCGGGGCGGCGGTCTTGAGCTCCTCCGGGACCGAGGCGAAGTCCCCTTCGGCGGCGGCCAGGTCCATCTCGTCGTTGAACTCGTTGTAGACATAGGCCCCCGCGCTCCAGTCGCCTTCCATGTGGGAGAGCAGGCAGTCGAGGACGCGCACGAGCAGGTCCCGCGGATTGGGGAACGGCTCGAGGAGTATCTGGCTCAGGTCGAAGAGCAGGGTGAGCTCGTTGGAGGAACGGCGCAGATAGCCGGCGAGCACCTTGACGAGTTGGGAGAAGAAGGCGGTCGCGAGCACCGGGTCCGATTTGAGCCAGCGGTGCAGGTCTTGGCGGCTGAGCCTGAGCAGGACGCACTCTCCGGAGGCGATGGCGTTGGCGGAGCGGTCCGCGTCCTCCTCCATGAGCGACATCTCGCCGAAGCAGTCGCCCGGAGCGAGGATGGCGAGGTCCTTGTAGGCCGGCTTATCCTTGGAGGGAAGGCGCTTGGCGATGCGCACGTGCCCCTCGGAGATGAAGAAGAGACTCTCGCCCTTGGTGCCTTCCTCGAAGATCGTCTCCCCGTCCTTGAAGGGGGTCGGAAGCAGGAAATCGGAGAGCGTGGCGAGCTTCTCCTCCGGGATCGACGCCAAAAGCCGCAAAGACTTCAGGAGCTTTAGGTGGTCCATGGACTCAGCGCCCCCCCCACGGGGGGGTGCTTCCGTTCGGGGGGCCGATATGTCGTTTCATTAGCTCCCTCCTCATCCCATCAACTGCGCCGAACCCGCGCTGGGTTTGAGCCCCAGCAGTTGTTCGACGGTCTTCGGGCTGTGCGCGTGCTTGACGGCCTCCTCGGGAGTGATCGACCCGGCCTTGGCCAGTTCGGCCAAGGCTTTATCCATGGGCACCATCCCGAACTTGGCCCCGGTGTCGATGGCGCCGTAGATCATGTGCGTCTTCCCCTCGCGGATGAGGTTGCTGACCGCCGGGGTCATGACCATGATCTCGCGGGCGGCCACCCGGCCCTGCCCGTCCGCGCGCGGGACGAGGATCTGGCTGACCACGCCCATGAGGGTCACGGCGAGCTGGACCCGGATCTGGGTCTGCTGGTGCGGCGGGAACACGTCGATGATGCGGTCGATCGTCGAGGGGGCGTCCTGCGTGTGCATGGTGCCGAAGCAGAGGTGCCCGGTCTCGGCCGCGGTGATGGCCAAACCGATGGTCTCCAGGTCGCGCAGCTCGCCGACGAGGATGACATCGGGGTCCTGGCGCAGGGCGCTCTTCAAGGCATGGTTGAAGCTCTTGGTGTTCTGCCCCACTTCGCGCTGGCGGAAGATGCTCTTCTTAGAATCATAGACGAACTCGATGGGGTCCTCGACGGTGAGTATGTGGCACTCCTCCTTCTGGTTGATGAGCTCCATGATGCAGGCGAGAGTCGTCGATTTTCCCGAGCCCGTGGGGCCCGTCACGAGCACGAGCCCGCGCGGCAGGTCGGCGAAGCCCATCACCGTGGGCGAGAGCCTCAACTGCTCGGGGGTGGGTATCTTGGAGGTGATCACGCGCATGACCGCCTCGACCCCGTTCTTCTGCAGGAGTACGTTGACGCGGAAGCGCGCGAAGCCGCGCACCGCGAAGGAGCAGTCGAGCTCCCAGTTCTCCTCGAATTTGGCGCGCTGTTCCTCGTAGAGGATGGAATAGATGAGCCGCTTGGACTCGTCCCCGGTCAGGACGCTGAAGCCCGCGATCTCCTGGATGATGCCGTCCAAGCGCATCATCGGCACCTTGCCGATGACCAAATGGATGTCGCTCGCTCCGGCTCCCACGGCCTGCTTGAGGATCTCGACTAACTCCATCCCTGCCTCCAGGTGCTCTCTGCGTCTTAGAAGATCGCCGCGTCGACGAGCCGGGAACACGCCCGGTACCCGCCGCCGAGGATCACGGTCACGGCCGCCCGCGGGTCGGATTCCATCTCGGTCTGCGGCGGAGCGGGCGGACAGCCCAAGGCCTGCCGCACCGCTTCCGCGGCCGCCGGCCGGCCCTCGCGGTCGATGAACCGGACCGAACCCTCGGCCGCGCGCGCGTCGCCCCAGTGCACCACGTCGAATCCGGGGTCGCCCGAGGATATTAATACTTTTCGCGCGCGCATGGCGAGTCCGGCC
>CAYHRV010000065.1:0-14487 GCA_964359165.1 uncultured Elusimicrobia bacterium
CCGAGTTCGTGCAGGACCCCGACGTCCTCGACACCTGGTTCTCTTCCGCGCTCTGGCCGCTCTCCGTGTTCGGCTGGCCCAAGAAGACCGCGGACCTCGGCTTTTTCTATCCGACGAGCGTGCTGGTGACGGGCTACGAGATACTCTACCTTTGGGTGGCGCGCATGCAGATGATGGGCCTGGAGTTCGACGGCAGGCCGCCCTTCGCGCACGCGCTCATCCACGGGATCGTGCGCGACAAGCACGGCAAGAAGATGTCCAAATCCCTGGGCAACGTGGTGGACCCCCTGCTCATGATGGACAAGCACGGCACCGACGCATTCCGGTTCTCCCTGGCCGTCCAGGCCCACCCGGGCCGCGACATCCCCTACTCCGAGGAGTCCATCACCGGGGCGCGCAACTTCGCCAACAAGCTCTGGAACTCCACGCGCTACGTGCTCCTCAACCTGCCCGAGCAGGCCCCGGCCGGCGGGTATTCCCTGCGTTCGTTGGACCCCGCCAAGCTCGAGCTCGCCGACCGCTGGATACTCAGCGAGTTCCAGGCCATGTCCGCGCGCGTCTTGGAGCGCATGGAGGCCTACGGCGTGGCCGCGGCCGCCGACGAGCTCTACGCCTTCCTCTGGGACAAATTCTGCGACTGGTACGTGGAGCTCGCCAAGCTCCGCCTCCTGTCCACCGACGAGGAGGCCAAGCGCGTCCCCCGCACCGTGCTCGTCTCGGTGCTCACCGGGACGCTCAAGCTCCTGCATCCCTTCATGCCCTTCATAACCGAGGAGCTCTACGCCGCGCTCAAGCCCTTCGCCGGGGAGGAGGCGGACTTCCTCCTCGACGCGGGAGCGGGCCTTCCCGAGGGCTTCGGCAAAGACGAGCAGGCCCTCTCGGAGATGGCGTTCCTCATGGGTGCGGTGGGCTCCCTGAGAGCCCTGCGCTCCCAGCTCAACGTCCCGCCGTCCTTGAAGATCGAGGCGCTCTACTCGGCCAAGAACGGCGGAGAAGAGGCCCTCCTGCGCGGACAGCACGGCTACCTGAGCCACCTGGCGCGCATCGCCACGCTCAAGCCCGCTCCCGGAGGACGGCCGGCCCAATCGGCCACCGCCGCGGCGGGCGGCCTGGTTTTTTACGTCCCCTTGGCGGGGATCATCGATCTGGAGAAGGAAAAGAAGCGGTTGACGAAGGAGGTGGAGCGGCTGGCCGCCGAGTTGAGCCAGTGCGAGATCCGTCTCGCCGACAAGGCCTTCCTCGCCCGCGCCCCGGAATCTGAAGTGGAGAAGATCCGGCGCAGGCGGGAGGCCATGGCGGCGGAGCACGGCTCCCTGGTGGAGACGATGCGCGGCCTGGACTCCCCATGATATGACCAAAGAGACAAAGAAGCCGTTCGTAGTCCGGTTCTGGGGCACGCGAGGCTCCTCGCCCGCGCCCGGGCCGCGCACGGTGCGCTATGGGGGGAACACCTCCTGCACCGAGGTGCGCGTGGGCGGCACGCTCATCATCATTGACTGCGGCACCGGGGTGCGCGAGCTCGGCATATCCTTGATGGACGAGTTCCAAGACAAGGCGATCCGGGGCTACATCTTCATCGGGCATACCCATTGGGACCACATCCAGGGCTTCCCGTTCTTCAGCCCTCTCTACCAGTCCCGCAACCGCTTCGACATCCACAGCACGCGGGGCTCCCACCATAAGAGCATCGAGCGCGTCCTGCGCGGGACCATGGCCTCCGACTACTTCCCCGTACCGCTCGACAAGCTGGCCTGCAAGCTCAACTTCATCGAGATGAACGGCTGCGCCGATCTCCCCGGGGTCAAGGTCTGCTACCACCCTCTCAATCATCCCGGCGGCGCCATCGGCTTCCGCGTGGAGTCCCAGGGCCGCGTCCTGAGCTATGTTAGCGACCATGAGACCGTCGCCCGCCAGTTCGGCGCCGGCGCCAAGAACCTGGCCAAGGACAAGGCGTTGCTCGACTTCGTGCGCGGCAGCGACCTCTTCATCTGCGAGGCTCAGTATTCCGAGGCGGAGTACGGCACGAAGAAAGGCTGGGGCCACAGCACCTTCAACGACGTCATCGACCGGGCGATCGCGGCCGAGGTCAAGCGGCTCATCCTCTTCCACCACGACCCCACGCACGACGACGAGATGATGGACGTCTACCTCCAGCATTGCCAGGAGCGGGTGCGCCGCGCCGGCTCCCAACTCGTCTGCTCCGCGGCCCAGGAGGGCCGCCGGATCGAGCTGTAAATGGCTGAATATCGCTATCCCCGCGGCAATGTATTCTACCGCAAGCTCCGCAAGAGCTACCCGCGCATCGTGCGGGGGGAGGGCTGTTGCCTCTACGACGAGGACGGCAAGCGCTACCTGGACGCCTGCGGGGGGGCCTTCGTCGCGAACCTGGGCCACGGGGTCGTCGAGGTGGCCGAGGAAATGGCCCGCCAGGCCCGGCGCTTCGGCTACGTCAACGGCACGGCCTTCACCCACGAGCCCGTCGAGCGCCTGGCCGCGGAACTCGCCTCCCTCGGCCCCAAGGGCCTCGACAAGTTCTACTTCCTCTCCAGCGGCTCCGAGGCGGTGGAAGCGGCGCTCAAGCTCGCCCGCCAGTATTGGGTGGAGTCCGGCAAGCCCGAGAAGCACAAGATCATAGCGCTCACCCCGGCCTACCACGGCAACACCCTGCTGGCCCTCTCCGCCTCGGCTCGGGAGCACTATAAGACCTTCTACAAGGGCTGGCTGGTGGACGTGGCCCGGGTGAAGGCTCCCTACGCCTACCGCTGTCCCTGCCGCGGGGAGGGGGCGCAGTGCCCCGTCTGCACCGGGACGGCTCTGGAGGAAGCCATTCTGCGGGAAGGCCCCCAGAACGTGGCCGCCTTCATCGCCGAGCCCGTGGGGGGCTCCTCGACGGGGGCCTGCGTCCCGCGCCCGGAGTATTTCCGCCGGGTGCGCGAGATATGCGACCGCCACCGGGTGCTTTTCATCGCCGATGAGGTGCTCACCGGGGCCGGGCGCACCGGGACCTGGACCGCCATCGAGCCCTACGGCGTCGTCCCGGACATCCTGACCCTGGGCAAAGGCATCGCCGGAGGCTGCGCGCCCCTATCGGCGGTCAGCGTCTGCGAGCCCATCCTCGAGGTCATCGCCCGGGGTTCCGGGGCTTTCCTGCACGCCCAGACCTTCTCCCATAATCCCGTGCTCTGCGCCGCGGGGCTCGCGGCCGTGACCTATATCAAATCGCACGGCCTCATCGAGCGCTGCGCGAAGATGGGGAAGATCCTTCACGAGCGGCTGCGGCCGCTGTTGGACCTTCCCCATGTCGGCGACGTCCGCGGGCGCGGGCTCCTGGCCGGCATCGAGTTCGTGTCGGATAAGGAGACGCGCGCGCCCTTCCCCCGCAAGCTCAAGTTCGCCGAGTCCTTCACGGAGGCCGCCCAGGCCGCGGGATTGATCGTGTGGCCCAACACCGGCCAGGCGGACGGGGAGAACGGCGACCTCGTGATGCTCGCCCCTCCCTTCATCGTCTCGGAGCGGGACATCGACGAGATTGTCTCCCTTTTCAAAGTCGCTTACGAGGCGACGACGAGATCGCTGAAAGCCGGCGTTTGATTTGGCAGGAACAGCGCACGACGCTTAGAGCAGGACTAGGAGGATTTATGACGACCGCAGCCCCGGCGCAATTCAAGATCACCTATACCACCGCGAACGTGGACATGGAGCTCTTCCACCGCCTATTCGACGAGGCCCTGGCCAAAGTCCGTTCCGAGGCGGGCCGCGCGCACCCCCTCTACATCGACTGGAACCCCGTGATCACGGCCGGCGAGCCCCTCGTCGACACCTCCCCCATCGACACCAGCGTCGTCCTGGGGAAGTTCGCCGCGGCGACCCCGGAGAACATCGATCAGGCCGTGCGCTCCGCCAAGAAGGCGCAGAAGCCCTGGGAGAAGCTGGGCTATCAGGGCCGGGTCAAGCTCATGCGCCGGGCCGCGGAGCTCATCCGCGAGAGGAAGTTCGAGCTCGCGGCGGTCATGAGTCTGGAAGTGGGCAAGAGCCGCATGGAGGCGATGGGCGACGCCGAGGAGTCGGCGGACCTCATCGACTATTACTGCACGCAGATCGAGGAGGCGAAGGGCTTCGTGCGGCCCATGGCTCACATGGCGCCCAAGGAGCGCAACACGGACATGCTCCGCCCCTTCGGGGTCTTCGTCTGCGTGGCGCCCTTCAACTTCCCGCTCGCGCTTTCGACGGGCATGTCCTCGGCGGCCCTCATCGCGGGCAACGCCGTGGTCTATAAGCCCGCGCAGGACACGCCCTGGACCGGGCTCAAGCTCTACGAGGTTTACCGCGACGCGGGCCTGCCCGCCGGGATATTCCACTTCATCACCGGGAAGGGGTCGGTCATCGGCGACGCCCTCTGGAAGCACCCGGGCGTCGACGGCTTCGTCTTCACGGGCTCGCTGGAAGTGGGCATGCGCATCTACCGCGAGTTCAGCGCCAAGTGGGCCAAGCCCTGCCTCATGGAGTTGGGCGGCAAGAATCCCGTGGTGGTGATGGACAGCGCCGACCTTGACGCCGCGGCGGAAGGCGTCATGCGCTCGGCCTGGGGGCTTCAGAACCAGAAGTGCAGCGCCACCTCCCGGGTCTACGTCCACAAGAAGGTCAAGGCGGCCTTCCTCGAGAAATTGCTGGCCAAGACCGCGGCGATGAAGAAGGGCGACCCGACCCAGCGCGACGTGTTCTACGGCCCGGTCGTCAACGCCAAGGCCGTGGCGACCTTCGAGCGCGCCGTGGCGCAGGCGAAGAAGGACGGGAAGATACTGGCCGGGGGCTCGCGCATGAGCGAGGGACTCTTCGCCAAGGGGCATTTCGTGGAGCCGACCATCGCGGAACTGCCTCTGGCCTCGACCCTGTTCTTTGAGGAACTCTTCGTTCCTTTCCTCGCCGTGGGCGAGGTGGGCGGTCTCGAGGAAGCGATCGCGGAGGGCAACAAGGCGGACTACGGGCTCACCGCGGGCATCTTCTCGGCCAAGAAGGACGAGGTGGAGAAGTTCTTCGACGAGATCGAGTCCGGGGTGTGCTACGCCAACAAGCGCTCCGGCGCCACCACCGGGGCCTGGCCGGGCTGCCAGCCCTTCACCGGATGGAAGGGTTCCGGTTCCACGGGCAAGGGCGGCTGCGGGCCGTATTACGTGGCCCAATTCATGCGCGAACAGAGCCGCACTGTCGTAGAGGGGTGATCGATGGATCGAGCGACGACGGAGAAGGGAAGGGCGGCCGTGAAGGACCAGGCCGAGCGGACTGGAGCATCGGCGGGCGGGGATATCGACTACCCGAGGATCGTGGTCCCTCCGCCGGGTCCCAAGGGACGCGAGATCATCAAGCGCGATAAGCATTGGAGCTCCACCTCCCTCATCAAGGAGTATCCCCTGGTCGTCTCCCACGGCCGCGGAGCCATGATCGAGGACGTGGACGGCAACCGCTTCGTGGACTTCATGGCCGGGGTGGCGGTATCCGCGACCGGCTATGCCCACCCCAAGGTGGTGAAAGCCGTGCAGGACGCGGCCGGGAAGTTCTTCCATATCTGCGGCACGGACTTCTATTACGAGACCTTCGCCGACCTCTGCGAGAGGCTGGGCCGCCTCGCTCCGGGCCAATCGAAGAAGCGCGTCTTCCTGACCAACTCCGGCGCGGAAGCGGTGGAAGGGGCGATCAAGCTCGCCCGCCAGAGCACGGGACGCCACGCCCTGGTCGCCTTCAAGGGCGCTTTCCACGGCCGCACCTACGGGGCCATGAGCCTCACCTCGAGCAAGGTCCGCCAGAAGGCCGCCTTCGGCCCCATGCTGCCGGGGGTGCATCACGTGCCCTTCGGCGACTGCTACCGCTGTGAATACAACCTGACTCACCCGGCCTGCGCGCTCCACTGCGTGAAAGTCATCGAGGAGGATCTCTTCGCCCGCCAGGTCGGGGCCAAGGACGTGGCCGCGATCTTCGTGGAGCCCGTGCAAGGGGAGGGGGGCTACGTGATCCCGCCGCCGGGCTATCTGCAGGCCCTCAGGGACCTCTGCGACCGGCACGGCATACTGCTCGTCTTCGACGAGATACAGTCCGGCGTGGGCCGCACGGGCAAGATGTTCGCGGCCGAGCATTGGGGCGTGGAGCCCGACGTGCTGCTCGTGGGCAAGGGCCTGGGTTCGGGCATGCCCATCGGCGCCATCGTGGCCAAGGAGTCGGTGATGAAGTGGGAGACCGGTTCGCACGGCTCCACCTACGGGGGGAACCCGGTCTGCTGCGCCGCGGCCCTGGCCACTCTCGATATCGTGGAGCGGGAACTCCTCCCCAACGTGCGCAAGATGGGCGAGCGGCTGCTGGCCGGGCTCAAGGTCCTGGCCGCCAAGCATTCCTCCATCGGGGACGTGCGGGGATTGGGCCTCATGATCGGGGTCGAGTTCGTCAAGGACCGCAAGACGCGGGAGACCGCCGGGCCGCTGGTGCACGAGCTGGTCCAGCGCGCTTTCCGCAAGGGGCTGCTCCTGCTCTCGGCCGGGCGCAGCGTCATCCGCATCGCGCCGCCGCTGGTCATCGACGAGTACGGCGTGGACGCGGGCCTGCGCATCCTCGATGAGTGCCTCACGGAGCTGACCTAAGGGGGAAGGAAGACGCCGGCGGCCGGGGCGAAGCTCCCATCGCCGGGTGCGCGGTCGGCCTCTGCGTTCGGCCGCCGCTCCTCACTCGCCGCTCGCTCTTCGTGGCGAGCGGCTCCGTGAGGCCCCGCCGCCAGGACTTCGCCCCGGCCGCCGGCGCTCTTGGTTTACACGGCTCCGGGACGGACAGCTATCCTCAAGGCAGGCATATCCACATGACACCACTAAACTGGTACTTTCCCTCGAGACCGGAAGCCTATTTCCGCGGTCCCCTACCCTCCGACGAGCATTGTCGGGTTTTTCGACGGTAGGCAGGTGGTGCGTTGTGGATATGCCTGCCTCAAGGATAGCCCGGAGTCAACGGCGCTCCTCCGGGATGGGGACTTGGGGATAGGTATTAGCAATATTCTTAAGGGCCTTCTTAAGGAAGTAAAATCCTGAAACCCCGAATCGAGCCGGTCAGTTCAGTTGCAAGTTAGATGCATCTGGGAAATGGAAGCGACAAGAACGATTAGCGAAATCCTCTGCAAGTTGCCGCTGACAAGACTATGGGCCCTTCTTCTCCTTGCCTTGATTTCCGCCACCTGTGTCACTGACTACTTTGCACCGTTGGAAGACCTGATGCAGATTCGCGGATTCCGCTACCAAGTCGCAGGCTATTTTATGATGCTCGCGATGCTCGCTCCCTCCATCTGGTGCTTCCAACTGATTCCAAAACGCCCCTCAGTCAGCCTACTTCTTCCACTCATCTATTGGGGTTGGTATTATGCAACGATGTTCACAACAGGCTCAGAACCCATTCACTCGGCGCCCAATATGCTGGCAACTTTGGGGGCATCTTTGCTCGGTTACTTTGTCCTCGGATTCTTTTTTAGCCCCGCCATCATCGTTCTTGAATTGGCTTCCATCGGGGGTTTCGTGATCATGTCTCGGATGGTAAACGACAGTCGGAGGGTTGTCGCTGCTGTCTTCATGGTCGCCTTGCAGGTCGCAATCATGGTCGCAGTCATCCAGACCGATTCACTCGTACTTAGGCCGGGATGAAGACATCAACAGAGAATCGAGGGGACTGAGGTCGTATCGTCTCGGAAGCTACAGGATCCTATACGAAGTGTTCCATGGGAAGCTCCCCGTGATAGTCGTCGATCTCGGCCATCGGCGCGAGATTTACAGAGGAGTTCGAACATGAATGAGGTCGAGCACATCAGCGTTCACATCGCCCGCGCCCCTTCGGATGTTTACGGATTCGCCTCCGATCCGAGGAACTTGCCGCTATGGGCGCGGGGGCTCGCGCGCGGTGAGGTGAGACGAGCGGGTGATGGATGGGTCGTGGAAGCTCCTTTTGGAAAAGTGAGGATCCGGTTCGCGCGGCGCAACGCGCTGGGGGTCATGGACCACGACGTCCGGTTGGAGTCGGGAGTCACGGTCCATAACCCGATGCGGGTGGTCCCGAACAGAGACGGAAGCGAACTGATATTTTCGCTCTTCCGCCGCCCCGGCATGTCCAGCAAGCAGTTCGCCGAAGACAAGGCGGCCGTGGCGAAGGATCTGCGGAAATTGAAAGTCCTGCTGGAGGGCCGTTGAAGGTCCTATGACAATCCTTCGGCATCTTGGTAGTATCTCCTTCGCGCCATGAATCAACAGAATAAAAACAAAGTAGTCTCGATGAAAGACGCGGTGGCGTCCCTGGTGCGGGATGGGGACACGCTGGTCATCGAGGGGTTCACCCACCTCATTTGCTTCGCGGCCGGGCATGAGATCATCCGCCAAAAGCGCCGGGACTTGACCCTGGCGCGCCTGACCCCGGACTTGGTCTACGACCAGCTCATCGGCGCGGGGTGCGCCAAGAAACTGGTGTTCTCCTGGGCGGGGAACCCCGGAGTCGGGTCGCTGCATTCTTTCAGACGAGCGATCGAGGGGAAGGGACCGGGACTCGAGATAGAAGAATACTCGCATTTTGGAATGGTGGCGCGGTTCGCGGCTGGAGCCGCGAACCTGCCTTTTTGGCCTCTCCGTAATTACCGGGGGACCGACCTTCCAATGGCCAATCCCCGCATCAAGTCGGTCAAATGCCCTTACACGGGCGAGGAACTGGCCACGGTGCCCGCGATCAGGCCGGATGTGGCCGTCATCCACGCCCAACGCGCCGACAGCCAGGGCAACACCCAGATATGGGGTCTCATGGGCGTGCAGAAGGAGGCGGCCTTCGCCTCCAAGCGCGTGATCGTGGTCGTCGAGGAGCTTGTGGAGGAGTCCCTCATCCGCTCGGACCCCAACCGGACCCTGATCCCGGGCTTCATTGTGGACGCGGTGGTCGTCGAGCCCTGGGGTGCGCATCCCTCCTACGCGCAGGGCTACTACGACAGAGACAACGATTTCTACCTGGCCTGGGAGGCCGTCTCCCGCGACCCGGCCAAGCTCCAGGCCTATCTGGATGAGTGGGTGCATGGGGTGCCGGACCGGAAGGCGTACATGGCCAAGCAGCCGGAACTCGCGCGCAGGCTGAAAGCCAAACCGCAGGTCTGCTCCGGGGTCGATTATGGCTTCTGAGTACACGCCCGGGGAGATGATGGCTTCCGTGGCCGCCCGCGAGCTCAAGGACGGGGAGGTGGTCTTCGTGGGCATCGGTCTGCCCAACCTCGCTTGCAACCTGGCGCGCGCCACGCACGCTCCGAACCTCGTGCTCATCTACGAGTCCGGCGCCGTGGGAGCCGTGCCCGAGCGCCTGCCCGTGTCCATCGGCGACCCGGCTCTGGTCACCGGCTCCCTCATGATCTGCGGCATGGCCGACATCTTCCAGTCTTTCCTGCAGAACGGCCGCATCCAGGTGGGATTTTTGGGCGGCGCCCAGATCGACCGCTGGGGCAATATCAACACCACGGTGGTGGGCCCCTATGAGAAGCCCGCGGTGCGGCTCCCGGGGAGCGGGGGGGCTTCCGAGATCGCCGCCCTGGCCCAGCGCACGCTCATCATCAGCAAGCTCAACGCCCGCGCCTTTCCGGCGGAGGTGGACTTCATCACCAGCCCGGGGCAATGCTGCCGGGGAATAAAGCGCAAGGACCTGGGGATGCCCGGCGCCGGGCCGCTCAAGATCATCACGGACAAAGGCATACTCGAGACCGATCCCGGCAGCGGGGAGATGGTCCTGACCGCGCTCTATCCGGGCGTGGCGGTCGACGAGGTGCGCAAGGGCGTGGGTTGGGAGCTCAAGGTCCGCGAGCCTCTGGGGTCGGTAGAACCGCCCTCCCAGGAGGAGGTCCGGCTCCTGCGCGAGAAGCTCGATCCCAACAAACTCTTCCTCAAGGGCTAGGACGCGGCCGGCGCCGCGCGTTCGTCGGGGCGGGGAGTTTGGTAGAATGGATACATCAAGACATGGACTACATCAAACGGCGGTATGGCCCCCCGAACGCAAGCACACCCCCCCGGGGGGTGCGCTGACATGAAACCGGTGCGCAAGCAGGAGCTCAAAGCGAAGCTCGCGGCTCAGCCCTTCCAGTATCCCTTGAAGCGGCAGTTTATCGAGCCCGACTGGCGCCGCTTCCCCGGCTGGAAAGGCGTCACCGTCGCGGAGTGGGAGAGCGCGCTCTGGCAGAGGCGCCATGCGGTCAAGAGCGTGGCCGAACTCAAGGCCGTGCTCGGCCCCCTTCTCCCCGACGACCTGGCCGAGAGCATCGAGAAGGATCAGAAGGAGAGAGCCACCATGTCTCTTCTGGTCCCGCCCCAGATGCTCAACACCCTGGACGAGCGCGACCTATGGAACGACCCGGTGCGCCGCTACATGCTCGCGGCCTTCCGGGACCGGCACCCCGATTGGCCGGACCATCCCATGGCCTCGCGCGACAGCCTGCACGAGGCGGAGATGTGGGCCGTCGAGGGGCTCACGCACCGCTATCCCACCAAGGTCCTGGCCGAACTCCTCTCGACCTGCCCGCAGTACTGCTCCCACTGCACGCGCATGGACTTGGTCGGCAACAACACCGCGCAGATCCAGAAATTCACCTTCGGGACCCAGCCCAAGGAGCGCTACGAGAAGATACTCGAGTACCTGCGCAAGACCCCTTCCATCCGGGACGTGGTGGTCTCCGGGGGGGACGTGGCCAACCTGCCCATCGGACAGTTGGAGGGCTTCGTCTCCTCCCTGCTCGACATCCCTAACATCCGCGACATCCGCCTGGCCACCAAGGCGCTCATGGCCCTGCCCCAACACTGGCTCCAGGACGAGGTGCTCAAGGGTCTTGAGCGCATCTCGAAGAAAGCTCGGGCGCGGGGGGTGGACATCGCCGTGCACACGCATGTCAACCACGCCAGCCAGGTGACGCCGCTTTTGGGCAAGGCCGTGCGCAAGCTCCTGGAGCTGGGTTTCCGGGACGTGCGCAACCAGGGCGTGCTCCTGCGCGGGGTCAACTCCACCTCCAAGGACCTCCTCGAGCTCTGCTTCATGCTCCTCGACCACGCCAAGGTCATGCCTTACTACTTCTACCTTTGCGACATGATCCCCAACTCCGAGCACTGGCGCCTCTCGCTCGGGGAGGCCCAGCGGCTCCAGCACGACATCATGGGCTACCTCCCGGGCTTCGCCACCCCGCGCCTGACCTGCGACGTGCCCTTCGTGGGCAAGCGGTGGGTGCACCAGGTCGCGGACTATGACACGGAGAAGGGGATCAGCGCTTGGACGAAGAACTACCGCACCAGCATCGAGGCCGAGGACGCCGAGGCCTTGAAGCGCAGTTACGTGTATTACGACCCGGTCTACACCCTCCCCCAGGCCGGCCAGGACTACTGGCGCAAGCGCGCCGCCTTGCCGCAGCCCCAACCAACCCTCTAATACTCGCTCCAGCGCGTGCCGCGGGTATCGGTGTGCGTGCAGGCGACCCAGAGCTTCCCGATGTCCCCATCGGGCGCTCCGGCCACTCCGGAGTAGACGCCGTCATAGCCCCAATAGCCGTAATCATGGACATGCCCGCTGGAGGTCTCGTGGCTGCGCACGGTGTTGACCGTGGCGTGGTAGGGGCTCAGCTTGACCGTCGGGATCTCGCCGATGTATTTGGGGACCAGCGGGTCGAGGCCGTTGTATTGGAGCCTGTTCTTGGAGGGATAGAGCCCTTCCATGTCCCCGTAGTAGATGGTCAGCGCCGAGCGCAGGGCGCCGAGGTTCCCCTTGTTGGCCCCCTCGTTGGATTTGCGGATGAGCTCGGCGAATTTCGGGACCGCGATGGAGGCGAGTATGCCGATGATGGCCACGACGATCATCAGCTCGATGAGCGTGAACCCCGGCGGGGGCGCGGAGCCCCCGCCCGTGCCGGCGGGGGGGAGGGTTTCCCCGGCCTTCGTTCCGTTTCTCATAGGCGCAATAGTATAAAGCCGTATTCCGCGCAAATCAATGACGGGGGTCAGACGTTGACTTTCGGACCTGGATTTCCAACAAAGCAATTCGGTCCGAAAGTCAACGTCTGACCCCTATTACTTTGCGCCAGAGTGAGGAGATGAGCGCATCATTCAGCTTAGAGCGGGGGGTCCACCGGGCTTCCTTGGGGAGCCGGTTCGGAGCTTGAGCTTGCAGCACCCGGAGCGTTATCTTGTGATGCGTGATGCTGTGGCGGACCGTGCGCAGACGCTCCCCCGGCAGGGCGCCGGGAAGATGGCGGGCTTCGGGGAGGCCCCAATGGCCGGGGAGGAAGCGCTCGGCCGGGCTCCGCTTCCAGAGCAGGACCTTGCCGGCGCGTTCGATGAGGTAGGCGGTCCAGGAGAGTCCGATGGGGGCTTTTCTGGCCGCGGCGCGCGGGAGGCTGTTCTCAAGTCCCAGACGCCGTGCCTCGCAGAAGCGGGAGAGCGGGCAGGAAGGACAGCGGGGCGCCTCGGGCTGGGGAAGGCAAACGAGCGCGCCCAGCTCCATCATGGCCTGATTCCAATCCCCGGGGGCGCTCTTTTCGAGGCAGGCTTCAGCCAGGGCCCAGAGCTTCTTCTGCATCCCGGCGGATTTCAGCTCGCCTCGGAGGGCGAAGAGGCGGGAGAGCACCCGGGCCACGTTCCAATCGAGCACGGCATGCGGCTTTCCGAATGCGATGGACGCGATGGCGGCGGCCGTGTAGCGGCCGACGCCCGGCAGATCCATCAGGCCTTTGATGGTTTTCGGAATCTCGCCTCCGAGCCCGTCGGCGACTTCTCGCGCGGCGCGCAGCAAGTTGCGCGCTCGTGAATAGTAGCCGAGCCCGGCCCATAGGGCGAGGACCTCCTGTTCCCGAGCTTTCGCCAAGGAGGGGATATCCGGGAACCGTTTCAGGAATCGCTCGAAATAGGGGATGACTGTCGCGACCTGAGTCTGCTGAAGCATGATCTCCGACACCCAGGTTCGGTAGCCCGAGCTCTTCTCCCGCCAAGGCATCTTGCGTCTATTGTTGGAATACCACTCTAGTAGGGCCCTCCGGTATTTGGGTGGCAGGCAAAGAATTTTTCCCCGCGAAGCCCGTGGAGGGGGGCCCCCCTGGGGGGAACTCCGAGTTCCAAGGGACCGGGGACTCGCGGGGAAAAATTCTTTGCCTGCCACCACTACTCGTATCGGAGGGCTTCCACTGGGTCCATCTTGGAGGCGTGGTAGGCTGGATAGAGGGAGAAGACGAAGCCCGCTCCCATGGAGATGGCCAGCGTGGCCAATAGATGCCACCACTGCAGGCTCTCCATGGTCTCCATGCCCCGGCGTCCGATGTAATACACCCCGCACAGGCCCAGGCCGGTCCCGGCGATGCCGCCGAAAAGGCCGAGCAGCATGGCCTCGATGACGAACTGCCAGAGTATGTCCATGCGCGTGGCCCCCACCGCCCGCCGTATGCCGATCTCCCGGATCCGGGAGAAGATGGTGGCCAAGGTCACGTTCATGATGCCCACTCCGCCGGCCAATATGGCCACGATGCCCACGGCCATGACGGCGATGGCGTACTGGCGCGTCTGGTTGAGTATGCCCTGGATGGTCTCGCGGAAATCCTCGATCTCATAGTCGCTCTCCCCCCGGTGGCGCACCATGAGCAGGGATTCGATGCGCCGCTTGGCCGAGGGGACGGTGCGCTCCGAGCCGGTGTCCACATGGAGCTCCGAGATCCGGTCGAGCGAGCCCCGAGACCCGCGGCCGAGATAGCGCTGGTGGGTGGTGATGGGGAGGTACACCGTCCCCGAGCCGCCGTAGCTGCGGCTGAACCAGCGGGGGTCCTTGTCGCGCGGCGGGTTCTTGAGGACGCCGACCACGGTGAAGAGATGGCCCTCGATGCGCACGGTCTCGCCCAAGAGGTCCTTGTGCAGGATGTAGTCCTGGAACTTGCTCGAGGGGAAGAAACGGGCCCAGAAGGGCTTCTCCACCCAGCCTCCGGGCTCGTCGACGACGCAGATCCGGGCGGCTGAGCGGACATCCTCGGCGTCGAAGAAGCGCCCCTTGAGGCGATAGACCCAGTCCCGAAGCCGCCACTCCGGGCTCACCCCGACCGCGCGCAGGTCCTCGGTGGAGAACGCGCCGTGGCGGAACTTCGTTCCCCAGCGGGAGGCGAGGGGGGAGACCATGTGGAGGTCCGGCATGGCCGCGCGGATGGCTTGCGCGTCGGCGAGCGTCAACCCCCGGGAAAGGCCGCGGGAGACGTACTCCTGCTTCTCCTTGATCTCCAGGCGGCCCGGGCCCGCGAGGTCGAAGGCCTTCTGGCGGCGCGAGGACATCTGATGCACTTCCGCGAAGGTATAGAGGATGGCCGCCACGCCGAAGGCGATGGCCAGGAAGCTCAAGAACGAGCGCATCTTGTGGGAGCGGATCTCCAGGAAACCGGTGCGCACGGACTCGGCGATATGCACGGCTATGGGCCCCCTCTGGAACGCTCAGACCCTCCCC
>CAYHRV010000066.1:0-14083 GCA_964359165.1 uncultured Elusimicrobia bacterium
ACAAGAGCTTCGATTTCGATTTCGCCTGGGTGCCGTTGGGGGACCTGGGGAACACATTCAGGTACTCCTTCAGGCTAAGATATTGACGAACGGGCCCGCGGCTTCGCCGCGGGCGGTCTGGGTCTTGACAGAATCGGATACCGGGGTTATACTCCGAGTGGGACATCCGCCGAGGCGGAAGACCCAAAAGAGACACCGAGCCCTTCGGGGCCGGAAAGAGAAAATCCCCTTCACGGGGATTTTCTCTTTCTCCCCCTTATTTATCCCGAAGTCCCGGAAGATCCCATTGGAATTTGTCGGGACTTCGTCCGATTTGCGCTTGACGAGGAAAGAATAAAGGGGTAAAACGGAATGCTGTTTCTATTTTGTTAAGCGGGACTTGCGTTTAACGGACATTTCGTATATATACTTATCGACGCGATAAAATCCGCGCAGCGGAGAACATCATGAGCAACTCCTTGGCATATCTGTTGATTCTCAGCCTGGCGGTTTTCGGCCCCGGCGCGGCGCTGGCGCAGCCGAGCTATTCGCGCAGCGTCAAGCCCTCCAAGAAGGAGGCGCCCAAGGAAGAGGTGTCCGAGGACATGGGCTCCGCCGACGAGGAGTCCGATTACGAGGATGAGGAGCAGGCCAAAAAGCCCGCCAAGAAGAAGTCCAGGGGGGAGGATGAGGAAGAGGACGCCAAGCCCTTGAAGGGGCGCGGCAGTTCCGACCCCCAGGGCATCAAGGCCTACCTCGACGGCCGCCTGGGACAGATCAAGCGCTCTTTCGTGGAGCAGGGGTCCTTCGGCAAGAAGCTCTCCGGGGACTGGCAGCAGTTCTGGGGCAAGATCTACGAGGAAAGGAAGGTCTTCGAGATCCGCATGGCCCGCCAGAGGATCAATCTCTTCGAATCCCTTTCCTCCCTGGATTCCCGCAGCCACGGAGAGACGATCGGGGATTACGAGCGCCTCCAGGCCAACCAGATCAAGGCTTTCGAGCAGGGACAGAAGGACAAGATGTCGAAGTTCTTCATGGAAGTCGATTCGAACATGAAGCGCTTCGAGAACGAGCAGGAGCGCCTGCGCACCGAACTCCTCGCCCAGTCGGTCTCCTCCTGGGAATCGCAGAAGAGGGGGACCGCCAGGTCCAAGGCCGCCGCCCGTAAGAAGGCCCAGCGCGATGAGGAAGAGGACGAGTCGTACGAAGAAGAAGAGCCCCGCCCCAAGCCCGCCAAGAGAAAGTTCTGGCCTTGGAAACGATAGGGACCTGACTTTCGTCAAATTGCATGCAATTTGACGAAAGTCAGGGATAAGTTCAGGTCCGGCCGGGCTGAAGCCTGGCCTGTTAGGGCCGGTAAATCCTAAAAAGAACGCTCCGCCGCTCCAATAAGCGGCGTCGGTATCTTCGATATCGGAATAGAATCTTTTGCTGCCGGTGTATGCTCACGAACACCTTCTCGATGCACGCCTGGGCCGTCTCCCGGCTGGGCTCCACCCCGGAGAACTCGGAGAGGTCCACCGCAGGGCCGTAATAGAGGAAGATGGTGTTGAATACGCGGGGTAGGAAGCTCCCCACGGGGAGCACCGCGTCCATCCCGTCCATGCAGACCGGGATGGCCTTCGGGCGGGTCTTGAGCATGACATAGCCGATGCCCGAGCGCGGCGGCCGGAGTTTTCCGTCGCGCGAGCGGGTCCCCTCGGGGAAGACCGTCATCACGCCGTGACGCAGGCAGCTCTCCATGCGCTTCATGGCTCCGAAATCCTTCCGCCCGGCCTTGACCGGTATGCATTTCCAGTTATCGGAGAGCCACGCGATGACCGGGTTGAACCAGAAGTTCTCCTGGGCCGCGGGGTGCCAGGGCAGGAGGGAGGGCTTCCAGAGCGACTTCGGGAAATACGCTCCGTAGCCGACCAGGAAGCCGTCGATCATGGTCTGGTGGTTGGAGAGCAGGACCGTGTTCATCTCCTCCCCCACGTTCTCGTGCCCGATGACGACCGTCTTGTTGAGCACCTTGAAGACGATCCAACCCAGGGCCACCGTCAGCTGGGTGACGAGGTAGCGGGTGAAGGGCCAGAAGAAGAGGAAGATGCGGCCGCGGTGGGCGATGATGTAGGGGTTCACAAGACTCCATATTATAGATAATCGGGGCTCGCCTCCGCTCCGAGGCATCGGGTATAATGGGAGGATGGTCACACGGCTCCTGCTTTTGACGGCACTCGCGGTTCCCGGCGGGGCGTTGGCCGCGCCGCCTCGGGCGGCAGACCCGTGGCTCAAGGACTGGGAGTCCGCGCGCAAGGCGGCCCAGGCGAGTTCCCGGTCCGTGCTCGTGGATTTTCAGGCCGTCTGGTGCTATTCCTGCTATTACATGGAGCAAAAGGTCCTTTCCCGGGACCTGTTCAAGCGCGTCGCCCGGGACCTGGTCCTGCTCAAGCTGGACGTGGACTCGCCGGAAGGAAGGGAGTGGAAAGGGAAGCTCCGGGTCAGGGCCCTGCCCAGCTACCTGGTGCTCGATTCCTCGGGAACGGAACTGGGGCGCATCGCGGGCGAGCGGACCGAGACCGAATTCGTGATGGACTTGCGCCGCATCATCGGGGAGCCGGAGGACAAGGACATACAGAAGCTGCGCGTCCTGGCGCAGGCCCAGGACTGGGAGGCGGCGGCCGCGGCCCGCGACGCCCTGCGCTCCTCCGGGCGCGGTCTGGACCGCGACTTCCAGCTTTGGTCGGCGCGCATCGATTTCAACCGGGCCTTGGAGTTCAAGAAGTCCTTGGCCGCCGCTCAAGCCGCCCAGGCGCTCCTGGATCTCGAGGAAGGCTGCGCCCTGGCCTACGACGCGTTGAACCTGGAGGAGGCTACCGCGGGCGGAGAACCCACGGACCCGCTCGTCGCCCTCCGGGCCAAGACCCGCGAACGCCTGGAAGCTCTGGTAGAGCGGCGGGTCTTCGGCCCGGCCGAGGAGCGGTGCGCGGACCTGCGCAGTCCCGTGGAGGCGCTCGCGGACCTCCATGGCGATGGGGAAAAGCGCTCGGCGCTCCTAGGGCGAGCGATCGTCCTGCTCTCCGCAGAGTCCCAGAAGGCCGGGATCGGGAAGGACAGGAACCTCGACGACAATCTCCGCTTCTTCCTGGAGGCCGCGGGGAAGTCGGCGGAACTCGACAAGCTCTATCCTCGGCTCATAAAGGCCTACCCGGCCGACTATGTCTACTCCTACCGGTACGCCAAGAACCTGCTCGGGCGCAAGGAGTTCGCCCGGGCCCTGCCGCACGCGGACGCAGGGCTGAGATTGAGCTACGGAGTCAACCGCCTCAGCGCCGCCGCCGTGAAAGGCCGGGTGCTGGCGGGGCTCAAGCGCAAGGCGGAGGCGCGCGCTTTCCTCGAAGCCGAACTCAACGCCGCGCGCAAGCGCTTCCCCAAGGACCTAATACCCCTAGAGGACGCTCTGAAGGGGTTGTAAAACAACGATATGGACGCTTTGAAAACGCACAGCGCACTTTGTGCGCCGCGTACAAGGAGATCATAAAGTGAATCCCAAACCCAGGGTCTTGATCACGGGAGGAGCGGGCTTCGTCGGCTCGCACACGGCGCGCGCTCTCCTCGACCGCGGCTGCGAGGTCTATATCCTCGACTTCTTCCACCAATACATCTTCCCGCTGGCGCCGAGCTTCCTGGGAAACATGCAGTACCGCTTCGACGTCCTCAATAAGGGAGCGGAAGTCATCCGCGGGAACATGAACAACAAGGAGGACCTCCGGCGCAAGCTCCTCAAGATCAAGCCGGACCGGATCATCCACCTGGCGGCCCTGCCCCTGGCCAACGTCGCGCGCTGGCAGACCGAGGAGGCCTTCGAGAGCACCGTGGCCGCGACCTTCAACCTGCTCGACGTGCTCGGAGACGCCGGGAGCGTGAAGCGGCTGGTGTATGTCTCATCGAGCATGGTCTACGGCGACTTCGAGAAGACCCCTATGCCGGAGGAGGGGCGCAAGGACCCCAAGAACATCTACGGCGGGATGAAGCTGGCCGGCGAGGTGCTCGTGCGCATCTTCAGCCGCCACCACAACATCCCATTCGTCATCGTCCGCCCCTCCGCGGTCTACGGCCCGACAGACAACAACCGCCGCGTGCTCCAGATATTCATCGAGAGCGCGCTGGCCAAAGAGGTGATCGAGGTCGCCGACCCGGAACGCACGCTCCTCGACTTCACCTATGTGTCGGACGCGGCGCAGGGCCTGGCCCTGGCCGTGCTCAAGGACGAGGCGTTGGGTGAGACCTTCAACATCACCTACGGCTCGGGCCGCAGTCTCGCCGACGCGGTCCGCATCCTGGAAGGGATACTGGGCAAGCTCAAGGTCAAGGTCCAACTCGGCGAGGACAAGTTCAAGCCGAGCCGGGGCTCCCTGGACGTCTCCAAGGCGCGCAGGCTCCTGGGCTACGCCCCGGCCTATCCGCTGGAGAAAGGCCTGGCCGAGTACGTCGCCTTCGTGCGCGGCGGCAAGACTCCGGCCGCGACCGGCCGCGGGCGCAAGAGCTGACCTCCCGGTGACGCGCCGGCTCGTCCTCGCGGCTCTGGCCTTCGCCGTCCCCGCGATGGGGCAGGAGGCCGCCCCCTTCGCGAGCGGAGACCGGCCGCGCTCCGAGGACGGCGGCCCCATGGCCGCCGACCCCTATCGTTGGCTCGAAGAAGTCGAGTCCACTCAGGCTTTGAGCTGGGTCCGCGCCCGCAACGCCGAGTCCCTCGCCGAGCTTTCCGCGGACCCGCGCTTCGAGCCGTTTCGATCCGACATCCGCTCCATCCTCAACGCGGCCGATCGCATCCCCGCGCCCATCTGGCGGGGGGGCCTGGTCCACAACTTCTGGCAGGACTCCTCTCATGTGCGCGGGCTCTGGCGCAGCGCGTCCTTGGAGGAGTACCGCAAGAGCGAGCCCGCCTGGCGGGTGCTCCTCGACATGGACAAGCTCGGCCGGGAGGAGGGGGAGTCCTGGGTCTGGAAGGGCGCCGAATGCCTGCCTCCTCACGCGCGGCGGTGTCTCGTCGACCTCTCCCGCGGAGGCAAGGACGCCTATGAGGTTCGGGAGTTCGACCTCGACGCGGCGACCTTCGCCGCCGGAGGCTTCCGCCTTCCCGAGGCGAAGCATCGCCTGGCCTGGATGGATGAGGAATCCCTCCTGATAGGAACGGATTACGGGCCCGGGTCGCTGACGCTTTCAGGATATCCGAGGGTCTTGAAGTCCTGGCACAGGGGGGAGCCCCTGGCCGGGGCTCCCCTCGTGTTCGAGGGAAAGGAGAGCGACGTGTCCGTCGAGCCGATGTCCTTTTTCCGGCCCGAGGGGACTCTCGTCCTCATTTCACGGAGCGTCACTTATTTCGAGAGCGAGTTCCACCGGGTCCTGCCCGGGGGGAAGGTCCGCAGGCTCGCCTTGCCGCTCGACGCCGGCATCGAGGATTGGTTCGAAGGCAAGCTCCTGGTGCGTCTGCTCAAGGATTGGAGGGTCGGCAAGGAGGTCTTCAAGACCGGGTCCCTGATCGCCGTTCCCGACGATGCCTATGGGGAGGGGGACCTCGCGGGCCGAGTCGAACTCGTCTATGAGCCCGGTCTCCGTTCCTCGCTGGCCGGGGTGTGGGCCGTGCGCGGCGCCCTCTATCTCCTGACTCGGGAGAATGTCGTCAGCCGCCTTTGGGCCGCGCGCCGGGATGATGCCGTCTGGATGCTCAAGCCGGTCTCTCTCCCGGCGGACGGGACGCTCGGCATGGCCGCCGGGGACTCTTTCCGGGACGAACTCTTCGCCTCCTATGAATCGTTCCTCGTCCCCTCCACTTTGCATCTGCTCCGGACGCCGGGAGCCGCGCCGGAACTGCTCAAGCGTCTGCCCGCCCGTTTCGATGCCTCCGGACTGGAGTCAGCCCAATACGAGGCCGTAAGCGCGGATGGGACGAAAGTGCCCTATTTCCTCGTCTCCCGGAAGGGGATGCCCAAGGATGGGTCGACGCCCGTCCTCCTGTACGGGTACGGGGGCTTTCAGATCGTTTACGGCCCCTCCTATCTCCAGGTCCCGGGCAAGGTCTGGCTGGAGAAAGGCGGAGCCTACGCGCTGGCCAATATCCGGGGAGGAGGAGAATTCGGCCCCGCCTGGCACCAGGCCGCGCTCAAGGAGAAGCGCCCGCGCGCTTTCGAGGACTTCATCGCCGTGGCCGAGGACATCGTCGCGCGCAAGGTGAGCGAGCCCCGCCGCCTGGGCATCATGGGCGGGAGCAACGGCGGGCTCCTGGTGGGCGCGGCCATGACCCGGAGGCCGGACCTCTTCGGCGCCGTGGTCTGCCAGGTGCCGCTCCTGGACATGATGCGCTACCACAAACTCCTGGCGGGCCATAGCTGGATGGGAGAGTACGGGGACCCCGAGGGAGCGGAAAAGGAGGCCATCCGGGCGTATTCGCCGTATCAGAATCTCATGCCCGGCAAGGACTACCCTCCGGCGTTCTTCCTGACCTCCACCAAGGACGATAGGGTGCATCCGGGGCACGCGCGCAAGGCGGTGGCCCGCCTATTGGAGTTGGGGGAGCATCCCCTCTATTACGAGAACATCGAGGGCGGGCACAGCGCGGCCGCGGATCTGGAGCAGAGGGCCCTGCGCCAATCCCTGGAGTGGGTGTTCCTGCATCGCCGCCTCCAGCCTTAGGGGTTGTTTCACAACCCCTTAAAGCGATAAGTAAGCGATCAGGGCGAGGAGCGCGGCCCCGGCCGCGATCGCGATGAGGATGCGGCGCTTATGGACCCTTGCGGCCTCTTCCGCCTGGAATCCCCGATTCGCGACTTCCTCGGCCTGGATGGCCCGCAAGGCCCTGTCCTCGAAGGCGCGCGCCTCGTCGGTGAAAGTCCTGCGGCTCTGGGAGACCATGAGATTGGACGCGGCCTGCACCGAGGGCGGCTTGTTCTTGGACGCGTCCCCTATCGCGGAGACCACGGAGACCCAGGTCTGTTCGAGCCGGACCTTCGTGAACTCGTTTCGCACGGAGACGAAGCGCTGGAATCTGGGGGCGATCTCGCGCAGGAGCCGGGTGCGCTCGGCGGTGTACTTCGAGAAGCTTCGTCCTTGCAGACCCACCGTCCTGAGGCCGTCGAGGCTTTCGAGGAGGGGGGCGAGTTCGGTCCTCAGAGCCAGGATCTCTTCCTGGGCCTTTTCCATGGAGGCGTCGTCCGAGGCGCGGGGCAGGCCGTCCCTTCGCGGAGCCGGAGCGCCGTGGGCGGCGAACGGAGACTGCAGGGGAAGCAGGAAGGCTAGTGCTGCGACCGGGACGCGGAGCGCCGGGAGGCCGTTCACGCTGGACGGATCGGCCGGCTGAAGCTCCCCGGCAGTCCGTGCTCCGGGGAGAAGCCCATCGTCCGGAGATAGCCCTCGAATGCCCGGGAGCGGGGCCGCGCGCGGAAGCGGGAGAAACCCTCGTCTTTGAGCAGTCCACCCTGGGTCGAATAGAGGTAGCGGGCGTTCTTGAGATCGCGGTACTCAGGCGCCACGTAGTCGAGCAGTATCTCGACGGACCCATCCGCGCCCGGCGCGAAGGCGAAAAGGCCCACGGGCATCAGGTTGCGCAGGATGAAGACGCAGCGGACCCCGGGCGCGGCCTTGAGGGAGAAGTCCGGAAAAAAGGAGTCGATGTCCTCCCTGTGGGCGGCGAGGAAGCCCTTGAGCAGGCTCTCTTCCGTGCTCGCCACGGGCATGAGGGTGAAATAGTCCTTCTTCCCGGCCATGACGCCGAGATGATAGGCGTCGATGACCACGATGAGGGCGTTGACCAGGGCCACGGGATACGCTCCCACGGCCAGGCCGTAGGCGACGAAGAAGGCCGCGCCCGCCAGATTGATCCAGCGCAGGCGCCAGATGTTGCTCATCATTAAGGAGAGCGCCACGAGCGCCGAACCGGCGTAGCCGATCCATTCCGTCATTTGGAGAACGCGGCCAGGCTCAGGATGGCCCACAGCCTCCGGGTATGGTCCGCGCGGCGCTCTTTGTGCTCGGTGAGCAGGCGCTCGACCGTCCCCTCCCGGAGCGCGCCCAGGCCGCGGAACCCGGAGGAGCGGGTGACCTCGCGCACGAAATCCTGAAAGCGTCCCTCGGCCAGCCAGAAGGAGAGCGGGGGGGTGAATCCTTTTTTGGGAAGATCGATGACCTCGTCAGGGACTTTGCCGCGCAGGAGGCGGCGCAGTATCCATTTGGTCTGGAACCCCCGGATCTTCCATGAATGGGGGATGGAGAAAGCCAGTTCGGCGAGCTCCGGGTCGAGGAGCACCGGCCTGAGTTCCAGGGAGTGGGCCATGCTCATGCGGTCGGCCTTGACCAAGTAGAGGTCGGGCAGATGGACGCGAAGATCCGCGAGCTGGATCTGATCCTTGAGCGTGAGCGCCTCCGAGCCCTTGAGCAGGGCCAGGGAGCTGGCATAGGGAGCGCGGTCTTTGACCGCGCCGTAAAAGGAGGGGGCGTAGCAGGACTCGCGCTCCTGCCAGTAGAAGGCCCCGCGCCAGGAGAAATGAGCGGCCATGGGCTCGTCGACATACTGGGCGGTCTGCAGGAAGCGCTTGAGTTTGTAGTCGAGGGAGACGCGGGCCAGGCTCGTGGGCAGAGCGGAGGCCAAAGCGGGGAACACGCGCTTGCGCAGCATCTTGGGAAGGAGGCGGTAATAGGTCAGGACCTCGGTGGCGATGCTCGTGGGGTAGCCGCCGAAGAGCTCGTCTCCCCCGTCGCCCGTGAGGGCGACGGTGATGTGCTTGCGCGCCTCCTTGCAGAGCATGTAGGTCGGCAGGGCCGAGAGGTCCGCGAAGGGCTCGTCGAAGCGCGAGAGCACCTCCCAGACCAGGCCGGTCAGGTCCTGGGGAAGCTCCATCTCGATCTCGGTGTGATCGGTTCCCAGGAAGGAGGCGGTCTTGGCCGCCTCCCGGTCTTCGTTGTAGCTGTCGGCCAAGCCCGCCTTGTAGCGTATGGTGAAGGTTTTGATCCCCTTCTGATGGCGGCTCGCGTAGTAAGCCGCGGCCGAGGAGTCCAGCCCGCTGGAGAGGAACACGCCCAGCGGGACGTCGCTTCTGAGCATCATCTTCACGCACTCGGAGACTTTCGCGTCCAAGAGCTCCAGAGTCTCCCTCAGATCCGTGAGGCGCCGCGCCGCGCCGCGGGCCACGGCCGCGGCCGGGTCCCAGAAGACATGGTGCGTCCGGGAGCCGTCGCTCTCCAAGCACAGCACCCTGCCGGGCTCGAGCGTGGAGAGGCCCCGGTAGACCGTCCGCGGGGCGGGGATGAAGAGCAGGGTCATGAAATCATCGAGCGCGCCCGGGTCCGTCTCGGCGCGGAAGGCCGGGTGCGCCTTGAGGGCGCGTATCTCGGAGCCGAAGAGAAGGCGGTCCCCGAAGACCCCCCAATAGAGGGGTTTGACGCCGAAATGGTCGCGCCCCAGGAGGATGCGGCCGCGCTTGGCGTCCCAGAGGGCGAAGGCGAACATGCCGCGCAGGCGCTGGGGGAAGAGGGGGCCTTCCTCCTCGTAGAGGTGCACGAGCACTTCCGTGTCCGAGCGGGTGGAGAAGCGGTGGCCCTTGGCTTCGAGCTCGGAGCGGAGCTCGAGGTAATTGTAGATCTCCCCGTTGTAGACCACGCCCACGGTCCGGTCCTCGTTGTAGATGGGCTGTCTACCCGTGGAGAGGTCGATGATCTTGAGCCGGCGCATGCCCAGGCGCGCGGGGCCCTCGGAGAGGAAGCCGTCCTCATCGGGCCCCCGGTGCACTAGGGTCTCGACCATGCGGCGCACCGCTTCCTCTTCGCCGGGGGGGGCCGGCCCGCGGAGCGCGAGAGAGCCCGCGATCCCGCACATGTCAGCGCACCCCCCGGGGGGGTGCGCTCGTTCTAGGGGCCCGATGTCGCGTTACCAGGACCATCCTTTTCGGTTTAGGTGCCCGTGAATTCCAGGACGGCCTTGACCACCGCGGCGGTCTCCCGCTTGGTGAGGAAGGGATGAATGGGCAAGGACAGCGCCTCGCGGCTCGCCGCCATGGCCCGGGGGTAGAGGTCGTCGAGGCGGGCGTAGGGCTTGAAGCAGGGCTGTTTGTGCAGGGGTAGGGAGTAATGGACCATGGTCTCGATGCCGCGCTCGCCCAGATGCCGGCGCAGGGCGTCGCGCCGGGGATGACGGACGACGAACTTGTGATAGATGTGGGTGCCGGGCTCTATTTCGCGGGGAAGGACGAGGCCGGAAGCCCGGGATAGGCCCGCGCGATAGGCGTCTGCGGCCTTGCGCCGGGCTTTGAGCCAGGGGCGTTCGAAGTCCATCTTCATGTTCAAGAGGGCGGCGGTGAGCGAGGGCATCTGGCAGTTGAAGCCCGGCTCCAGATACTCCGCGCGGTCGGCGGCCTTGCCGTGATAGCGCAGGCGCCGCACCCGGGCGGCGGTCTCTTCGTCGTCGGTGAGCAGTATGCCCCCGCTCCCCGGCGCGCTGATGGGCTTGGTCGGGTCGAAGCTGATGGTGCTGGCCAGCCCCAAGGAGCCCGCCTTGCGCCCGCCGCGCGTGGAGCCGATGGCCTGGGCCGCGTCCTCGATGAGGATGAGGTTGCGCTCCTTGGCGAAAGCCTCGGCCGCCTGGGGGTCGGCCATCTGGCCGTAGAGGTGGACGAGCACGAGGGCCTTGGTCTTGGGCCCGGCGAGCGCGCGCGCGTTATCGAGGTCCATGAGATGGTCGGAGTCTATGTCCACGAACACGGGCACGGCTCCGGCGCGCAGGATGGGCGAAGCGGAGGCCACGAAGGAGTAATCGGTGACCAGGACCTCGTCGCCCGGCTTGACGCCGGCGGCCACCAGGGCGAAATAGAGGGCGTCGGTGCAGGAGTTGACCGCCACGCCGAACTTGCGGCCGGTGAAGGCGGCCAGGCGCGCCTCGAAGAGGGAGACATCCTCGCTCTGGAGCCAGCGTCCGCCGGAGAGCACCCTTCTCGCAAGAGCCATGGCCTTGGGCCCGTACGCCTTGAACTCCCGTCCGGCGCCGAAGAATGGGATCATGCCAGCGTCCCCCCCACGGGGGGACGCTCGTCCCGGGGGCGAGCCGCCGTTTCATCGGTAGTTTCCACTTCGTTTCTTGCCGGGGCGAACCTCCGTTTCATTGGGCGCTTCCTTTCATCGTTCTCGCAGGCACCCCCGCGACCCTCCCCCCAGCGGGGACATCCCGAGTGACCACGGCTCCGGCCGCCACCATGGCCCAATCGCCGACGGTCCTATCCGGAATGACCTTGGCCCCGGTGTAGAGGTAGGCGCCCATGCCGATCTTCACCCGCCCGGCCAGGGACACGCCCGGCGCGAGATTGGCGAAATCGCCGATGAGGTTATCATGCTCCACGACAACATGGGAGTGGAGGATGACATGCTCTCCTACCACGGCGTCGGTCATGACCACGGCCTGGGGGTTGAGGATGCAGCCCGCCCCTATGCGGGCATGGGGGGAGACGCTCGCCTGCGGGCTCACGGCGCTCGCGAACTTGAATCCCAGCGCCGAGAAACGCTCGGCCAGCTCCTTCTTGCGGCGATTGTCGCCGGTGGCCAGGAGCAGACGGCAGGTTGAGGGTTTGAAGCGCTTTGCGACGTCGGAGGCCGCGCAGAGCACTTTCGCGCCGTTGATCACTCGGCCGAGGGGGGCGGAGGATTCGAGGTCGGCCAGGCCCAGCAGGCTTACGCCTTTGCGCGTGCGGAGTATGTCTATGGCGTAGCGGGCCTGGGAGCCCGCCCCGACGATGAGTATCTTGGCCATTCAGGGCTTGGCCGTATTCCTGCGGTGGAGCACCGCGATGAGGTCCGCGATGAAACCCAGGGAGACGATCTGCACGGAGGCGACCAGGAGGAATACGTCCCAGCCGCCGATCTGCGTCTTGAAAAAATCGTAGACGGTCTTGAGGAAGCCCACCGAGAAGACGAAGAAGCCCAGGGGGAGCAGGACGCGCAGGGGGTTGAAGTACATGATCGCCCGCACGATGAGGAGGATGTAGCTGTAGGTGTCGGCCACGGGCATGAAGCTCGAGGGCCCGCCCTTGCGCTTGTAGTAGTTGATGGGCATGAACATCACGGGATGGCCGTTGCAGAGGAAGGCCAGGGTGATGGTCCCGGCCCAGGAGTGGCCCGGGGGGAGCAGGGAGAAGTAGGAGAGGACCGTCTCTTTCTTGAAGGCGCGGAAGCCCGAGTTGAGGTCCGGGATGTCGATGCCGCTCAGGGCGCTGGCCAGGCGCGCGATGAGGTATTTGGGGAGCTTGCGGTACCAGGGCTCCTGCACCACTTCGCCCACCCGCGCGCCGATGACCATGTCGTAGTCCGGGAAATAGGATAGGAGCTTGGGGATGGTCTCGTGGGGGTAGGTGCCGTCCGCGTCGCTGGCCACGATGATGTCCCCGCGGGCCTCGAGTATGCCGGTGTTGCGGGCCACGCCCCCGCCCCGGTTGGCCCCGTGGCGCACCACGCGCACTCCGGCCTTCTCCGCGAGCTCGGCCGTGCCGTCGGTGGAGCCGTCGTCTACGACGATGAACTCGTAGTCGAAGTCGGTCTTGGCCATGGCCGAGCGGATGGTTTCGATCTCGCGGGCGATGTTGGCGGCCTCGTTATAGGCCGGGAGGCAGACGCTGACGAGGTATTTCTTCTTGGCCGGCTCGGCCACTTCGCTCATGACCCGATGATATCAAATCGCGCGCCGCACGCGCGCCCGGACTCGCAAAGCCGTTCTTAGGCGGCGAGAGGGCCTGCCTCTAGGGTTCCTGCGCGGATTCTCCGGCGAAGGCCAATACGTGTCCGTCGGGGTCGAGGGAGTAGGCCGCTTCGTGCCCCCAGTCCCGGAGCGCGAGCGGGCTCAACTCCTTCGCGCCGTTTTCTAGGGCTCTTCGATGATGGCCCGCGGGGTCCTCGGTGATGAGATATATCTCCGCGCGCGGGACCCCGGCCGCCCGGGCCGGATCGGGCAGCTTGTCACCCAGGAGCCGCCGGATGCCCGCAACCGGCATGAGGCCCAGGACGCTGCCCTCGCTCAGGTCGAACTCCGTCATCCCAGGCACGTCCAATCTGGGCGCCTTGCCCAATACTTTTCCATAGAACCCAGCCGCCGCCTTCTGATTCGAAACATAGAGAATGAAATGGGCTTTCATGCCGTCCACGGACTATCTCTTGACCCGGTACGGTTTCTTGCGATCCCTGACCATCGATGCGCCGGTCCGCTCCCCTTTGGAAGCGCTGCCAGCCTTCGATTCGATGATTTTAACAACCAGTCGACCGCCGACGGCTTTGGCTATCTTGTCCAGCGTCCCGATGGTGACGTTTTGTTCACCGCTCTCGATCCGGGAAACATTTTGCTGTCTATCGCCGATTTGGCGCGCAAGCTCTCCTTGCGTCATGTTGGCCTTCTGTCGGGCTTCGACGATCTGCATGGCGACATGCCACTTAACCGAGGACTCATCGTAATATCGCTTGAACTCCGGATCCCTGAGCTCCGCGTCAAGCCACTCTTTTAAGGGAACGCCCCTTCTCTTTTCATCTTTCATGTAGTCCCTCGATTCCGTGCCAACCAATCAGCGCGCCATCCTCTCGCGCGCTCTATCTCAGCTTTCGGGACCCGCTTTGTTTTCTTAGAAAATCCATGGGTAACCACGACTATCCGGCGGCCAGAGAAGAAGAATAAGAGCCGGTATTCATTGCGTTCAACCTGCCAGCGGAGTTCATGGATGCCATCTTCAAGATAAGCCATGACCGGACGGCCCAAGCTGTTGCCATATTTCTGCAGTTGCTCGAGCAGCCAGCCTCCTTCGGCCCGAACGGGTTTCGGTTGGCCGCGCAGAAATTCAAGCGCCGGAACGTGGCCGGATCGTGTCTCATAAAAAACGAGTTCATAAGACATCGTTTATAGAATATCTCCTATATGATGTATTGTCAAGGCTTCACTTTTAGGCATTGCCGTTCTCCTTCAACTTTTTCGCAAGGCGTTGAAGACCGAAGTGAGCTGGGTGACTTGGGGAATCATATCATGCGAAACGGATTGAATGAAATGATAAATCCCAAGGGGGAGGTCGGAGGACGACTCGATAAAGGGGACGGAGAATCCTCCCCGGAA